>DAOUEC010000161.1:0-10879 GCA_034430655.1 Anaerolineae bacterium
GTCGGCTCATCCGCCATGATGATGGCTGGGTTGTTGACCAGAGCACGAGCGATGGCCACCCGCTGCTGCTCCCCGCCGGATAACTCGGTCGGCTGGTGGTCCATCCGGTCCCCCAGCCCCACCATCTCCAGCGCCTCTCGCGCCCGTCGCTCCCGCTCGGATGCCGGTATCCGCGCCCCATTTCGAAAGTACTGCATGGGCAGCATCACCTGCTTCAGCGCGCTGGTGCGGGCCAATAGATTGAAGGTCTGGAAGATGAAGCCGATCTGCTGGTTGCGAATGGCCGCCAGTTGGTTCTCGTCCATGCCGCCCACCTCGACGCCGTCCAGCCGGTAGACACCCGAGGTCGGTGTGTCCAGGCAACCGATGACGTGCATCAGCGTGGATTTGCCGGAGCCGGAAGGCCCCATAATCGCCATCCACTCCCCTTGCTCGATCTGCAACGATACTCCGCGCAGGGCGTGGACCTCTACTTCGCCCATAAGGTAAACCTTGGTGACGTTCTCTATCTCAATCATATCAATGCCCTCCGCCCAAGAACCGTCCCGGCCCAAAGCCGACGCCGGGCTGCCCACCGCCAGCGTTCTGGGAAGACAAGGCAACGACGCTGACTACATCCCCTTCCTCCAGGCCGCTGGTGATCTCGACCTCGGTATCGGTCATCATTCCCAATTCCACTTCCACCCGCTCAATCCGATCATCGCCCATCCGGTCTACATAGGTGTACCCATCCTCGGCATGGACGGCGCGCAACGGGATGATCAGCGCGTTCTCCTGGCTGGCCGTGGTGATCTCCACGTCGGCCGTCATTCCGGCGCGCGCAGGGAGTGTGGTTGGCGAAAGTTGCACGGTCACCGGGTAGAGCACCACGCCCGATTGGGTCTCCGCCACCGGCGCGATCTCGGTCACTTCACCGCTCAATTCGACATTGGGGAAAGCATCCAAAGTCACGACGACCTCTTGCCCCACGCTCACCTGCGCGATGTCCGTCTCGTCGAGGTTGATCTCCACGACCAGCATCGCCAGTTCACTCAGCACGACGGCGGTCTGTCCGGCGCTCGCCATCTCGCCCTCGTGGACGGTCAGCACAGTGACGGTGCCACCCACCGGCGCGGTCAACACCGTCTCCTCCAACGCCCGCTGCGCCGAGACCCGCTTCAATTGAGCCTGAGAGAGCGAGAGTTCCAACTCTTCCAGATTGAGCGGCTCGCTCTCCAGGGCTACCTGCGCGTTGAGCACCTTTGTCCAGGCATCTTGCACCTCGCGCTCGCTAATGCCGGTGACTTCCAGGTTGTAGCTCGCCTGCGCGACTTCCAGGTTATACTGGGCCTCTTCCAGCGCCTTCTCGGTCGCCTCACGTTCGTTCTCTAGAGCGGTCTTCATCCGCCTGACGTTCAGTTCCCAATCGCGGGCCGGGTCCCACGCGGTGTCGTAGTCCTCCTGGGCGTCGGCAAGGCGGTCCCGAGCCTGTTCCAGGTTGACACGAGCCGACGTGAGCTGATCGCCGATGCGCGCAGCGAGAGCGAATGCTTCGTCGTATGCCGTCTGGGCCGACTCCAGTTCCGCCTGCGCCAATCCCGCCTCCGCATTGATCTGCGCCGTCGCCAGGTTGATCTCCGCCTGACGGATCTGCGCCTCGGCCTCAGCGACCGCTTCGCGGGCATCGGCGTCGTCCAACCAGGCCAGCACGTCGCCCGCTTCCACCACGTCCCCAACCTCCACCAGCACCCCGGCCACGCGCCCGCTCGAAAGGAACGCCAGTGCCACCTCATCGTTCGGCGCCAGGCTGCCGCCGGCGTCAACCGTCACCCGCAGCATGCCCCGCTCCACGACGGCCGTCTCCATTGATGCCTGGGCCTCAGCCACGGCCTGCCGCTGGCCAGCGATATACCAGTAGCCAGCAAAGCCCAGCCCTCCGACCACGACGACGACTGCTATGACGATCCACCATTTCTTGCTCATACGTTTCCTCCTGTAAAGTTTGCCATCAGTTTACAAGAGTCTTGTGGAGGAATTATGAAGATTCGATGGAAGGATAGTGGAGATCTGGAAAGAGGCTGCGTGGGAGTGTGGGAGTATGGGAGTGTGGGAGATCACTTATTCTCTTGGTCTTGACAAATCACTCAGAATATGATATTCTAGTATTAGACTATTCTACTGCTATAGTAAAGGCGAGCATGATGACTAACGCGGAACTGGCTATTCTGAGCCTCATCGCCGAGCGGCCCCGCCACGGCTACGCGATCCAGCAGGTGATCGAGGAGCGCGGGATGCGAGAGTGGACAGAGATCGGCTTCTCCTCCATCTACTACCTGCTCAGAAAATTGGAGCGGGCGGGGCTGATCGCAGGGCAACTGGAGGAAGCCGAGCGCGGCCCGGCACACAAGGTCTACCACCTCACGCCGGCTGGGGTGGAGGCGCGGCACGCTGGTGTGCTCGACGCGCTCTCCGTGCCCTGCCGCTGTTACCCACCCCTGCAGTTGGGGCTCGCTGGTCTCCCCGGCATTCCGCCCGCCGAGGCACTGGCGGCGTTACGGAAGTACCACGACGCTCTGGTCGCCCGGCTGGAGCACGTGCAGGCCCGCCGGGAGAGCCAGTGCCCCCTACCTTACTTTGTGGACGCGATGTTCGACCACAGCGTGACGATGATCCGGGCTGAGATGGAGTGGATCACGCAGTTTATGTCACAACTGGAGGAACGGCAATGACACTCAAACCATTGGAAGGCTTCAAGTCGCTGGAGACACATCACTGCGTCACTGGCTCAATGCGCCACGTCTACATCCACAACGACCACGACGTCAGCGAGGACATGCTGCTGGGAATAGGCGCAGGGGTAAGTTTCAGCTACTGGCACTTCAAGGGGCAGACTCCCTTCATGGGCGGGCGAGGCAACGTGAGTCGGCCGGGCGAAGAAGGGTTGGAGAAGACCGCCAGTAGGCGCACCGGCGTGGTGGTCGAGTCGTACACTACCTCCAGTGCGCGCAAGGCGGAGCAGACGCTGCTTGCGATGCTCGGCGCGGGCCAGCCGGTGATGATCCAGTGCGACATGGGATTCCTGCCCTACTTCGACTTTGGCGACAAAGAGTATCACTTCGGCGGGCACGCGGTGGTGGTTTGCGGGTATGATGCAGAGACACACCAGGTGCTCATCGCTGACCGGGACGAGGAATTGCACCCGGTTTCGATGGAGGACCTGGAGAAGGCGCGTGGCTCCACCCACAAGCCCTTCCCGCCCAAACACAAGTGGTACACCTTCGACTTTAGCCAGAAGCGCCAGCCCACCGCCGGCGAGGTGCGAGAGGCCATCGCCGAACAGACAAAAGGAATGCTGGAGCCGCCCATCAGCAACATCGGCGTCAAGGGCATCCGCAAGGCGGCCCGGCGCGCGCTCAAGTGGCCTGACCTGATGGATGAGAAGGCGCTACGCTTTACGCTGTTCAATGCCTATATCTTTATTGACGCAGAGGGTGGCACGGGCGGAGGGCTGTTCCGCTACATGTTCAGCCGCTTCCTGCGCGAGGCTGCCGAGATCACGGGAGACGCGCGCCTGAACGAAAGTGCCGACGAGTTCTGGCGCATCGGTGATAGGTGGCAAGAGATCGCGGAAATCTTCAAGCGGGGATCGGAGGTTAAAGATCCGGTTGCCGTGCTTGCGGAGACGACGGCCCCGATGATGGAGATAGCCGACCTGGAGGAGACGGCGTGGGGGCGGTTGCGGGAGGTGATTTGTTGAGAATGCGGCGAAGAGGTAGAATTAGGTTATGGTTCAAGTCACACTCTCAGAGGACCTATCAGTAACATTTCAACCCAACAAGAGCGACCCCGTTCATCGCTGGTATCCCTACCTGGAGGGCTTCTCTGGCCGCTTCGTTGCCCGCGTGCTGGATGAGTGCAACGTAAGGCACGGCATTGTACTGGACCCATTCTCCGGCTGTGGAACGACCCCTTTTGAAGTGTTCCAGCGCGGGTTAGATGCTATAGGGCTTGACGTTAACCCTGTGATGCAATTTGTTGCCGACGTCAAGACCAACACGTTGCCGACCATCGCTGCGCGCGTCCAGCAAGGCTCCCTCGACTTAGTAGCACTGGCCGACCACTTCCTGCTAATGCAGATGCAGCCGCCCCCCGAAATGGACCCCGCTGAGGAGATTTCTCCTGTCTTCCTCAACAAGGATTACTTCGCGTTGCCAGTACTACAGAAGATTGCCTATCTCAAACACTACATCCGGACCGTCGCCGAAGACGATGAACCGTTGGCACGTCTGCTACGTCTGGCTCTCGCCGCCATTTTAGTAGACGTCTCTAATATGACGCGCCGTGCCGACCTGCGCTTTCGGCGCAAGCGACAGGAAGATGCGCCGGTCTTCAAGCGCTTTAGCGATGTGCTAGCAATGATGAGTGAAGACATTCACCGCTTTCCCATCCAGGGGCTCGGAACTGCACACAACCTGTTGACCGACGCGCGTGCTATGCCACTGGACACCAGAAGCGTTGACATTGTAATCACCTCTCCACCCTACCTGAATGGTACTAACTACATTCGCAATACCAAACTTGAACTTTGGATCCTGGATTATCTGCGCTGCGAAGAACAGATGAGCGAACTGCACGGTAGCCTGCTCACAGCGGGTATCAACACTGTCCGGGCTTCACAAGAGACTAAGAATAAGAGTTCGTTCGCCTCCGTAGAAGAGATCGTGCGCTCGCTTGGACCGGTCGCCTACGACCGCCGGATTCCGTTGATGGTCGTAGGCTACTTTGAGGACATGTTCACAGTATTCACCGAACTCTGGCGGGTGCTCAAGCCAGGCGGCAAGGCAACTATCGTGGTGGGGGATTCGGCTTTCTCCGGGATACACGTGCCGACAGACAGACTACTGAGTGAAATTGGACAGACCGCCGGTTTGCGGCTGGACGAGACTTGCGTCGTCCGCACGCGCCGTTCACGGGGTGGGATGGAACTCCACGAGAGCATACTGACCTACACAAAGGAGTAGACGATGATGATTGCCAAACGTCGCGATCGCCACCAGGTACGGGATGTCTCTGGTCGTGGCTTTGCCTTGCACTTACGTTGCTTCGGTGTAGCCTTGACCAAGATGTATAGTTGGATTGATGACCACCGCGACGCCGTCACCAACCTGCTGACGAGGGAACTGCATGGCGAGGAGTTCGATGCCCGAATGAGCGTTGCAGGTATCGCCCGGGGCGATTACCGCCCCGACCGAGCGTTAGACTTGACGGGAGCAGCCGCCTATATCCGCGAGAAGCGAGTCTTTATGAAGTATCTGGGGTTGGCTCGCGCCGACGGTATTGTCACCCAGCGCATGATCCGATACGTCCAGCAAGTCGAAGGGGGCACCAACCCCAACGAACTGCTGCGACAGTATGGCGTCGAGGTCAAACTGGCCTGCCCGCAGGTCAGGACATACCGCTACCGGTCAGGACAGAAACAGGCCAGTTACGCTCACTATCGTATCCGGCCCTACGTGATGTTACTCTATGCACTCAGACAAGCCAAGGATGCTGGGGTAATCCTCAACACTGATGATATTGTGCTGTCTGTTCTACGCTTCTATCCGCCGCAGAAGATTGATCCGATCACGGAGGCATCCCTCAAGGCCCAGATAGACGCCCATATCCAGTCTCGGTCGGGTGGTGCTATTGACTACGAAGCCCATTTCCGCGCGCTTCACCAAGAGGTCGAAGCAGAGTTGGCCACAGAGTTCTCCGACCCGATTACCTTCAAGCAGAAGTGCCGCAACGCTGCTAACGAGGCATGGTGCTTTCTGATCTTCGCTGAGAAAGTGGGGCTGGTAGACACCGTCGCCCGTCAACCATCCCATTGGTCTGCTACGCAGCAGGAGTATGAAAAGGCGGGCAGGAGAACGCCCCCCACAAAGTACCAGGAGGTCTATCTAACGCCGATAGGTGAGAGGTTATTGGCCGAGGCTGATACTCGAAACCCGGTATGGTTCGCGGATCTCCAGTCACTGGCCGAATCGCAGCACGAAGCATTGGAACTGGCTTCGATCATTGCACGACTGGCCGCTCATGAACCAGTGCCCGATGCCGAACTGCCCCAGGCTATGTGCAGCAGGCTAACCGTTCTCAGCATTCACCCAATTCCATCGAAAGAAGGCTGGCTGGCCGAGAGAACTCCACTGTTCCACTTCGAGTATGATCTTCCATAGGAGTCGAGGATGCAGATCACTTTTCCCATCATCACATCCCCTGAGGCGGAGCGCAGCGACTTTCTGGAGTACTTTCAGGCCCTCGCCGACTCCGATTTCCAAGAGATGGTTGCCATCTCTCCCTTCGTGGACGTATTCATCATTGAGAACCTGGTGCGTCGTTGTGTCTTCAACTCGCGTCGCCTGACTATCGTTACCCGATATGGAGGACATAGCATCACCAATCGCCAACGCCAGTACATAAATGAGGCCATCAACGAACTGCGGGAGATAGAGCGAACTAAAGACCCGTCTATCCGTAACCGTATTGTGTGGTACGAGAACAGACGGGTTCACGCTAAATTAGTGATCGTAGACTGGAGGCGGGTACTGTTCGGCTCTCAGAACTTCACCCAGTATGGAGGGTTGACCGGTAATTATGAATTAGGGGCATTGATCGAAAACGGAGAAGAATTTGAGGAGTTGCGCACTTTCGTTAGTCAAATCACTGCGGGAGGTACAGCCCGCTGCCTGTATCCCGACTAGCCCGCCGCCGGAGAAATAGAAACTGGTGTCGCACAGTGCTACCCTGGTCGCATACGCCGTGCGACTCACAGTCCTCAACGTTCTCGCTCTCCAATCCAATGAACTCAAAACCGTTGACGCTCACGTAAGGCAAGATTTCTTCGCCCATTCGACGGCCCCTGGTAGCGCCCAGATGCATGATACACAAACCTGCCGGCTTGATCAATCGGTCGAAAGCCCGCAGCACATCAGCGTAGATGCCGATGTCCTTGCGCTGCTTCTCCTCGAGAAACTGATCTTTCATTGCCACCTGGTCTTCCCAGTCCCACCCACAAAACCACAGCCGAATCCAATTGCTAGAATAGAAGCGCGTGCTCTGGATAAAGGGCGGCGAAGTGATGATCACATCTACCCGTTTGTCAAGCGCCAGGTCGAAGATCGACGCGTGATGAGCATCGCCCTCGACAAACGTATCTGGCAGGGGTTCAGCCAACATTCGGCGCACCTTATCGCGCAGTGAAGTCATAAGGGATTTGTAAACAAATGGGCCCGTTGGCGCAAATGGGGTAATGCCATGCGACCGTCGACTAAGCGCGTAAGGCCGATTGCCGTGCAAAATATGGAGCAGACAGGCCATCACGAACGAAATCTCTGGGCTGTGCTCATGGGCCCACTGCCTGAAGAACTCACGTGCCTTCAGTATCTCAATGAAAGTATCAGGATGGTAGTATTCCTGAATGGGGCGATTGACGCTAATCTGCACCGACTCTGCCACTCTCGGTGGCAACACATAATCATTGAGGAACTCTACCAACTCATTCAGTATCTGTTCAACCCTGTCCGCATCTACTCGCCGCACTTTTGCCAAGGTGCTATGATAAGCAATTGGATTGATGTCCCCACCAATGCCCACGCGACCTTGTAAACCTGCCTCGAAGGGAATGGTACCCACGCCAGAGAACGGATCAAGTACCCGCTCACCAGGCCGAGTGAATATTTTGACCAGGAAATGAGCGATGGCAGGCTTCAGCTTACCCTGGTAGGAACAAAGCGAGTGCAGGGGATGGCCCCAATTGCGCTTAGCATACGGGCGAGCACGGTAGGGCAATTGCTGAGCGAATAGTCGCGCGCGCTGCTTCACCGGCACCTGCTGGTTGAGTAGGGGCATTGGCTCCACGAAATCAAACGCCAACTGAGTGGGCTGGTCAGTCATTACAAGCCTCATTGTCGCGCTCATGCATCTCGGGCAGTGCAACCAGATCGTGAACTGTACCAGACTCCTGTACTTCACCCAACACATAGTCAGGTTGTGCTTCCCGCAAGATGCGGGGGCCGGTGCTCTCCTGGACCAATAATCGCCGGAAGTCTGGCAGCGAGATGATCACGGCTGTAGGTGAACCAAAGCGTTTCACGATGTAGCGTGTACGGTTCTGTGCCACATCGTCTAGCAACCGGCCAAAGTTGTTCTGAGCTTCAGTGGAGCCAATTGTTTTGGTTGTCATAGTCTCCTCATCATTCTATCCAATTTGGATAACTTTGTACACATTATAACGAACAATTGTTCTTTTGTCAAGACCACGAAAAGGAAGCCGGTGGTGCTTGTATGGGACAGGAGTTGCGCTCGTTAGCTGCCAGAAGCGAGGTCGGGAGGTGCAGTGCAAGAGGGAAAGGATAACAACAGAAGCAGGCCAGTCTGACCAGGGTGACGCAGGGCGCGCCGAGCGCACAAGTGCGCCCTTGTCCTTTGCTGTGAGAGGTGGTAGACTCTGCGCGCATCAAATTGGTTGGGAGAAACACGAGCAATGGCCAGACCGATCCGATTATTCGTGAGCAGCAGCCCCGATCTGATGCCGGAACGGGAGGCGCTGGGCCAGGCGGTGGCCGAGTTGCCCGTGTCGGTGGGCTGGGAGATCAAGCACACCCCCAGGGCGGACGAGGACGCCCGCGGACCGTTGGCCTTCGTCGAGCGCTGCGACCTGTACCTGGTGGTGCTGGGGGCCGACTTTGCTGCTCCAATGGGCGCCGAGTGGCGGCAGGCGCGGGGCACGGGCAAGCCATTGCTGGCCTATCGCAAGCGCGTGCTCTACAGCCCCTCGGCCCAGATGCTGCTGCGCCAGTCGGACGTGGAGTGGACGGCGTTTCAGTCCCCGCAGGAACTCAAGGCGCAAGTGACCCGGTCCCTGGCACAGGCAGTGCTCGAGCGCGCCGAGCAGTTCGGGCTGCACCTGGACGAGGTGGAGGCACTGCTGGCGCTGGTGGGGACGGAGGAGGAGGAAGAGGAAACGCCCGCCGAGCCGGACCGTCGTCGGGGAGCCGGGCGGGGCGCTGTGATCCTGGGCCGTGGGGTGTGAGGGAAAACATAATGCGTCATTCCGAGCGAGCGTAGCGAGTCGAGGAATCTCCGTGCACGGGGCTGGACCTGGCTACGCCGTTCAGCCCCGTTATGGTATAATACACACTGATGCAATTCCAAGGAGCGAAGAGTTGTCCAGAACCGGAACCGTAGCGCGCGTGGCCGGCGTGGTGGTAGACGCAGAGTTCGCCTCCGGCGACCTGCCCAGCATCCACAACAGTCTGCTGATCCAGCGTGACGATGGACCGGAACTGGCCATTGAAGTGCAGGAGCACATCGACCCCCGCACAGTGCGGGCAATTGCTATGGGCAGCACGGCCGGCCTCCGCCGGGGGCTGCCGGTGCTAGACACCGGCCACCCCATCCGCGTCCCGGTGGGCCGGGCGACCCTGGGGCGCATGTTCAACGTCCTGGGCCAGCCCATTGACGGACGACCCGCGCCCAGGGGGACAGAGTGGCACCCGATCCACACTGCGTCACCGCCACTGCGCGAGCAACGGATAGTGGTTGAGCCGTTCGTCACCGGCATCAAGGCCATTGACCTGCTGACCCCCTACCCACGCGGCGGCAAGATCGGCCTTTTCGGTGGCGCGGGAGTGGGCAAGACGATGCTGATGATCGAACTCATGCGCCACACCATCCGCGAGCACGCAGGGCTAGTGGTCTTCGCTGGCGTGGGCGAGCGCAGCCGCGAGGGCAACGAACTGTGGCTGGAGATGCAGCGCAGCGGGGTACTCGATAGCACCGTCCTGGTCTTCGGGCAGATGAACGAACCGCCAGGAGCGCGGCTGCGGGTGGCGCTCACTGCACTGACGATGGCCGAGTACTTCCGCGACCACGAACGACGTCCGGTGCTGGTGTTCATTGACAACATCTTCCGCTACATCCAGGCTGGCGCGGAGGTGTCGGCGCTGCTGGGACGGTTGCCCAGCGCCGTGGGCTACCAGCCCACGCTGGAAAGCGAGATGGGCGAACTGCAGGAGCGCATCACCACCACCAGTCGTGGCAGCGTCACCTCCGTGCAGGCGGTCTACGTGCCAGCCGACGACCTGACCGACCCAGCAGTCGTGGCGACCTTTGCCCACCTGGACGCGGCGACCATTCTTTCGCGCCGCCAGGCCAGCCTGGGCCTCTACCCGGCTATTGACCCGCTGGAATCCAACAGCACGTTGCTCACGCCCACCGGCGTGGGGGAGGAACACTACGCCATCGCCACGGAGGTGCGGGCGCTGCTGGCCCGCTACCAGGAACTACAGGACGTGATCGCTATCCTGGGAATGGAAGAACTGAGCACAGAGGACCGTCTGGCGGTCAACCGGGCGCGGCGGGTGCAACGCTTCCTCACGCAGCCATTCTCCGTCTCTGAGCCATTCACCGGGCTGCCCGGCCGCTACGTGCCGCTGGCCGAGACATTGTGCGGTTTCCGTGAGATTCTAGAAGGCCGCCACGACGACCTGCCGGAGCAGGCGTTTTATATGGTCGGCACGATTGATGAGGTCGTGGGCAGAGCGAAAGGGAGACAAGGAGACAAGGGGACGAGAGGTGATTAAGCCGCTACGTCTGATGGTGTTAACGCCGGCTAAGACATTGCTCGAGGTAGAGGAAGCGACCTGGGTGCAGGCCCGCCTGGCCGACGGCGGCGGCATCAGCGTCTATCCTGGTCACGCGCCGCTCCTGGCCGAGACGGTCACCGCCCCGCTGCGCTACGCCGACGGGTCGGGCGAGCACGCGCTGGACCTGGAGGCGGGTATCTTGCAGGTGGACCGCGACGGCGTGACGATTTTCACCAGTGAGCCAGTCCAGACTTCCGAAGTCTCGGAGACTT
>DAOUEC010000162.1:0-37349 GCA_034430655.1 Anaerolineae bacterium
GGTGGGACTTGCCCAAGATTATCCACTACGTGAAGCGACAGAAGGAGCACCACGAAGCGGGCAGCCTGTGGGCGGAACTTGAGGAGACATTTGAGGTCGTTGAAGCGGACACGTGAGTCAGCCGACCACGCTGGTGGTCGGCCGGCGCGAAGCGCCCCCCAGCCGCGATTTCAATCGGCGGCAAAGGGTGGGGTGTGGCGGGCGGGGGCGGGGGCCGTCACACTGAAGTGTGCAGTGGGAGGGCCTGCGGCCGGGCGTCGGCCTGCGCCGACGCTGACCCGACCACGCAGGTGGTCGGCCGGCGCGAAGCGCCCTCAAGCCGCGATTTCAATCGGCGGCAAGTGTGGCGGGCGGAGGCCGTCACACTGAAGTGTGTGGCAGAGGGCCTGCGGCCGGGCGTCGGCCGGTGCGAAGCGCCCCCAAGCCGCGATTTCAATCGGCGGCTGTTGAAAGGAGTGATCATGGGAAAACGCCTGATCGTCATCGGCGGAGTGGCGGCGGGGATGAGCGCTGCCGCCAAGGCGAAGCGCGTGAACCGCGAGATGGAAGCCGTCGTCTACGAGAAAAGCCCGTATATCTCGTATGCGGCCTGCGGGATGCCCTATTTCATCGCCGGGGACATCAGCGACTATCGCAGTCTCCTCGCGCGCACCTCGGAGCAGATGGCGAAACAGGGCGTGGAGGTGCATGTCCGCCACGAGGTGACGGCTGTTGACCCCGACGCGCGGACGGTGACCGTGCGTGACCTGGAAGGAAAGCGTGAGTTCACGCAGGGGTACGACAGGCTGGTCATCGCCACCGGTGCGCGCCCGGCGCAGCCTCCCCTGCCCGGCCTCGACCTGGAGGGGGTTTTTGTGCTGCGCTCGTTGGAAGAAGGGAGAGCCATCCGGCGCTTCCTCGTCGAGCACAGGGAGCACGGGGAACACAGGCCGCAGCGGGCACTCGTCCTCGGCGGCGGCTACGTCGGCGTGGAGATGGCCGAAACCTTCCGGCGGCTGGGGTTGGAAGTCAGGATGGTGATCCGCTCCGGCAAGGTGATGCGTACCGCGCTCGACGACGATGTGCGCGAGTTGGTGGAGGAAGAACTTGCACGCCAGGGGGTGGAGGTGGTGCAGGGTAAACCCACCGGCTTCGAGGGCCGCCGCCGGGTGGAGGCAGTGGTCGTTGAGAACGAGGACGAGGACGGACGCTATCCGTGCGACGTGGCGCTGTTGGGAATCGGCGCGCGGCCCGAGGTGACGCTGGCGCGGGCGGCGGGGGTGGCCCTGGGTGCGACGGGGGCCATCGCCACCGACAGCCACATGCGCACCAATCTGCCCGACGTGTACGCGGCGGGCGATTGCGCTGAAGCGTTTCACCTGGTCACCGGCGAACCGGCCTACATCCCGCTGGGCAGCACGGCCAACAAACAGGGGCGCGTGGCCGGGACGAACGCCGCTGGAGGTGAGGCGACCTTTGGCGGGGTGGTGGGCACGATGGTTGTGCGGGCGTTCGATCTGGCGGTGGCCCGCACCGGGCTCACAGCGGTTCAGGCCCAGTCTTTGGGATACGCCGTGCGCGCACCGATGATCGAGGCCATGGATGCCTCGCGCTATTTCCCAGGCGCGTCGCCCATCCACGTCAAACTGGTGGTGGATGAGGAGACCGGGCGGCTGCTGGGTGGGCAGATCGCTGGGCGACGCGGGGTGGCCAAGCGCATAGACGTGCTGGCGACGGCGCTTCATCATCGGCTGACCGTGACCGACCTGCAACGGCTGGATTTGAGTTACTCGCCGCCCTTTGCACCGGTGTGGGACCCCATCCTGGTGGCGGCCAACGTGGCGGCGAGATAGCCCCGGATAAAGAAATACACGATAATGGAGGGGAATGTGCCGTGTATCGTGTATTTCCCCATCCGGGGTAATCGGGAGGTGAACCCATGTGCGGCATCGTAGGCTACGTGGGGCCGCGTGACGCGACCCCTATCATCCTTGAGGGCCTGAAACGGCTGGAGTACCGGGGCTACGACTCGGCCGGGCTGGCGGTCGTGCAGGCAGACGGCACCATCGGTGTGCGGCGCGAGGTCGGCAAACTGGCCCGCCTGGTGGAATTGGTGACCGCTGAGCCGGTGAGCGGGCGGGCCGGCATCGGCCACACCCGCTGGGCCACCCACGGCGAGCCCAGCCGCCGTAACGCCCACCCCCACGTCGGCGCTGCTGGCGAAGTCGCCGTCGTCCACAACGGCATCATCGAGAATTTCCTGGCGCTGCGGCAGGAACTGGAGGCCGAGGGACGGCACTTCGCCTCGGAGACCGACACCGAGGTGGTGGTGCACCTGGTCGAAGGGTACCTCGCGGGCGGGGCTGACCTGGAGACGGCGGTGCGCCGGGCACTGGCTCGGGTGAAGGGGGCCAGCGCGTTCGTCTTCCTCAGCAGCCGCGAGCCCGACCGGCTGGTGGCGGCCCGCCTCGGCAACGCCGGGGGCCTCACCATCGGGATGGGGGAGGGGGAGATGTTCGTCGCCTCCGACATCCCGGCCATCCTGGAACACACTCGCGATATGATCTTCCTCGAGGACCGGCAGTTGGCGGTGGTGACTCGGAACGGGACACGTGTGACCACACTGACCGGGGAGCCGGTGGCGGTGGAAGTGCACGTCGTCCCCTGGGACCCCGTGGCGGCGGTTAAGGGGCCGTATCGTCACTTTATGCAGAAAGAGATCTATGAGCAGGCGCGCTCGATCACCGATACCATTCGCGGGCGGGCCGACTTTGGGGCTGGCCGAGTGCGGCTGGAGGATCTGGAGTTGACGCCGGAGGAGGCCCGGGCGCTGGAGAAAGTGATCATCGTCGCCTGTGGCACCTCATCCTATGCCGGGCTGGTTGGCAAGTTCGTCCTCGAGGCGCTGGCCCGCGTGCCGGTCGAGGTGGACTACGGCTCCGAGTTCCGCTACCGTGATCCCATCGTCAACGGCAATACCGCCGTGCTGGCTATCACCCAGAGCGGCGAGACGGTGGACACGTTGGCGGCGATGGAGGAGGCGCGAAAGAAGGGTGCGCGGTTGTGGACCATCGTTAACGTCATCGGCAGCCAGGCGATGCGCGTCTCCGACGGCACCATCCTGATGCACGCCGGCCCGGAGATCGGCGTGGCTTCGACCAAAGCGTTCACTGCCAGCCTGGTGGACCTCTACCTGCTGGGCATCTACCTGGGAGAGTTGCGTGGCACCCTGACCGGCGCACGACTGCGAGAGGCGGTGGACCACCTGGCGTATCTCCCCGACCTGGTGGGGCGTGTGTTGGACCACGGCGACGAGTATGAACGGCTGGCGAACAAGTTCTACGACCGGGAGCACTTCCTGTACCTGGGCCGGGGCATCAACTATCCCATCGCCCTGGAAGGGGCGCTCAAACTGAAGGAGATTTCCTACATCCACGCCGAGGGCTACCCGGCCGGGGAGATGAAGCACGGTCCCATCGCGCTGATTGATGAGGCCATGCCGGTCGTCGCCATCGCCGTGCGCGACCACGTCTACGATAAGATGCTCAGCCAGATTGAGCAGGTCAAGGCGCGGGGTGGCATCGTCGTCGCGCTGGCGACGGAGGGGGATACCGGCATCGCGGCCAAGGCCGACCACGTGCTCTACGCCCCCCTAGCGCCGTGGCTGCTCTCGCCGGTGGTCAACGTCGTGCCGCTGCAACTGTTGGCCTATCACCTGGCGGTGCGGCGGGGCTGCGATGTAGACCAGCCGCGAAACCTGGCGAAGTCCGTTACCGTCGAGTAGGGGCAGGCCTTGCGCCTGCCCCAGAGGGCTGCCCCTGCCCCAGAGGGCGCCCCCTGCCTCAGAGGGCGACCACAAGGGTGCGCCCCTACATATTGAGATGATACGTTTTCTGCATAAGGAGGCCTATGTGTGGCATCTTTGGTATAATCGTGGAATGGGAGCAACCCCTGGGTGAGATTCTCGTCCAGGCCGGGCGGCGGCTTTCCTACCGGGGCTACGACTCGGTCGGCTGCGCCACGCTGCGCGACGATGGCACGATTGACCTGCGCAAGGACATGGGGAAGGTGGACGAGGTGGCGGCGCGGCTGAGGTTCTCCGAGATGATCGGCCGGCGAGGCATCGTCCAACTGCGCTGGGCCACCTTTGGAGTGCCCTCACAGGTCAATTCCCAACCCCACCTGGACTCCGACGGCGACCTGGTGGGCGCGCACAACGGCAACGTCGTCAACAACGTCGAACTGCGCCAGCAATTCATCGCTGAGGGGATGACGGTGCGCTCGACCAACGACGGCGAGTCCTGCGTCCACGCCGTCGAGCGCTACGTGGACCAGGGCCACGGCATGGTCGAGGCCATCCGCCGCGCCTACGACGACCTGGAGGGCGATTACGCCTTCGTCATCGGGCGGGTTGGCGAAGAGGCGCTCTATGCCATCAAGAAGGGCTCTGGGCTGGTGGTCGGTCTGGGCGAAGGCTTCACCTGCTGCTCCTCCGACTTGCCCTCTATCTTGCCGCTGACCCGCCGCATCCTGCGCGTGCGGGACGGCGAGATCGTCGTCCTGTGGGCCGATCGGGTGGAACTGCGACGGGTGGAGGACGGGAGCCTCGTCGTCCGAGAGGTGGAGAAGGTGACTGAGAGCATGGAGGTGGTCGAGAAGGGGGGCTACCCGCACTTCATGCTCAAGGAGATCCACGAGCAGCCGCAGATGGCGGGGGAACTGCTGCGCCTGCTGGCGGCCTTTCCCCACGTGACGCCGATGGCAGAGGCCATGCAGCGGGCACGCCACCTGTACTTCGTGGGCTGCGGCACCAGTTACCACGCCTGCCTGCTGGGAGCAGTCTACGCGGCGCGGCTGGCGGGACGCCCGGTCATCCCTGTGCTGGCCCCTCAGTTCATCGCCCAGTATGGCCCTGCGCTGACCCCTGATGACGTGGCTCTCTTCGTCAGCCAGAGCGGAGAGACGAAGGACGTGCTCAACGCGCTGGAGGTGGCCGAGACCCGTGATGTGATCCCTCTGGGGCTGGTCAACGTCCTGGGCTCGACCCTGATGAACGAGAGCGAACACTACCTGCCCCTGGCCTGTGGCTATGAGATCAGCGTGCCGGCGACGAAGACTTTCGTCAACCAGGTGGTCGCCTTCCTATACCTGGCGCTGCGGATGGGCGAGCGGCCCACTGCCGTGCTGGACCCACTGCCCCACCTCCTGCAGCAGGCGCTTGAGGAGGTCGGGCCGCAGGTTGAGCGGGTGCTGCCGCTGCTGGAAGGTCGGGACGATCTCTACTCCCTGGGCTACGGTCTCACCTACCCCGTCGCGCTGGAGGGGGCGCTGAAACTGAAGGAGATTACCTATGCCCACTGCGAGGGCATGCTATCTACTGAGTTCAAACACGGGCCACTCTCGGCGGTGAGCGATGGCTATCCGGTGCTCTTCGTCGTCGGGCCGGAGGACGTGGGGCTGCTGGTGAGCGCGATTAACGAGGTGACCTGTCGCGGCGGGTGGGCGATCGTGGTGGCGGAGGAGGATGCGCGCCTGCGCGCTAACGCCCACGATTTGATCGTGCTGCCCAGGTCCGGCCCCTTGCTGATGCCCATCCTGGCGACGCTGCCGCTGCAACTGTTGTCCTATCGCATGAGCGTGGCGCGTGGCTACGACCCCGACTTCCCGCGCAACCTGAGCAAGACGCTGACGGTGGATTGAGTATGCGTATCGTCATGGTCGGCCCCTTCGGGCTGCGGCTCCGGGGCACAATGAGCGTGCGGGCACTGCCGATGGCAAGGGCGTTGGCTGCGCGCGGTCACGCCGTGACGCTGCTCCTCCCCCCCTGGCAGAACCCGGAGGACGCCGGTCGGTGCTGGGAGGAAGATGGTGTTGCCATCGAGAACATCGCCCTGCCGCCGCGCATCCCCGGCCTCTTCCACCTGCTGACCGCTCTCCGGCTGGCCCGCCGGGCGTTGGCCCTCCGTCCCGCCGTGGTGCATCTCTTCAAGCCCAAGGCCTACAGCGGGCTGACCCACTACCTGTTGGCGCATATCCCCGGCCAGCGTCGCCCCCGCCTCATCGTGGACACCGACGATTGGGAAGGCCCCGGCGGCTGGAACGAGATCGGCGGCTATACCCTGGCGCAACGGCAGTTCTTCGCCTGGCAGGAGCGCTGGGGCCTCACCCACGCCGACGCAATCACCGTCGCCAGCCGCACACTGGAGAGCCTCGTCTGGGCGCTGGGGGTGCCGCAGCAGCGAGTGTTCTACGTCCCCAATGGTGTCTCGACTTCGCAATTCGCAATTCGCAATTCGCAATCTGCAATCTCGAATTTACAATCTGTAATCCTTCTATACACCCGCTTCTTCGAGTTCCCCGTCTCCCGCGTCATTGAGGTGTTGCAGCATGTGCGCGAGCGAATCCCAGAGGCGCGATTGCTCGTCGTTGGCAAAGGGCTCTTTGGCGAGGAGGAAGAGCTGTTTGACTTGGCCGTCCAATCCGACCTGACCGTACAGCGAGACGTGTCCATCCCCTTGTCTCCTCGTCCCCTTGTCCCCTTGTCATCTGCTGAGTCATCTGCCGATATACTCTACGCTGGGTGGGTTCCCTCTGACACACTCCCCGCCTACTTCGCCCAGGCAGACGTCGCCATCTACCCCTTCGACGACACGCTGGTCAACCGGGCCAAGTGCGCGGTGAAGTTGCGCGACCTGCTGGCGGCGGGGGTGCCGGTCGTGGCCGAGGCGGTGGGCCAGAACAGGGAGATGGTCCGCCACGGCGAGACCGGCTGGCTGGTGGACCCCGGCGACGTGGACTCTTTCGCCGAGGCGGTGGTACGGTTGTTGGAGGACGCGCCGCTGCGGGAGCGGCTGGGCCGTGCAGCCGCCCGCGACATGCGGGAGCGATTCGCGTGGGGGCGGCTGGTGGAGACAGTCGAACTGGCCTATGGGGTGGGGCGGTGAGAAGCCCTGGCTTGACGTGTTAACGATCATCTGATGGCGGGAACAGCCGAGGTCAGCCGGATCGTGCTGAACTTTGGTCAGCAGCCTCAACCGCCACATGGTGCGGAACTTTTGCCTGGCGTGTGACGTCTTTAGAGCACAGTAAGCCGCATCATACACCAAAGGAGGAACGTCATGGATACCCATCCCCCTGTTGCAAACAAGCGCCGGCTCGCTACCGCGCCCCACGTGCTCATCATTCTGGCCGTGGTCGCTGGATTTGTGGCGCTGCAGTGGGTCACCACCCTGCCGGAGCGCATGGACGACCAGCAGACGGTTGTGGTGGGGCAGACCCGCTTCGCCCCCGATAGCGATGGGTCGGTGCGCGTGGTGGTGCAGGACTTCGGCGCTGGTCAACCCATCGCCGGCGCTCACGTGAAGGTCAGCCTGAAGCCGGACAACGGTCGGGCCATCCTTCTCTTCGAGGGGCAGACCGACGAGACCGGCAGCCTGCCGGTTCGCTTCCACGTGCCAGCCGACGCGCCCGCCGAGGCCCAACTTGTGGTGGAGACCAGGTCGGCGGCGGGGCGGGACCGGGTGGAACAGCCGGTGACCATCCAACGGGAGTACCGGCTGCTTCTGACCAGTGACAAGTCCCTCTACCAGCCCGCCCAGACCATCCACATGCGCGCGCTGGCCCTCAGCACCTTCGACCTGACCCCCGCCCGTGGTGCGGCGGTTGACTTCCTGGTGGAGGATCCCAAAGGCAACAAAGTCTTCCGCCAGAGCGTCACCGCCTCCGACTTCGGCGTGGCCGCCGCCGACTTCACCCTGGCCGACCTGGTCAACCAGGGAGACTACAAACTCAGCGTCTCCATCGGCGACACCCGCTCCGAGAAGACGGTGGAGGTGCGCCCCTATGTGCTGCCCAAGTTCGGCGTGAATGTCTCCACTGACCGTTCCTTCTATCTCCCCGGACAGTGTGTGGAAGGGGTGGTGCAGGCTGACTACTTCTTCGGTAAGCCCGTGGCGCAGGGACAGGTGCGGCTCGTCGGCAGCGTATGGGACGTGGAGCGCACGGTGGTGGTGGACATAAGCGGCCAGACCGGCGAGAACGGCACCTACGAGTTCGGCTTCGACCTGCCCGAATACTTTGCTGGTTCGGGGTTGGAGTTGGGGCAGGCCCAGTTTGTGTTAGAGGTCACTGTCGTGGACCAGACCGACCACGCTGAGCAGACCAGCCAGGTGTTGCCCATCGCTGCCCAGCCGCTGGTCATCGAGGCGGTCGCCGAGAGCGGCGTCCTCAAGCCGGGCGTCGAGAACATTGTCTACGTGCTCACTTCCTACCCCGACGGTCGTCCCGCGCCAGCCTGGCTGCAAATCCGTGTGGACGGCGGGGAAGCGGTGGAACTCACCAGCGGTGAGTTCGGCCTGACCGAGTTCACCTTCACGCCGCAGCCGGGCACTCATCACATTCTCGACATCTTTGCCCAGGACGAGACGGGCCTCACGGCCGGGCGGCAGGTGGACTTTGAGACCGAATATGGAAGCGACAGCGTGCTCCTGCGGGCCGACCGGGCCGCCTACGTCGTCGGCGAGACGATGAACCTGGTGGCCTTCACGCCGGTCGCATCCGGCGACGTGTACCTGGACATCGTGAAGAGCGGGCAGACCCTCTCCACCCGCTCGGCCCGGGTCACCAATGGCAAAGCGGAGTTCGCCGTGGACGTGAGTCCCGACCTGTACGGCACGCTTGAACTGCACGCCTACAAGGTGTTGCTGGAGGGCACCATCGTGCGCGACACGCGGCTGGTGGTGGTGGACGCGCCCAACGATCTGGCTATCACTGTCACCGCTGACAGGGATACTTACTTGCCGGGGGAAATGGCGACGATCAGTTTCCAGACGAGTGGGGCAGGGGAGCAGGGGAGCGGAGGAGCGGAGGTGGGAGTGCAGTCGGCGCTGGGCGTGGCTATTGTGGACGAGTCGGTCTTCGCCCTGCAGCGCCAGGACCCAGGCTTTGCCAAACTGTACTTCCTGTTGGAGCAAGAGTTGTTGGAGCCCTTCTACCAGATCAAGGGCTTTGAACTGCCTGCCTCTATCTCTCCCGATCAGGAGCAAATCCGGCTGGCGCAGGACGAGGCGGCCAAGGCTACCTGGGCCGGAGCACCGGTTTTGGCGGCCTCACACCCCATCAACTCGCGCCAGGAGAAGATGAGCGCGGTTCTCGTGGCGCAGGAAAAGGGATTCGAGCGCATCGGCCAGGCATCTGTAGTCGGGTTAATCCTCATTCCACTGTTGCTGTGGGTAGTGGTGGTGGTTGCCCTGCGGCAAACCGGGATTGCAAAGCGCTCGCTCAAGCGACTGGCCGTTGCCTCTGGCATCCTGCTGCTGACCGGAGGATGCATGGCCGGTTGGTTCACGACGGGCGCTCCCTACTTCGACCCGGAAGAGGTGCTCATCCCGCTGGCCGACGTCTTCGGCCTGGGAGTGCTGATCTTCGTCGGCTACGCCTGGGCTAAGCGTGATCCGGCGGCCAAATTCATCACGTTGCTGACACTGGCCTGGGGCACGCTTCTCTTCCTGCTGATTCGGGTTGCGGATCGTGGGGGCGAACCAGCCGAGGGGCTGATCATCGCGGGGCTCATCGCTTACCTGCTCATCCCCGGCGCGTATCTGCTCTTTGGGCAGGCCCGCTGGGTGCAGGAGCGCCGCTTCGCTGGCGCGTTGGTCACCGGGCTGGGGGCGCTTTCGGCGCTGCCGGCGATGGTGATCCTTCCAGCCGCCCTCATCTTTACCCTGGGGCGTGTCGGCATGCCGATGGGCGCGATGGCCCCGCAGGCGTTGAGGGGGAATGAAGTGATAGTGGAGGAGGCGATGTTCGCGGGTCTCCCGGCCCCCACAGGGGTTCTGCCGATGGAGAAGGCAGCGGAAGACACAGCGTGGTACGCCGAAAACAAAGAGGCGGCCGGAGCCGCAGCCCCGCGCCTGCGGCAGTATTTCCCCGAGACCCTCTACTGGGCGCCAGAGATCGTCACCGACGAGAACGGCTTCGTCTCGCTGGAAATCCCCATGGCCGACTCCATCACCACCTGGCGGCTGACGGCGCTGGCCTCGTCCCAGGATGGCCGGCTGGGCTTTACCACCCGTGGCATCCGCGTCTTCCAGGACTTCTTCGTGGACGTAGATCTGCCTGTGGCGTTGACGCAGGGGGACGAGATCAGCATCCCGGTCGGTGTCTTCAACTACCTGCCGGAAGCCCAGGAGGTGCGGCTGGTGGTCGAGCAGGAGGACTGGTTCGAGTTGCTGGAATCTCCCCCCCGCTCCAGGGGGGCCGGTGGGGGTGGGGAGCAAAGGCTGGCCATCGCTTCCAACGACGTCGAGGTGGTCTATTTCCCCATCCGTGTCCTCAAGTTTGGACGGCAGGGCTTTCAGGTGACCGCCTGGGGCGAGAAGATGAGCGATGCCATCCGGCGCGAGGTGAACGTGGTGCCGGACGGCAAGGAGGTGCGCCTGACGGAAAGTGACTGGCTGCGCGAGAGCAAGGAAGTCGTCATCACCATTCCGCCGGAGGCCGTGCCGGAGACGCCTTACGTCGAGGTCAAAGTCTATCCGGGGGTGATGGCCCAGGCGGTCGAGGGGTTGGAGAAAATCCTGCGCCTGCCGCATGGCTGCTTTGAACAAACCACGTCGGCGACGTACCCCAATGTCCTGATCCTCGACTATATGCAAAGCACTGATTACGACAACCCCGAAGCGCAGATGCAGGCCGAAAAGTACGTCGGCACCGGCTACCAGCGCTTGCTGACCTTCGAGGTGCAGGGCGGCGGTTTCTCCCTCTTCGGCGATGCACCGGCGAACCCGTTCCTCACCGCCTACGGGCTGATGGAGTTCAACGACATGGCCAAAGTCTACCCGGTGGACGAGGCACTCATCGAGCGGACGGCGCAATGGCTGCTGGCCCAGCAGGGAGCGGACGGCACGTGGACCGACCAGGGCTACTCCGAACACTGGCACATTGACTCCAAGGTTCCCACCACCGCCTACATCGCCTGGGCACTGATCGAGGCTGACTACGAAGACACGCCGCAAGTGGCCCAGGCCATCGCCTACATCCGCGAATTCGCCCTATCTCCCTCTCCCCCATCGCAGGGGGGAGCCGGAGGGGGGTCAGACGCCTACAGCCTGGCGCTGGTCGCCAACGCGCTGTCCGCCTACGACCCCGACGACTCGATGACGCGGGCCGTGCTCGACCGGCTGTACGACAAACGCGTGGAAGAAGGCGACGCCGTCTACTGGCAGGTTGGGGCGGCCTCGTTTATGGGGGCCACCGGCGAGAGCGGCAGCCTGGAGACGACGGCGCTGGCGGCCATCGCTTTCATACGCGCCAATACCCACGCCGACGCGGTGAGCGGCGCGCTGGCCTACCTCATCCAGGGCAAGGACTCCTGGGGCACGTGGTTCAGCACCCAGGCCACTATCCTCTCGCTCAAGGCGCTGTTGCTATCTACCGAACAGGCGGGACAGGTCGAAGGCCCGGCGCGCTTGCGCGTGAGCCTGAACAGGGAGCAGACGCAGGAGATCACGATTGACGAGAGCAACGCTGACGTGGTGCATCTCATCACCTTCGACCGGGGCTTCTCGCCCAGCGGCTCCAACCGGGTGCAGATCGAACTGGAGGGGGGCGGCCCTTCGGCAAGCTCAGGGCATGGCAACATGATGTACCAGGTCGCCACCCGCTACTACCTGCCCTGGGACCAGGTGCCTATGGTGGAGATGATGGATAAACTGATCACCATTGACGTGGGCTACGACCGCACCGCGTTGGCCGTCAACGACGAGGTGACGGTGGACGTGGACGTGAGGCTAAACAGAGAGGGCGTGGTCAGGACGGCTCTGATTGACCTGGGCGTACCGCCTGGCTTCACCGTGCTGACCGAGGACTTAAGCCGGCTGGTGGAGCAGGGAGTCATCGCCCGCTACGAACTGACGGGGCGGCAGATCATCGTCTACCTGGAGGATTTCTCGTCTGAGTCGCCGCTGCGTTTCAGTTACCGCTTGCGGGCGCGCTTCCCGATGCGCGCGCAGACGCCCCCTTCCAGCGCGTATGACTACTACAACCCTGCTGACTTGACGGTGCAAGCGCCGCTGGAGGTGACGGTGAGCGAGTAGATACGTGGACGCTACGACCGCCAATGTGCCTGCGAGAGACCCTCGCAGGCACATTTTCTTGACAGTACCATCAAATGATGTTATCCTCTGGGGCGATGAAGCGATTTCTCTGGCACTGGCTCCCGCTGTTGGCGTGGATGGGGTTGATTTTTTTGCTCTCATCACAGCCGACGTTGCCATCCGCGCCCGGTGGATGGGATGTGTTGCTCAAGAAGGCAGGGCACGCGCTGGTCTACGGCGTGCTGGCCTGGCTCTACCAGCGGGCATTGCGCCGTCACTTCTCCACCCCTGTCACTCTTCGCATAGTCGGTATTGGGTTGGCCCTGGCCTACGCTCTCAGTGACGAGTACCATCAGACCTTCGTGGCGGGGCGCAACGGCAACCTGGTGGACGTGGCGGTGGATGGAGTGGGGGCGTGCGGGGCTATACTGCTGGGTTGGTGGCTGGAACGTCGGCGGGTGCAGCCTCGGCCGATGTCCGTCGTTCGATGACGATCTCGCCGAAAAGCCGTTCCTGCCGCACTCTCACTTGATCCTGTTTGATCAGTTCCAGCAGTGCCAGCAGGGTCACGATGACCTCGACGCGGGTGGTGGCGTCTGAGAGAATCTCGCGGAAGTGGATTTGACGCCGCCGGGCTAGTTGATCCTTGATGCATACAATCTGCTCGGCTACGGTCACCGCGATGGGCGCGACGACTTCGCCGACCGGCGGGGCAGGCATTGCGTCCAGCGCCTCCTGTACAGCGGTCAACAGGTCGTGGAACGTCACGTCACCCAGGTCAAGTTGTGGTTCGAGATGGGGGAGGGGGGCGATGCGTACGTAGCCGCGCAGCCCCTGCTTCTCCCGTTCCTGTAGCAGCGTCGCGATTTCCTTGAAGCGCTTGTAGACCTGCAACTGGCACACCAGTTCATCGCCTACGTCTTCGGCTTCTGGGGTCAGCGCCGGTGGGCGCGGGAGCAGTAACCGAGACTTGATGAGCAGGAGTTTCGCTGCCACGACGAGAAAATTCGCCAGTTCTTTTACCTGCCGCCGTTCCAGTTCCGCCAGGTGAGTCAGGTACTGGTCGGTTACCTGGGCCAGCGCGACCGTGGTGATGTCCAGTTCTTCCCGCTCGATGAGGTGGAGGAGCAAATCCAGAGGGCCCTCGAAGACGGGCAATCGAATCTGGTAGTGTGGAGACATAGCCGTGGGTCAGATTATAGCACAAACAGGCTGCTTTCCAAGACTTCCCCCTGTCTATGATTTATGGTATAATTTTGATATGGTAGCCCCGGTGTTGAAAGATCGAGTGGCCCGGGGCGGCAGTTTGTGTATAGGAGACGCTTGTGTTCAATCCCATTGATGCCTTTCTTGGGCTGTTCTCTCTTGATGTTGGCATTGACCTCGGCACGGCGAACACGCTGGTCTATGTGCGGGGGAAGGGTATTGTCATCAACGAGCCGTCGTGGGTAGCCATCGAGCGAAACAGCAGGAAAATTCTTGCCATTGGTGCCGAGGCGAAGGAGATGGTCGGTCGCACGCCCGCCAACATCGTCGCTATCCGCCCTCTGCGCAATGGCGTTATCTCGGAGTTCGACATCACCGAGGCGATGTTGGACTACTTTATCAAAAAGGCACACAGTCAGCTCTTGCTGCCCTTCCCCCGGCCTCGCGTCGTCGTGGGCATCCCCAGTGGCGTCACCGAGGTCGAGAAGCGTGCCGTGTACGACGCCACCATATCCGCCGGTGCGCGAGAGGCTTTCCTGATTGAGGAGCCAATAGCGGCGGCCATCGGGGCTGGGATGCCGGTGACGGAGGCGCGCGGCAGTATGGTCGTAGACATCGGCGGTGGCACAACCGAGGTGGGCGTATTCTGCCTGGGCGGCATCGTCGTCAGCCGCTCTCTCCGCATCGCTGGTGACGAGATGGACGAGGACATCGTGCGGTACGCTCGCCAAAAGTACAACCTCTACATCGGCGAGCGTATGGCCGAGCGGACCAAAATCAGTATTGGATCGGCGTACCCGCTGCCGGAGGAGATGACGATGACGCTGCGTGGGCGCAATCTGGTCACCGGGTTACCCGAGGCGATCGAGGTCAGCAGCATCGAGATCCGAGAGGCGTTGAGCGGGTCAGTCGGCATCATCGTGGATCTCGTCAAGGACACGCTGGACGCGACGCCGCCAGAGTTGATCGCCGACCTGATGGAGACTGGCATCTGCCTGGCGGGCGGTTGTTCTATGTTGAAGGGCATGGCTGAGCGGCTCAGTGAAGAGACGAACATGCGGGCCTGGGTTGCCCAGGACGCGATGACCTGCGTGGCCCGTGGCGCTGGCAAGGTGCTGGAGGAACTGGATACACTCCGTGAGGTATTGGTCAGCACCGACGACCGGCGACCCAGGCCCCCTGGTTTCTGATGGAAACCCTTGCGAAGGTTTGTGAGCAGGTTTTAGGCCAGAGGTGCCTTCGTCCATCGGAAACGGTCCCATTGCCAATGCTATTCGCAACCTTCGCAAGGGTGGCTGGATGCTTTCGGTGTCTGAGCGCCGGTTGGATGGGATTATGAGGGAGTCTCCCCGCCGTTCGTGGCTTCCCCTGCTGTTGCTCGTCCTCGGGCTGTTGCTTCTGGTACTCCATGAGTCCGGCTATCTGACCCCAGTGGAGAATGTGTTCCACTACGTGCTCGATCCGTTGCAGCGCGCGCTTTCGAGCGTGGTGGAAGTCACAGGCGGCCTGTTCGAGACAGTACGCGAAGTGCGTGAACTGCGTGCCCAGGTCGAGGAGTTGCAGGCGCGGGTGGACGCTCTAACGGTCGAGAACGTCCGCTTGAGAGAGTCGGCGGGGGCCGAGGTCGAACAACTCCGTGACCTGCTGGAGTTCGTCAGCGAGAATCCGCTCTTGGCCTATCTGGGGGCCGATGTGGTTGGCCGGGAGGTATGCGACACTTTCCCGTGTGGGGAGGTGGTGGGTGCAGAGCCGAACCCCTACCTGCGCTACATCACCATCAACGTGGGCGCGCAGCAGGGAGTAGGGGTGGGGATGCCGGCCGTCAGCGGCGGAGCCGGGCTGGTGGGGCGAGTCGCGCAGGTGGGTCCGCGCACGGCCAAAGTCCAACTTCTCACCGATCCCGACAGTGCTATCGCTGCTCTCCTTCAGACCTCCCGCGTCACTGGCCTGGTCGTGGGGCGGCCCGATGGTACGTTGTGTATGGAGTATATCCCGCAAGAGGAAAGCGTCAGCGTCGGCGACATTGTGCTAACCTCCGGACTGGGCGGCTTCGTACCCAAAGGATTGGTCATTGGCCAGGTCGCTGAAGTGCAGCAGATGGACTACGCGTTGTTCCAGACTGCTATCGTGCGGCCGGCGGTGGACTTCTCGCGGTTGGAACTGGTATTGGTGATCACGGCCTTTGAGCAGATTCCTCTCGAAGAATCCCCGCCCGAGGAGCCGTAGTGTCACGCACCATGCATTGCGTTTTACGCTTCACGCTCTGGAAGTAAAACGTAATGCGCAAGACGTAATTGTCGTAGGAGGTGTGCCATTAACCTCTACCTGACTCTCCCTCTTCTGACCAGCGTAGCCTTGCTCCAGAGTGTCTTGCTATCGCGGCTGAATCTGTGGGGGGCACGACCTGATCTGATGCTGCTGGTTGTGCTGGCGTGGGCTGTAGTGCGCGGCGTGGACGAGGGACTGATGTGGGGTTTCATCGGTGGGCTAATCGTTGATCTACTCTCCGGAGGGCCGCTGGGCGCGACGGCACTGGCCCTGTTGGCGGTGGCCCTGGCCGGGCGGCCGTGGGGTAGGGGCGCGGTCACCGTGCCCGTACTCGGCCCGCCAGTGATAAGTTTTCTGCTCCTGACGTTTCTCGGTGTAGTGGTCTACCATCTGGTCTTGCTGTTTGTCCTGGCCTGGACGGGGCATGCGGTGGATTGGAGGTTTGCACTGACGCAGGTGGTTGGTCCGTCGGCGCTGCTCAACGTAGCGCTGGCTCCGTTCGTCCGGCAACCACTGGCCTGGCTGGAGCGGAGAACCCGGCGGGAGGGATTCGCGCTGTGATCAATCTCGTAGGGGCGCGGTCCCCGCGCCCGTACTCAAGAGACCCTGGGCGGAAAACAGGGCAGGAGGGCTTCGCGCTGTGACACTGCACGGAGCACCGCAGCGGGCTGCCCTTCGACAGGCTCAGGACACCGCTCAGAGCCGATGGCAGGCGCGTTGGGCGGCAATCCTGGGAGCACCCCGGGTCATCGCGTTGGGCCTGCTGATCCTGTGCGTCTTTGGGGTTTTCTGTTTTCGATTGTGGAATTTGCAATTTGTACGGAGCGAAGACTACCGCGCCTGGGCGGACCGGCAGCGGTTGAGACCGGTCACCCTTCCTGCTGCCCGGGGTATTATCTACGACCGCGATGGCACGCCACTGGTGCGCAACGTCCCTAGTTTCAACGTCGCTGTCGTCCCCGCCTATCTGCCTGATGACGAGGACGAGGCGGAGGCTATGCTCATCCGCCTGGCCGTGCTGCTCGATATGCCCTACTACAGCGCTGGAGGTGAAAGCAAGGGCTTGCGCGAGATGGTGCCTTATGCTTATACAGCCGGCTACAGCCCGTTGGTGGTCAAGCGGGGTATAGAGCGGGATACAGCGTTGCTGCTGAAACAGGAGGCGATGACACTGCCCGGCATGTTGGTCGAGGTAGAGCCGGTGCGTGACTATCCTTACGGCCCGCTGGTGTCGCAAATGCTGGGATACCTGCTGCCCATTCCTGAGGAAGGCGAAGAGGAGTACGTCGCGCGAGGCTACGATTCGGACACAGACCGTATCGGCGTCGCCAGCGTCGAGGCGACCTACGAGGACGCGTTGCGGGGGACGAAGGGTCACCGGCTCATTGAGGAAGACGTGATGGGCCGGGAGATCCGCGTGATCGAGGAGCAGGACGCGCCTGTACCGGGCGACAATGTCTATCTAACGCTCGATCTCGACTTGCAGCGGTTTGTCGAGGAAGCATTGCGGCGTGGAATGGCGCAGCCGAACGTGAACTCGCCGCGCGGGGTGGCGATCGTGATGAACCCGCAGACGGGCGAGATTCTGGCGCTCGTCAGCCTGCCGACTTACGATAACAACCTTTTCGCCCAGGGTATCTCGGCGCGCGATTTGCAGCGTCTGGATGACCCCCACAGACCGCTGCTCAATCACGCTATCTCGGATCGTCTGCCGCCTGGGTCAACGTTTAAGATCGTGGTGGCGGCGGGCGCTCTCCAGGAAGAAGTGCTGACACCGCGCACGCGCCTCACCTGCCCCGGCAAGATCGTCGTGCCTAACAAATATTACCCCAATGACCCCGGCCGTGCGCAACCCTTTACCTGTTGGAAACTGTCTGGCCACGGCTCGCTGGACGTGGTGGGTGGCATTGCCCATTCGTGCGACATCTTCTTCTATAAAGTGGGGGGGGGCTTCGAAAAGACAGGCTTCGAAGGGCTGGGTGTGGAGCGCATTGCCCACTATGCTCGGTTGTTCGGCTTCGGTGAGCGCACCGGCGTGGAGTTGACAGCCGAGATCAGCGGTACGGTGCCCACGGCGACCTGGAAGCGGCTCGCATACGGCGAGTCCTGGTCCACCGGCGACACGTATAACCTGGCGATTGGACAGGGCTTCCTTGAAGTCACACCTTTGCAGATGCTCAATGCCGTCAACGTCGTCGCCAACGGCGGCACGCTCTACCGCCCGCGCATCGTGCATCACGTCGCCGATGCCCAGGGGGTCGTGATTCAGACTTTCGAGCCGGAGATCATCCGCACGCTGCCTATCAGCCCGGAGAACTGGTCGCTGGTCCAACAGGGGATGGAGGGGGCGGTGGCCTACGGTACAGCGCCGCGAGCACGGATCGAGGGGATGCGCGTGGCCGGCAAGACTGGCACAGCCCAGTACTGCGACGACATTGCGCTGGAGACGGGTATCTGTGGCGTCGGGCTGGAACAGCCGACCCACGCCTGGTTCGCCGCCTTCGCGCCGGTGGAGGAGCCGGAGGTTTCTGTCATCGTCTTCCTATACAACGGGGGTGAGGGATCGGTGGCGGCGGTGCCGGTGGCGCACGACATTCTAGAGTATTATTTCGGCCGCGATGAAACCGCGCCCTGACGACTGCTTGCCTGTAGCAGTGGTCGGCGGGGCAGGCGCGATCTGGGGACTGGGCCTGGCCCGCCTGATGGCGGAAGCGGGTTTCTGGACGCTGCTCTACGTCTCTCCCCTGGCCGTTGCCGGGGTAGCCATTGTCTGCGCTGCAATAGTCCTCGCTCTGCTTGAATGGAAGCGCCAACTTGTTGGCGTCACAGGGCCACCGAAACAACTTTCGGCTTCCAGTCGAAGTGGCGGTGTGGTGGCTCTCCTCCCTCGTTCCCCGTTGGTCATTGGTCATTGGTCATTGGTCATTTCCTTGACTCTTCCTCTCCTCTACGTCACAGGTGTCGTTTCGCGTCCTCTGGCCGGCTGTGTGTTGTTGATTGGCGGGGCCACGCTGGCGCTGTTGCTGGCGTGGGGGAACCGGGTGCGTTGGATGCCGCCCCTTGTGCTGGGCCTGGCACCGTTTGCGCTTTACCTGCGCACGCTGTTGCCCTCCGTCGGCCAGGCCGATACCTTCGAGTTCCAGGTCGTCGTCCCACGGCTAGCGGTGGCACACCCCACCGGCTACCCGCTCTATGTCCTGCTGGGCAAGTTATTCACGCTGCTGCCACTCGGCAACGTGGCCTGGCGTGTGAACCTGGCCTCGGCCGTCTTCGCCACCGCCGCGGTGCTGGTGCTTTACGCCCTCCTGCTGCGTCTGACCGCACGGTGGCTACCCGCCTTCCTGGCTGCATTGGCCTTTGCCTTCTCATCCACCTTCTGGTCCCAGGCCATCGTCGCCGAAGTCTACACCCTACACAACTTGCTCGTAGCGGCCATCTTGTGGCTCCTGCTCGACACACTCCCACACTCCCACACTCCCACACACTCCTTACCATCGGCGCGTCGCTGGCAAGCAGTCTTCTTCCTGGTCGGCCTGAGCCTCACCAATCATCTGACGACGCTGTTGCTGCTGCCCGCCGTGGCGCTGGCTCTGCTCTGGGATCGGCCCTGGCTGCGGCCTAAGGACTGGCTGATCGCCGGGGGGGTATTGCTCCTGGGCCTGTCGGTCTATCTGTTCATCCCGCTGCGCTGGCCAGCGCTGAACCACGGCGAGTGGATGACGCCGCGCGACTTTATCGCCTACGTCAGCGGCGGCCAATTCCACGGGGCGCTGCGGCTCGATGGCTGGCGCGACCCCGTCCGCTGGAGTATCGTCGGACGGCTGCTGCGCGAGCCCTTCGGCTGGGTCGGGCTGGGGCTGGCGGCGGTGGGAGTAGTGCAACTGGCGGTTCGCCAGAGGCGGGCGCTGGCGCTGACCGGCGCGATCTTCCTGGCATTTGCCCTCTATGGACTCGACTACTATGTCCCTGACATCTCCGTCTTCTTGCTCCCCGCCCATCTGATCCTCGCGGTCTGGATCGGCGCCGGCATCTCTTTCCTCGCCGATCTACCCTCGCGACTTCGCCATCTGCCATTTGTCATTTGTCATTGGCCATTTGTCATTGGTCATTGGTCATTGTTCATTGCCTCATTGTTCATTGTTCATTGCCTCAGTCGCATCTGGCTGAACCTTCCGCTGGTGGACCAGAGCCACAATCGAGGCGGCTATGCTTGGGGCCAATATGTGTTGAGCCTTCCGCTTGCGGCGGAGAGCGCGGTGCTGGCCGACGTGGAAAAATTTGCCCCGCTGTACTATCTGCAACAGATCGAGGGGGTGCGGCCTGACCTCGACCTGGTGCTGCTGGGCAGCGAGGAACTCTACCAGGCGGAACTGGCGGCGCGCCTGGGGATGGGACAGGAGGTCTACCTGGCGCGCTATCTGCCGCATCTGGAGGGGTTGCATCTGCGCTCGTTGGGGCCGTTGGTAGAAGTGGGAGTGGAGTCCTTCGGACACCCCTCTCCCAACTTTGGGAGAAGGGACGGGGGTGAGGGCGGAGATGGAGCGGGTGTGAGTTTCGGCGAGGCGATCCGGCTGCTGGATGCCAAAGTGAGCACCGACCCGCTGGGACGAGCGTTGTATCACCTGACGCTCTACTGGCGGGCCGAGATGCACGTGGACGGCGACTTCGTCGTCCGGCTGCGGCTGGTGGATGCCGAGGGTGAGGTGCGCTGGGAGGGCGATGGGGTGCGGCCGGTGGGCGGGCTGTATCCGACCAATGCCTGGCCTGTGGGCGTGGTAGTGTCCGACTACCACGAGGTGTCGCCTCCACCCTGGCTGCCACCCGGAGAGTATGGGCTGGAGGTGGGGCTGTTTTCCCCCTTCGACGATGTGGGCCTGGAGCGGTGTCCTGAGCCTGTCGAAGGAGTGGACGACGGGGCGACGGCATGGCTGACTTTGGAGGCGCTGGAGGTTGCCCCGCCGTCCGGGTCACTGCCTCCTCTGCCATACGAACGACGCTACTGCTTCGCCGGCGGCGGGTGGTTGACGGGTTATAATCTGGCTGGTGAGACCACCACCGGCGCGCCCTTCGCGGCCGACCTCTCCTGGCGCGGGGTCGAGACAGGCGAGGAGGTACGTCTGGCCTGGGTGGACAGGCACGGGCGGGAGGTCGGGGTGGCCCTGGCGGCCGACCACCTCGTCGCCGGGGTGCTACGTAGCCACCACGTCATCGCTGCGCCTCAGAACCCCGGCAGCCACACACTGCGCGTGGGGCTCGTAGGCGAGACTGCTCGCTGCGGCTGGCTGGCTCCGCCGGCCGACGACTGCCCGCTTGCTGCGGTCGAGGTTGTGCCGGTGCAGGAAGGGTTGGTGAACTTCGCGGGTCTGGTGCTCTTGCTGAACGCTGAAGTTGGCAGTACCAACGCACGACCGGGTGGGCCTGTCCCCGTAGCACTGCAGTGGCGGGCGCTGCGAGCAATGGAGGAGGACTATACCGTCTTCGTGCACCTGGTAGGTCCCGACGGACGGCTGCATGGTCAGGTTGATACGTGGCCGGTGCAGGGGAGTTACCCCACCAGCCGGTGGACGCCTGGCGAGAAACTGACCGATCTCCACGAGGTACGATTGGCCCCAGATGCCCCCCCCGGCCACTACCGGGTCGAGATTGGCTGGTATCTGCTGGCGACGATGGGGCGTCTGCAAATTGTGAATGTAGATGGGCAGCCCATTGGCGATTCGCTCGTCGTAGGTGAGTTTGACGTTAGCGATTAGGGTGATGCCTGCATGCAGTTTTTTCGTTCTTGTGCTATAATTAGCAACTATGAGTCCAGATACTACTGTCAAGGGTATCCGCCAGGGGTTGCTTGTCTCGCTGGGAGAGGAGGATTGGAACGCCGGACTGCTCGCGTTGGAGGCATATCTCGGCGCTAACCCCGCTTTCTTTCGCGGTGGCCGTGTCGCCCTCGACGTCGGGGCGCGGGAATTGACCCGCTCCGAGATTGATGAGGCGCGTGCGCTATTCGCCCACCACCAGGTTGAGTTATGGGCGGTGATCAGCACGAATCCCACCACAGAGGCGGCCGCGCAGGGGTTGGGGCTGGTGATTAGCCTCGGCCCGCCTCACCCACGTGCGCCGGAGACTGTGGCCGCAGGGGGCGAGGCACCCGTCGTCGAAGGGATGGTTGTGCGGCGCACGCTTCGTTCTGGCCAGAGCCTGCGTTATCCGGGCCACGTCGTGGTCATCGGCGACGTCAACCCTGGGGCGGAAGTAGTGGCGGGTGGTGACATCGTGGTGTGGGGCCGGGTGCGCGGGGTGGTGCATGCCGGAGCATTGGGGGATGAGGGGGCTATGATCTGTGCCCTCGATCTGGTTCCCACGCAACTCCGCATCGCTGGACACATCGCGCGCTCCCCGGATGAGCAGCGGCGCAAGCCTATGCCGGAGATGGCCTCGGTGCGCGAGGGAAAGATTGTGGCTGTTCCCTGGAATGGCAAGTGAGGTAGGGGCGTGGTAACCATGCCCTGGCTGGGCGGGGTAAGGAGAGCCGATGGCGGCAAGAGCGATTACAATTACTTCTGGCAAGGGTGGGGTGGGCAAGACGACCCTCGTCGCCAATCTGGGTGTCGCGCTGGCGATGCAGGGGCAGCGAGTGGTGATCATTGACGCCGATGTCGGCTTGCGCAACCTTGATGTGATGATGGGCCTCGAAAACCGTATCGTCTATGACCTGGTGGACGTGATCGAGGGACGCTGCCGGCTGCGCCAGGCGCTGGTGCGTGATAAGCGGCTCTCTGAACTCTTCCTGCTGCCGGCCGCGCAGACCCGCGACAAGAGCGCGGTCCAGCCTGACGACATGGTGCGTGTCTGCGAGAGCCTGCAGGAGCAGCACGATTTTGTTCTGATCGACTCGCCTGCTGGCATCGAGCAGGGCTTCCGCTACGCCATCGCCCCAGCCGATGAGATCCTCATCGTCACCAATCCAGAGGTGGCCGCCGTGCGCGACGCCGACCGGGTCATCGGCTTGATCGAGGCGGAGGAGAAAGGCCCCGCACGGCTGATTATCAACCGGGTCAAGCCGGACCTGGTGCGGCGCGGTGAGATGCTGGACATCGCCGACGTCATCGAATTGCTGGCTATTGATCTCGTCGGCATCGTGCCGGAGGACAAAGCCATCCTGATCACTACGAATCGGGGGCGGCCTCTGGCCTTCTCCAGCGACAATTCCCTGGCTGGACGGGCGTTTCACAACATCGCTCGCCGGCTGCGAGGGGAGGATGTGCCGTTCCAGCCCCTGCGCGGTTCTGGTGTGCTTGAACGGATTTTCCGTTTCGTGGGCCTTGAGTAGGAGATTGATTATGAAGTTCTTTGAACGTCTGTTAGGCCGTCGTCATGAACCGTCGAGCGGGGAAGTTGCCAAGGAGCGGTTGCGCCTGGTACTGGCCCATGACCGAACCAGCATCTCACCCGCGCTGCTGGACACGCTTAAGGACGAAATCATCACAGTGATTTCGCGCCACGTCGCCATTGACGCCGAGAGCGTTCAAGTGACCTTCTCCCAGAGTGCGCGCGAATCACGCCTGGTCGCCGACATTCCCTTGTTGACCACGCGCGGGCGGCGCAAGTGAAAGCGACACGTGGAGTGGCTTTCGAGCCTGTCAGCAGCCTGCTCCACGTGCGTTTTCTATTCCAGTGCGAGGTAGGATGACGAGGTTTCGTATCTGGCGGCACTTTGACTACGTGCTGCTCGCGGTCACTGTTCTGCTGACCGCCTACGGTGTGGTGATGATCTACAGCGCCAACCTGGGCAGCCTTGACCCAGATCTGGCCGATCTGTGGCGGCGACAGGCGATTCTGGGGGCTGCTGGGGTGGGGCTGATTCTTCTTCTGGCTGCTTTTCCCCGCGATTATCAGTGGCTCGGCGACTTCTGGTGGCTGGCCTACCTTTTGGCCGGCGTCCTGTTGGTGCTCGTGCTTTTCTTCGGGCAGAGCGAAATAGGCGAGGTAAGGGGCTGGCTTGACCTGGGCTTTCTCCGCTTTCAGCCCTCGTTCCTGGCGATGAACCTGCTCGCCATCTCGGTGGGAGCCATACTCGGCCGGCGGCGGCGGAAGCACGGGGCCACCGCCACCCCGATCTTCGGAGCGCCCAAGACGAGCGTGATCGAGGAACCCGCCGAGCGCCCCGATTTGGTCAATTATTTACTTTCCGCTGTTATGGCGCTTGCTCTGGCGGCATTAGTCTTCCTGGAGCCCGATATGGCTACTGCTGCCGTGTTCGTCTTTATGTGGCTGGCCATGCTGTTGGAGTCGGACGTAGAGATGCGATACCTGGTGCTGACGGCGGTGGTGGGGCTGGGGGCGCTCTATCCGCTCTGGCAACTGGTGGACCTGCTTGGCTTTGAATATATGCATGAGCGCGTGCTGGGTTTCCTCAACCCTGGCAGCAATCCTTACGTCGAGTATCAGCTCAAGCAGGCATCTATCGCCATCGGCTCAGGCGGTCTGTGGGGACAAGGGTTCGGCCAGGGTGCGTCGAGCCGACTCCGTTACCTGCCGGTGCGCCACACGGACTTCATTTTCGCCATTATCGGCGAGGAACTCGGCTTTGCGGGCGTAATGCTGCTGTTTGCCCTCTACCTGGTGCTGTTCATCCGCCTGCTGCGGATTATCCTGCTTGCGCCGGATGGGTTTGGACGGCTGCTGGTGACGGGCACGCTGGCGATGGTCCTGTTCCAGGCCATTGTCAACATTGGCATGAACCTGGGGCTGCTGCCTGTCGCGGGATTGCCGTTGCCTTTCATCAGTTATGGCCCCGCTGCGCTGCTGACGACGATGATCGGCATCGGGCTGGCGGAGAACGTGGCGATGCGTCACCGCAAGTTGGAGTTCTAACAGTTTCCTGCATCTTCCCGGCTCGGATGGAAGCCGAGACTTGTTTCGGTGAGCCTGGCATAAGGGACGCCAACGAGTTGGCGCTTCCATTCATTGCAGCAGAGTACGAGAAGTAGGCTGAGATGGGCAAAGCGGGGCGGGTGCAGGTGGCGTTGGTGCGGGGGGAGGGCCGCCGGGGGAACATAACGGCAGCGTTGGATGGTATCGCGGATCAGGTGAGGCTGGATACTGTTCCTCGAATCCTGGTCAAGCCTAATTTCGTCTCTGTCAATCTCCAGTTGGCAGCGACTCACGTGGATGCCGTCCGCGCTGTGCTCGACTTCGTCCGCGCCCGCTACAGCGGGCCCATCGTCGTGGCCGAAGGGGCGGCGATGTCCCCCACCTGGGAGGGCTTCCGCAACTACGGCTACGAGCCGCTGGTCGAGGAGTACGACGTTAGGTTGGTGGACCTTAACGCGGACGATACGGTGCCGGTGCAGATCTACGACCGCCGCCTGCGCCCGTTGACGGTGCATCTGGCGCGCACCGTCGTCGAGGCCGGTTATCGTATCTCGGTCGGCCCGCCCAAGACCCACGATACGGTCATCGTCACGCTTTCCATCAAGAATATGGTGATGGGGGCGCTGGTCAACCCTCAGGCCGTCCGGCGCAGTGGTGGCCCGCCTGGACTGGTGCGGCGCATGGCCCGCCTGGTGCCCAGGCAGGTGCGGCAGTCGGGATTGGCGGAGTGGGGCAAGGGGGTTTTCCTGGGGCCGCCGGGCGGGTCGAGCAAAATGGCGATGCACCAGGGCTTCCCGGTCATCAACCTGAACCTGGCGCTGGTGGCTCCCTACGTCTGGCCGCACCTGGCGGTGATTGACGGCTGGCAGGGGATGGAGGGGGAGGGGCCCGCGGCGGGCGATGCGGTGGATTGGCGCGTGGCGCTGGCGGGCACCGATCCGCTGGCGGTGGACGTGCTCACGGCACAACTGATGGGCTTCGACCCGGAGCGGATAGGATACCTGCAATACTGCCGCCGGCTGGGACTGGGGGTGGGAGAGATGGGGCAGATTGAGGTGGTGGGCAACGTCGCGCCTGGGGAGGTGCGGCGCTCGTTCACGCCCAGTCCCACGCACCAGCGTCAGTTGGCCTGGCATCTGGACGGCGTGGAGCGGTATCTGAGGCGTGAAACGTGATGCGTGAAGGCGCGGGCCTTGGACCTGGGAGAAGGGGAAACAATGACTGGCAGTGATGTCATCATCGAAGCCTTCACTGAACTCGCCCCTCGCTATGAGGAGGTCGTGGATCGAGAACTCAGGGAGTTCTGGGGGCTGAGTTATGAGCAATTCGTTGATCGGCTCGTGGGGATGATGCCCATCAATGAAGGGGATGTCGTCCTTGATGTAGCCACTGGGACGGCGCTCATTCCTCTGAGGATTGCGGATAAGGTAGGAGTCAAGGGACAGGTCATGGGGCTGGACATTACGCCAGCCATGCTCAAGCATGGGCGGAAGAAGGTTGAGGCAGCAGGATCGTCCTCGTGCATCAGTTTGGTTTGTGCTTCAGCCATGGCTACGCCTTTTGTCGAAGGCACTTTCGATGTGGTCATCTGTGCCTTAGGTATGCACCACATGGATGTGCCCCAAATGTTGTCTGAAATGAGGCGAGTGCTGAAGAAAGGAGGCAGCCTCATCATGGCCGATGTGGGTGCCTCTGCCTTTTGGCGGTCGTTCTTGGGGATTGCTTTGCTGAAAATCCTCCTGGCCCGGTATGGACTGACCCACAGGAGTGCCCGGGGGCAGGCAGAGATAGAAGCCTTCCCCAATGTACGTACAGCGGGTGAATGGCGTACACTCCTTTCGGGCTGCGGTTTTACGAAGATCGAGATAGCTGAATTCAGGGCTCGTCGTCCCTGGTACCCTTGCGCCTTGACCATGCGCGCGGTGGCAGGAGAAATCTAGGCTCACCATCAAACTCGAAGGTCCTGGACTACCAGGACGAACAAAACCTAAGGAGGCGAAGAAGATGACAACGGCAGCGGAGTTACTGAGACAGGAGCGAAGGGATGAGGTTTGGAAGAAGTATTGTGGCTTTCTTGATCTCAGCCTGGAGGAGTTCATGGAGATCCAAACGCGCTTGCTGATGGAACAAATTGACCTCCTTAGCAGGTGTGAGCTGGGGCGGAGGCTCATGGGGGGGAAAGTGCCGACCAGCGTGAAGGAATTTCGTGAGACGGTTCCTTTCACCATTTACAAGGACTATCTTCCAGACCTGGCTGAGAAGAGAGAGGACGTATTGCCTGCTGAACCCTATGTCTGGGCGCGGACGTCGGGTAGGTCGCTAGAATACGAGTGCAAGTGGGCTCCTTATTCCAGGGAGAGATTTGAGAAGATGGGCGAGTTTGTACTTGCCTCGTTCCTCCTCGCTGCTTCTTCCAGGAGAGGAGATGTCAGGCTGAGTAATGGTGATACTTGCCTATATACACTGGCACCTCCGCCCTATTTCACTGGTACAGTTATCGCTAGGGCATTATCGGAACAATTGAGGGTTGCTTTTATCCCTCCGCTTGAGGAAGGCGCCGAAATGGAGTTTGGGGAGAGGATTCAGGAGGGATTCAGATTGGCCCTGAGGCCGGGGCTAGATTTGTTCTATGGCCTATCAAGCGTTTTGGTAACAGTTGCTAAGCAGTTCGGACAAGGTTCCGGCGGTTTCAAGATTTCCCTAGACATGCTGCATCCACAGTCTCTCTACAGGGTGATAAAAGGACTGGTACGGAGCAAGATTGATGGTAGAGGGTTGCTCCCCAAAGATTTCTGGAGAGTAAAGGGCATCGTAGCGGGTGGTATGGATACCGCTTTTTACAGGGACGCAATCGAGGCCTGCTGGGGTAGGAAACCGCTGGAGGGATATGGCGGCGCTGAGTTAGGAGGGATAGCCTTACAGGCCTGGAACTACAAAGGGATGACCTTTGCACCTGACCACAATTTCTTGGAGTTCATTGCGGAGGAGGATTTCTTTAGGAGCAAAAGTGACCTCGATTATCAACCGCCCACTCTGCTCTTAGATGAGGTTGTCCCTGGGATCTATGAGCTGGTAATAACGAACTTTCACGGGGGCGTGTTCACGAGGTACAGGATGGGAGACCTGATTGAGATAATCTCCCTCGGAGACGAAGAACTCGATATCAACATCCCGCAAATGATCTTTCATGCCAGGGCAGACGGTGTCATAGATGTAGGAGGGTTTACCAGATTAACTGAGAAAGCGGTGTGGCAGGCCATTGAAGAAGCGGCGATACCCTATGTGGATTGGACGATAAGAAAAGAATATCTTGAGGAAGAACCGATATTGCACCTGTACATAGAGTTGAAAGAGGAGGTTGAGAATAGAGATATAAAGATGTCAGTACATCGGAAGTTAATGGAGGAGGACTCTGGGTACGCTGAGTTGGAAAGCATGTTAGGCTTCGATCCGCTGAGGGTCACAGTGCTTTCTAAGGGTGCATTTGCTTGCTATATGGAGGCAATGCGAGTGGCTGGAGCCGACTTGGCTCACATAAAGCCACCCCACGTCAATCCTACAGATGAGGCCATCAACCGACTATCAAGTATTTGAGAGGTAAGAATGATACTTGCTGCTGTGTTCTCGGCGGCTGCTCTCGTTTGCTATATTGTCTTGGCGCTTGTCACTGTTCGCCAAGATATAAGAAATAAGACGAACCGGGCCTTTGTGCTGTATCTAGCAGCCATGATTTCCTGGCAGTTCACCGCTTTGATGGTGAGCCTTAGCAATGATCCCGAATCGGCCCTTTTTTGGTATAGATTCATGACCGCTGGGTTGGGGGGGCAATTCATTCTCTATCTTTTCTTTATACTGGTGTTTCTTGGCAGGAGAAACCGGTATTTATCCTATGTAGGCTGGCTGATATGTATTCTCCTACTAGCCTCGAGCGGTACTAACCTCGTCATTGAAAACGTCTTTAAAAGCGAGATTACGGGATTATACGTCCCAACTTTCGGTGTGTTGGTGCCTGCGGTTGTTATTGGCACATATCCTTTCCTAGGATATGGGGTATATAGTCTTATCCGAGCACATAGAAAAACAAAGTCCAACTTGGAGCGCAATTGTGTTAGATACCCGCTGCTAGGAGCAGCGGCAGTCATAATAGGCACTCTCAGCAACTTTATTCCCCCTTTACAAGCCTACCCTGTTGACATTACCGCCGGCATCATCAATGCCATCCTCATCGCTTATGCCATCCTCCGCTACCAACTCCTGGACGTCGTCCTTGTCATCCGCAAAGGGCTGGTCTACTCCTTGCTCACGGCCGCCACCGCCAGCATTTACTTGTTTGTGGTTTTCCTCTTTGCGAATGTCTTTAACATAATAATCGGCCCCAACACGGCTACAATTGTGGCCCTTTTAGCAGCTTCTGGGGTGGCGGTAGCCCTTCGGCCTGTCCGCGATAAGACCCAGCAGGCTATCGATCGGCTTTTCTTTCGCGAGAAGTACGACTCCAGCCTGATGCTCCAAAGGCTCAGCCGCACGGCGGCCTCCGTACTCGACCTCGACAGACTGACGAGTATGATCCTGGGCGAGGTGACCACAACCATGCATATTGAGAGGGCGGCTTTCTTCCTCAAACAGGAGAAGAGCGGAGAGTTCCGCCTGATAGCCCACAGGGGACTTGATCCGAACACCGATCTTAGACTACGCGAAGATCATCCTGTCGTGCATTGGCTGTCCGGACATGAAGACGCTCTGACCAGGCATGACGTGGATGTGATGCCGCAGTTCAAGGCCCTGTGGAAGCGGGAGATAGAAGATTTAGAGAGAATCAGGGCAGAGATCTTCATTCCACTGAAGGTCAAAGATGATCTTGTGGGAATCTTCGCCGTAGGACCGAAACTCTCGGAGGAGACCTACTCGCAGGACGATCAACTCACCCTGACCACCCTGACCAACCAAACAGCAGTTGCCATTGAGCATGCGCGGCTGTATGATACAGAGCGCCAGCGGACTGAGGAACTGGATGCCTTTGCCCACACCGTGGCCCACGACCTTCAGAACCCGTTGGGCCTTGTCATCGGCTTTGCCGAGGCGTTGGAAGAGGATCACGCCGCAATGCCGGATGAGGAACTCAGCCGCTATTTGCATACGATTGCGCAGAGCACGCGCAAGGCGAGCAGCATCGTTAATGACTTATTCCTGCTGGCAGAAGTGCGCAAGATGGAAGTGCCAACGATGCCACTGGACATGGCGAGCGTCGTGGCCGAAGCACAGCAGTGCTTGGTCTATATGATCGAGGAATACCAGGCCAAGATCACCTTGCCCGAGACCTGGCCGGTGGCGCTGGGCTATGGCCCGTGGGTTGAGGGGGTGTGGGTCAACTATCTCAGCAATGCCATCAAGTACGGCGGACAGCCGCCGCGCGTGGAACTGGGCGCGACGACGCAGGCGGACGGCACGGTGCGCTTCTGGGTGCGCGACAACGGCCCTGGTCTCACGCCCGAAGAGCAGGCCCGTTTGTTCACTCTCTTCACGCAACTCGACCAGGATCGCACCAAGGGGCACGGGTTGGGGCTGTCCATCGTGTGGCGTATCGTGAACAAACTCGACGGGCAGGTAGGGGTGGAGAGTGAAGTAGGTCGGGGGAGTGTCTTTAGTTTTACCCTGCCGGGTGTGGGCACTTGATGCTGGATGCTGGATACTGGATGCTGGATGTTAAGCATCGAATCGGAGAAAGAACCGTGAAAAACACAACAACAGAAAGAAAAACGGAAAGGATGTGCGCTTATGGCCACGACTGATGCTGCTCCCTCCTCCGACTTTATCCGAAATATCATCGTGGAGGACTTGAAGACGAATAAGTACGGCGGTCGAGTTCATACTCGATTCCCACCGGAGCCGAATGGCTACCTGCACATTGGACACGCCAAGGCCATCTGCATAGATTTCGGCATCGCCGAGGATTTCGGGGGGCTGTACAACTTGCGGTTCGACGATACGAACCCCGTAAAGGAGGAAGAAGAGTACGTCCGGTCCCAGATCGAGGACATTCGCTGGCTGGGATTTGACTGGGAGGATCGGCTGTTCTACACTTCGGACTACTTTGAGCAGCTCTACGAGTACGCCGTGCGGTTGATCAAAAAGGGCAAGGCATACGTTTGTGATCTGAGTCCAGATGAAATTCGGGAATATCGCGGTACCCTGACCGAGCCGGGCAAGGACAGCCCGCATCGTAACCGCTCGGTCGAGGAGAACCTCGACTTGTTCGAGCGCATGCGAGCCGGCGAGTTCCCCGACGGGTCACGCACACTCCGGGCGAAAATTGACATGGCGTCTCCCAACATCAATATGCGAGACCCCGTCATGTACCGCATTCTGCACGCAACACATCACCGCACGGGCGACGAGTGGTATATCTATCCGATGTACGATTGGGCCCACGGCCAAAGTGATTCTATCGAGGGCATTACACATTCGCTGTGTTCGTTGGAATACGAAGATCATCGTCCACTGTACGACTGGTTTCTTGATGAGTTGGACATCTACCATCCACGGCAGATCGAGTTCGCCCGCCTCAATCTCAGCTACACCGTGATGCACAAGCGAAAGCTTCTGAAATTGGTTGAGGGGGGACATGTCAGTGGATGGGACGACCCACGGATGCCCACACTATCGGGTTTGCGGAGACGTGGCTACACACCAGAGGCAATCCGGGATTTTTGTGACCGCATTGGAGTGGCGAAGAGTAATAGTATCGTAGACATCGCACTTCTTGAGCACTGCATCCGCAAGGATTTGAATCAACGCGCTCCGCGTGTGATGGCTGTGTTGCATCCTCTTCGGGTAGTCATTGACAACTATCCAGAAAACCAGGTGGAATGGTTGGATGCCGTGAATAATCCGGAGGATCCCGGTATGGGGTCGCGGAAGGTTCCTTTTTCCCGCGTGCTATACATCGAACGGGAAGATTTTCGGGAGCACCCACCGAGGAAATACTTCCGTTTGGTTCCCGGTCGTGAGGTACGACTCAAACACGCGTATCTTATCACGTGTGTGCGGGTGGTTAAGGATGAACAAACTGGCGAGGTGATCGAACTGCACTGTACCTATGATCCAGAGACGCGGGGAGGGGTGGCGCCATACGGACGCAAGGTCAGGGGAACGTTGCACTGGGTTTCGGCTGACCACGCGCTCGAAACCGAAGTCCGCCTGTACGATCATCTCTTCACAAAAGCGGATCCATACGATGTAGAGGGCGGCTCTGATTTCAAAGCCAATTTGAATCCGAACTCATTGCAGACATTGACGTCGTGCCGGGTTGAACCCAGTCTGGCGGGTGCAGCGCCGGGCAGCCGCTACCAGTTCATGAGGCAGGGCTATTTCTGCGTTGATCCCGATTCGTCCGCTGGCACACTCGTATTCAATCGGACGGTGTCGCTGCGTGATACCTGGGCCAAGATCGAGAAAGCACAGGGTAAGAATAAGAAGTAGGGAGTAGGGAGGAGAGAATGACGGTTCGCGTTCGTTTTGCTCCTAGCCCCACCGGCGAGCCGCACATCGGCAACGTGCGGACGGTGGTTTTTAACTGGTTATTTGCCCGTAAGATGGGCGGGAAGTTCATTCTGCGCATTGAGGATACCGACCGGACGCGGTACCAGCCGGAGTCGATCCCGGTTATTATGGAGGGGTTACGCTGGCTGGGGCTGGATTGGGACGAGGGATCAGGGCTGGAGGAGTTGCAGCGTTCGGGCGTGGACAACGCCGAGGAATATGCCGTCGGCGGGCCGTATGGAGCGTATATCCAGTCGGAGCGGCTGGGTCTGTACCGCTTGGTGGCCGAGGAGTTGATCGCTAAAGGTTGGGCCTACCGCTGCAACTGCACGCCAGAGCGCCTGGAACAGGTGCGAGAGTGCCAGCGGGCCCGCAAGCAGATGGTGATGTACGATCGCCACTGCCGTGACCTCCCACCGGATGCCATCTTCCCCGACGAGCCCCACGTCATCCGGCTCAAGGTTCCATTGACGGGCCAGACAGTCGTCCATGACGTCATCAGAGGGGACGTGGTCTTCGAGAACGCCGGCATAGACGATCAGATTCTCCTCAAGTCGGACGGCTTTCCCACCTACCACCTGGCGGTGGTGGTGGACGATCGTTACATGAAGATCACCCACATCATCCGCGGCGACGACTGGATCCCTTCTACCCCTAAGCGCATCCTGACCTACCAGGCGATGGGATGGGAGGTCCCCACTTATTGCCATGTTCCGCTGGTGACGATGCCCGGCGGCAAGAAACTGGCCAAGCGGGAGGGGGCCACCTCTATCACGGAGTTCCGTGACCAGGGGTACCTGCCGGAGGCGCTGTTCAACTTCCTGGCGCTCCTGGGCTGGGCCCCGGGGGAGGGAGAGGAGCAGGAGATATTTACTCGCGAAGAATTGGTCGAGCGCTTTGACCTGTTCCGTGTCAACAAAGCGCCTGCGGTCTTCTCCTACAAAAAACTGGATTGGATGAACGGCGTCTACATCCGGAATCTGCCAGAGGAGGAGTTGCTGGAGCGGCTGTTGCCCTTCTGGCAGAAAGCCAATCTGGTGCCCGATCCCTGCCCTGGGGAGATGCTGGCGACGCTGCGGCGCATCGTGCCGCTGGTGCAGGAGCGGCTGAAGCGACTGGATGAGGTCGTTGAGTGGACGTCGTTTCTGTTTGGGGAGATTGAGACGCCTCCGGCGGAGAAACTGGTGGGGAAGAAAATGACGCCGGAGGATAGCCTGACGGCGTTGCGGCGGGCGCGGGCGCTGCTAGCGGAGGTGGAGCCTTTCGAGGCTGAGGCGATGGAGCCGCCGATGCGGGTGTTGGCAGACGAACTGGGGCTCAAGGCCGGGCAACTGTTCGGCAGCGTGCGCTGGGCAGTGACCGGGCAGAAGGTCGCGCCGCCGCTGTTCGGGTCGCTGGCTATCCTGGGACGAGAGCAGGTGCTGGCCCGGTTGGGTGCGGCAGAGGAGGCTCTGCTGTCGCTGGTGTAGAGGCTTGCCAGACACGGCGGCCTGTGGTAGAATACGTAGCGCCCTGGGGGATCGTCTAATGGTAGGACAGTGGACTCTGAATCCATAAGTCCAGGTTCGAATCCTGGTCCCCCAGCCTGGCGCCCCACAAAGGGGCTGAAAACGGCCGATTTTAGGGACAACGCCCTCCAAGAGAGGGCGTTTTTGTGTTTTGGTCCCACCGGTGCACCACCGGCATAATGAACTAGTCACACTGACGATATCGGACACCCAATATAGGATTGGGAGCCCTGTGTCTCGCTTGTGGGCGTGGCAACATGGGCTCTCTCTGCTAGCCCCTCTCCGTTCATATCGTTGTCAAGAAGAACTTGACATCAAGTTCGACCTGCAGCATAATAGCGGGTGCCACACAACCCCAAGAAGTGAAACTATGGAAGAGACGCATCCTGAAGTGGCGACCCTCAGAGCAGAATTCCCTGATCCTACTTGCTATGTTATAATGTCCGGGAGATACAAAGGGAAAATCCTGTGCCTCGGTAGATCGCGAATCTTGTGTGGGTGAGAGTTGGACGTGCTGCGGCGGATGCGGGACTTGATGGCCGGAATCGAGTTTTCCGGGCCGTAGGCGACGGAGCAGCCGACGCGGGGTCCGGCCAATAGGCCGAATCTGAGCGCTGAGTGGCTGTTGGGCATTGTGCGCAGAGTAGCCTCGCTAGGGAGAAACTCAATGGAGCTAGGCCAAGTTCTCGAACAACGACCGGCGGTAACGCCTCAACTGATTATGGCCAATACGCTCCTGCGGCTCACGTCAACGGAGTTAGAGCAAGCTATCGCCCAGGAATTGGCCGAGAATCCGGTTCTAGAGTTGGTCGAGGTGCGCCGTTGTCCCAGATGCGGCCTGGCTGTGTCCGATGGCTACTGCCCTTCGTGTGGTAGGCCTGGCTTTCACGCCGAAAAGGAAGGGCCTGCCTATCGGGAATACGAATACAGTGCGGACAGCACTTCGTTCTTAGACTACAATGTCGCTGACGAAACGGATGATGGCATATCACAACTGGCCTCAAGTACAACTTTATCTGACTACCTATTGCGCCAAGCGCGCTTGATTCTCCCCCCTCAGGACTTGCCAATAGCCGCCTGCTTGATAGGGAGTCTGGACGACCACGGTTTCCTGCGCTGCGAGATTGACGAAGTGACGTCTCTTTTCGGGGTAGATCGAACTCGCGTCGAGAATGTCGTCTCCGCCATACAAGGCCTCGATCCTGTGGGCATCGCTGCCAGGGGTGCTCGAGAGTGTCTGCTGATTCAGCTTGAATACCTGTGCCGTGAGGGGATCAAGCAGCCGCTGGCCAAAGCGCTTATCAGCGATCACTGGGAGGCGCTGGGCAAACAGTCGTTCGCAAAGATAGCCAAGACTATGGGGACGACCGTTGGCGAAGTCCAAGCAGCCTTACAATTCATCAAGGACAACCTCAACCCATTTCCGGCCCACGCCTATTGGGCTGACCTTCATGAATCGCCACCTCAAAGGACAGTAACCTATCCCAGACCTGATATCATAATCAGGAATAACCCTGATTCTCCTGACGAAGGGTACGAAATCGAGCTACCTGGAGCGCGGGCATATAGGTTACGTATCAGCGTCTCATATCTCAAGGCGTTGGAGTGCCTTAAGGCGAATAAGACCTCATCAACTGAACATGGCTGGGAGCAATGGGAAGCATTTTATGCTAGAGCATGGCTGTTCATCAACAGCGTCGAACAGCGCTGGCGGACGCTCTACCAGTTGGCTCTCCATCTCGTCGACTATCAGCGAGATTTCCTGGCTCGTGGCGACAAATACCTGAAACCTCTTACCCGTGCTAAACTGGCTGACATGATAGGCGTGCACGAATCAACCGTCAGCCGAGCGGTAGCCAGCAAATACGTTCAATTGCCCTGTGGTAGAATAGTTCCCCTGGTCAGATTCTTTGACAGCTCTACCCCGGTCAAAGAGATCATCAAGGAGCTGATCGCCCAAGAAAGCGAGCCTCTAAGCGACAGAGAGTTAGCGGAAAGATTGGTGCAGCGCGGCTATCACATCGCCCGGCGAACGGTGACCAAGTACCGCAACGCCCTGAATATATTGCCATCCCCGGTGCGTTGACGTCAAGAGGGATGGACACAACTTTCTACATCAGATTATTCGTGAGGGCTGGGAGGCCTGCAAATGGCTGCTACCGTTTTGATCATTGACGACGATAAGATGATACGCTCCTATCTGAATAGCATCCTTAGTGAAGACGGCTACGAGGTACTATTGGCTGCCACAGGCGTAGAGGGGGAAGCCTTACTGGAGGAAAAACCCGTAGACATAGTGCTTCTCGATCTTAAGTTACCGGACGAGGATGGCATCTCCGTCTTGCGGAGGATAGAGCGAGAGGAGCCCAATGTGCAAGTCATAGTCCTAACCGCCTTCGGCGCGGTAGAAAGTGCGGTGGAGGCTATGAGATTGGGGGCCTATGACTACATAGACAAGCCGTCTGATGTGTCGAAACTCAAGTTGATTATCAAAAGGGCCCTGAAAGAGTTGACCATGCGGCGCGAGATAGAGCGTCTGCGCCAGAAGCCCGGAGGATATGTCCATGGCTGGATCATAGGTGAGACTAAGGAAATGCGCCGCCTGGCTCAGTTGGCGGCCAAAGTAGCCCAGGGTAATGCAACTGTCCTACTTCAAGGGGAAAGCGGTACCGGTAAAGAAGTCGTGGCTAATGCCATCCACCAACAGAGTCCACGAGCGGATAAGCCCTTCGTGGTCATCAACTGCGCAGCCATCCCCGATGCCCTCTTGGAGAGTGAATTGTTTGGCTTTGAGGCCGGTGCCTTCACCAGTGCCAAGCGCCGGAAGAAGGGGCTCTTGGAGATGGCCGATGGGGGCACGCTGCTTCTCGACGAGATCGGCGAGATGAAGCTGCAAATGCAGACCAAGATCCTGCGCGTCTTGGAGACGAAAACCCTGCGCCGCGTCGGTGGGACGACCGTCATCAAGATCGACGTGCGGCTTATCGCTGCCACCAATCGAGATCTGCGAGCCGCCGTTCAAGACGGGACCTTTCGGGAGGACCTCTATTACCGCCTCGGCGTGGTGGTGATAGACCTGCCGCCCTTGCGCGAACGCAGGCAAGACCTGGAACTCTTTGTCGCTACTTTTGTTGACGAGTTCAATCGGACGATGGGCAAAAGCGTCGTGGGCGTTTCCAGCGAAGCTCTACAGTTGATGAGGCGCTACCACTGGCCAGGCAATATCCGCGAACTGAGGAATGTCATTGAGCGAGCAATGGTGCTCTGTGATGAACAGGAGATACAGCCGACTCATCTTCCCGCTGAGCTCAGCGATGGGATCGTTTCCCTGAATGGTCTAGGGCCATCGGGATTGCGCGCTGACCTCCCCCCCGACGGGGTGAATCTCGAGGACTTGGTGTCCCAATTGGAACAGCATCTAATCGAGGATGCTCTAGCCAGGACTGGCGGTAACCAAATCGAGGCAGCTGAACTGCTCTCCATCTCGCGGGATCAGTTGCGTTACCGTCTACAGAAATATAGACTGTCTTGACCAGGTAGCGAGATGGATGTCTTAGTTGTGGAATTTTCCCCACGGGTGGGGAAAATTCCACTCTTTTTGTCTGGCTTACCACGGTTCACAGCAGGTGAACCGTGGGCAAAGCCTTTCTGGTACCCCGTGGCTGATGCTTGATTACAAAACTTGTGATTCGGTCATCTGTCATAACTTAACGAAATGGTGTCTGTCAGTTGTCAAAATGGCGTCAAGCGGGCAGCGAAACGGCCTGTTTTCGTGCCCGGGATGAATCTGGACACTCGATTTGGTCTGAAATTCAGGTCTGGCTGGCAAGATTTGCCCTGAATCGCAGGAAAACCGCTCCTTGGAAACCCAAAATGGCCTTAAGTT
>DAOUEC010000163.1:0-14222 GCA_034430655.1 Anaerolineae bacterium
AGTTTCCTGGTCGCGCCGGTGCTGGAGCGGGGAGCGCGGCGGCGCATGGTGTACCTGCCGGTCGGGGGGTGGGTGGACTACTGGAGCCGGGAGGTCTACGAGGGGCCGATTTGGCTCAACTATCCCGCGCCGCTGGAGATCCTACCCCTCTTCGTCCGGCGCGGCTCCATTATCCCGATGGGCCCGGAGGTAGACCACACCGCTCAGGCCGCCGGCGCGAGCCTGGTGCTCGACATCTACTCTGCCGACAGTGGGCATTTCACCCTCTGCGACGAGGACGCACCGCCAGCCGAAATCTCCTATACCGCCGATGAGACCGCGCTGCAGTTGAGCATCGGCGCGCTGCCCGCCCCACCGGTGGTGATCCTCAACGACTTCCCCTCCGCCCGGCGCGTGAGCGTCAACCACCGCCCGCACGAACGCTGGCGAGCCGAGGGCGGGGGGCTGGTCGTCGAACTCATAGAGCCCGGCGGGGCGGAGATCATCGTGTGGCGTTAAGTTTGCAGTTCGCGCTTCGTTACTACTCAGGTGCAACGCACTTTTGCTACAAATCTGCCTGTTCTACGGTGCAATCTGCTGGACAAAATCGCTGAAATGGCAAGAGACAAGTGCGTTGCACCTTATGGCTGAGTAGTAACCGCGCTTCGTAAATTCGTGCTTCGTAAATTCGCACATTCGCACATTCGTAAATTCGTGAGTTCGTGAATCCGTTACCGTCCTGGAATCCGAGTTCTATGCGTGCCGATCTACACATCCACACCATCGCCTCCGACGGCTGCTGGACGCCAGAGCGCGTCGTCGCCGAGGTGCAGGCCCGGGGTATCGGTCTCTTCGCCATCGCCGACCATGACTCCGTCGCCAGCCTGCTCCCGGCCGAAGCGCTGGCTCGCGAGGCGGGATTGGCCTTCCTGCACGGCGTCGAGGTCTCCACTCTCCTGGACGGGCATCTCTTCCACGTCCTGGCCTACGGCTTTGACATGGATGACCTGGCGTTGGCCGCGTTGCTGAGTGAGAACAGAGCCAGGCTGAACCAGCATAACGACGATGTCATCCACCATCTCATTGCTGCCGGCCATAAGATTAACCTGGACGACTACGCCGCCTACGAATACGACCCTATCCGAGGCGGCTGGAAGGCGCTCAACTTTCTGATTGACCGGGGCTTCTGCACCGACGTGCGCGACTACCTCCGCAACCTGGTGGCCCATCTGCCCACCAAATGGCCGCCGTTCCCTCACCCCGCCGAAGCCATTGCCGCCATCCGGGGGGCCGATGGTGTGCCCATCCTGGCCCACCCTGGCGTCAGCCTGCGTCACGCGGGTGTCACTGACGAGACGCTGCGCCCCTTCCTCGACTTCGGCGTCGCCGGGCTGGAGTGTTATTCCCATTACCACGACGAGGCCACGACACGCTTCTGCCTGGACTGGTGCAACCGCTACGACTTGCTCATCACCGGTGGCTCCGACTGCCACGGCGGATTCGTCGGGCGCGAACTGGGCGTCCCGGCCTTGGATACCGCCGACCTGCGGCTGGGCGAACTGAAGCAACGGATTGTAGCACGAATTTGACAGACTGGACATTTAGCGGCTATTTGCTCACTGCTGGCCGCTGACGGCTAAGTGATCTCCGGCCCTGCCGTCCAGTCGTAGCCGATCTCGGGGTCGTCGTGGGGGATGCGCCCCTCGTCGGTGCCGTCGTACTCGTGCGAGACGATGTAAAAGACGTGCGCTGGCCCGTTCAGCACCCGGTAGCCGTGGGCCACGCCGGGCGGGATCTTCAGCACGATTGGCGGCTGCCTTTCCCCCATCAGCAACTCCTGTAACTCGCCGTGGGTGGGCGAGTCGGGCCGGGTGTCGTAGAGTGCCGCCTTGATGGTGCCCACTGCCACGTACCACCAGTCCGTCTGCTTCTGGTGCACGTGCCACGCCTTGGCGACGCCCGGGTAGGACATCGTGTGGCTCCATTGGCCGAAGCCCTCCGGGAAAATCCTATCACTGGCCCGGATGATCTCGCGGAAGAAGCCCCGCTCGTCTGTATGGGTCACCAGTTCTTTAATCTCAACGCCGTGTATCATTGAATGTCCCTTATTGTATGGAGACCACCTGCAGTGGCGCAGGCATAAACAACAGGACAAAGATAGTCAACGTCAACAGCCCCAGGGCGACCCGTCGCCCATGGAGTTTGGTGGCATCGTCGAGCGGCGGCGGGTGGCGCGGATTTAAGATCAGGTTCAGGAAGCCCCACGTCATCCAGAATCCGCCAGCCCCGTTGCCGCTCATCAGGAGCCAGCCTCCCCAGGCTATCATCGCGGCGATGATGACGTAGCCCAGTGTCCGGGCCCGGCGGCCCAGCAGCGCATAACTGACGTGCCCGCCGTCCAGTTGGCCCACCGGTATCAGGTTGATCATCGTGACCAACAGCCCGGCCCAGGCGGCGAAGGCGACCGGATGCAGCCAGACGTCCTCGCCGTTGCTGGGGAGAATCTTCCCGAACACCAGGTATTTGAGGCCCAGGTAGAGCAGCGAATTGCCTTCTTGCGTAACGGCACCCAGGTCGGGAGGAATTGGCCCAACGCTGGAGAGCACCAGGCCCAGGATAAGCAGGGGAATGGCGACGATCAGTCCCCCGAAAGGGCCGGCGACGCCGATGTCGAACAGCGCCTTGCGGTTGCGCATCGGCGCGCGCTGCACGATGACCGCTCCCATTGTCCCCAGGCTGTCTGGCAAGGGCAGTGGGATGAAGAAGGGCAGGCTGACCGGCGAGCCATACCTTCGGGCGACGAAGTAGTGGCTCAATTCGTGGGTCAGCAGGATGCCCAGCAGTGTGGCTGCAAAGGGGATGCCCCAGTGCAGGTTGTTTAGTGGCATGATCAGCGCCTTGATCGTATCTTCGGGGCTTTGGGGGGTCTCAATCAGCCCGGCGTATCCCAGCGCGTATCCAGCGCCGACGTAAAGCACGCTGATGAGCGTCGCCAGGAACAGCACCACGTTGATCCACGTCCGGCTCGGCTTGCGCTTGATCACGCCTTTGATGGCGACGACCTCGTGGCCTCCACCTGGCTGGTCACGGAGCGAAGCGGTGTAGCCGCAGTTAGCAAACCGCTGCGTCATGCGCTCGAAGGCGGTCTCTGTGTCGTCGTACACCTGGCCCCGGAAGGCGATCACCGCGTCGGGTGGCCGTACCACCCTGTGCTCCTCGATGCGCATCAGGCCCGCGAGTTGGCGCCGCAACTGCGCTATGATTACCAACGGCGCGGAAGCCGGGGTTTCTGTTTTCCTGATTTCTTGTTCCATTGATTCTCTACCCCCTTTCTCCTCTGCCCCTGATTATACCCCATAAGAGTAAAACGTAAAGCGTGAAACGCAACCCGCCGGAATAGAGCCGTCTACGCATCACGTTTTACGTCTGTGTGTCGCTGGCTGCCGGCAGTTGGGGCAGTCAGATATCGTCAGGCTCTCCCCTGGTGAACTTCTCCATCTGACTGCGCATCGCCCGGAGGTGGCTGCCTGGCCAGTAGATCCTCCCGCAGCCGGGGCAGCGGTGGAATTTGGTCTGGGTCCTCAATACGTAGGGAGGCACGCGGCCGGCGATTTCGGCCGGAGAGGCAGGCTCCAGCACACCGTTGCACACAGTGCAGCGGGAAAGGGCCGGGTGGGGTGGGGGGGGCAGCCCGTCCCGCACCTCACGTACCTGCTCTTCCAGCACCTCTGATTGGATCAGCAGCGTGCGCAGGCCACGGCGGGCCGCCAGTTCGCGATCGCGGGTGAGCAGCACGCGGCCCTCGGCGCGGGCGCGGCGGGCCAGTTCGGGGTCGGTGGCAGCGTTGTCGTAGGCGGTGTCGTAGCCCAGCAGTCGCAGCCACTTCGCCAGCCGGCCCAGCATGCCGTCGGCCAGAAGTCGCAATGGTTCGTCATTCATCATATTTGGCGAAAATGGTGGAGTCTGGTAAGATACAGCAAGACTATTCTACTCGAAAGGAACAACTATGGCAATCGAGACCTGGCTTCCTGCATTGTTGGGCTACCTGATCCCGGTGGGACTGTTCCTGCTGGCCTGGGGTGGGATGGAGCCCCAGCGAGCGCGCCGGTCGGCGACGGTGGGCGCGCTGGCGCTGGCGTTGGCGGCACTGGGGTACTTCGCAGTGGGCTTCGCCTTCCACCTGGGTGGCGCGGGCCTCATGAGCGACCAGCGGGGCCTGGAGGGGCTGGTGCGGCTCTTCGCTGGCGAGGGAGAACTGGAGTGGGGATTGATCGGCCTGGCGGGTTTCTTCCTGGCCGGTGAGTCCGCCACGCCCGAGGCGCTGGCGCTGTTCGTGACCTATCTGCCGCTGGTGGCAGCGGCGGTGCTGCTGCCGGTGCTGAGCGTGAGCGGGCGAGCGCGCATCTGGCAGGTCGCCGTCGGCGGGTTGGTAGTGGCGGCGGTGCTCTTCCCCGTGGCGGCCTGCTGGGTCTGGGGCGGCGGCTGGCTCGCTAACCTGGGCATCACGCTCCCGCGGGGGCACGGATTCGTGGACCACTCCGGCTCCGGGGTGGTCTACCTCTTGGGCGGGATGGCCGCGTTGGGGGCGCTGGTGGGGTTGGGGCAGCGACTGCCACGTGGCGAGCCAGGGCAGCCTGCGGAGATGCCGCCAGCCCATTTCCCGCTGTTGGCGAACCTGGGCGCGTTGCTGTTCGGCCTGGGCTGGCTGGGCTGGTCGCTGAGCGTCCCCTTCCACGTGACTGGCGCGGAACTGAGCCTGCCGTGCATCGCGACCAACGGGCTGCTGGCCGGGGCGGGGGCGATCCTCGTCTCGCAAGCCTGCTGCTGGATCGCGGTGGGCCATGCCGACGCGCTGATGGTGGCGCGGGGTGCGGCGGCCGGGTTCGTCGCCATCTCGGCGGGTGGGCCGTTCGTGCCACCGTGGGCGGCGCTGGTGACCGGCGCGCTGGCCGGGCTGCTGCTGCCACTGGGGGTCTACCTGGTGGAGCGGGTGCTGCGCCTCCCCGACGGGACGGCGGCGGTATCGCTGGGCATCGTGGGTGGGCTGTGGGGATCGCTGGCAGTCGCGGCCTTCGCCGATGGGCGCTGGGGACAGGGTTGGAACGGCGTGGGGATAGAGGAGTACCACACCGTGGTGGGACAGGGTGTGACTGGCTTTCTCCCGGCGCTGGGCTTCGTCGGCGACGGCCCAGGCCAACTGATCGCCCAACTGGCCGGCATTGGGGCCATTGGGCTTCTGGCCTTTCTGGTCGGCTGGCTGGTGTTCCTGGGGCTGAATGTGCCGTATCGCCCGCGCCGGGAGCGCAAGATGGAGTCTGGTGAGGAAAAAGAGATAGCCGAGCCTGAGGTGGGAGAGGGAGCCGGGGAGTAGCCATGCCGTTGGGCTCGGGCCGTCTCTTTGCGTCAAGCCGAAACGTTATTGTAACGCAAGTGAAACGCTGAGTATGCCGGTTCTCGGTTATATTATAAGCACCGCGAGTCAGGTGCTGTCCCAACGGCGTGTTGGTGGACGTGAAGTGCAAACAACTCATTACTACTTCTTGTGGCGTCACCGGCGCATGGGAGAGGCATGACCGGCTTGCCAGATCTATAATACCAGGAGGAAAAAAAATGAAAAGACGAAGAGCAATTGGGGTTGCAGTGGGTGTGTTGTTGCTCGTGACCCTGGCGTGCGGCCCTATGCCCACGTCACCGCCACCGACGCCTACGCAGCCGCCGCCACCGACACCCACGCAACCACCGCCCACACAGACCCCCACCACTGTGCCCGAAGTAGGGGGCGGCAAGGCCGGTGCCCGGCCTACTGCAACGCCAGCCGGCGGTGGCGAGCCCGGCGGTCGTAAGGGGGGTGGTGGCGTAACCGGCCGCCCGGCCACCCTGACGCTGGTTAACGACTCGAGCCTGGAAATCTGCTACGTCTACGTCTCGCCAACCACCGAGGACGAATGGGGGGATGACTGGCTGGGGGCGCAGGAGACAATACTCCCAGGTGACAGTCGCGACTTCCAGGTGCTCGCTGGTTCTTATGACCTGCTGGCTGCGGACTGCGACGGCAACGCCTTGGATGAGCAGTATGGCATCTCCGTCGCCGGGACACTGGAGTGGACGCTTACCGACGTGGGGGGCGCTGCGGTTGACCTGACGTTGTTCAACGATTCGGGGTGGGATGTGTGCTACGTCTACATCTCGCCGACCACCAGCGACACCTGGGGGAATGATTGGCTGGGCGTTGACACCGTGCCGGATGGGACGGCCTACACCTTCCAGGTGCCCGTCGGCTCCTACGATCTGCTGGCTGAGGACTGCGACGAAAATGCGCTGGCCGAGGAGTACGGCGTCTCCCTCTCCGAAGATACCGATTGGACTCTCAGTCCCATGGGGGGCGAAGCCGCGACGCTTACGGTGTACAACGGTACAGACACGCCAATCTGGTACGTCTACATCTCGCCGAGCACCAGCGACACCTGGGGGGAGGACTGGCTGGGCGCTGACATAATAGCGGTTGGCGACTCCTATATCTTCCAACTGACCGAGGGAACCTACGACCTCAAGGCGGAGGACGAAGATTACAACGTGATGGCCACCAGGTTCGAGGAATACGTCTCAGGTGACGTGGAGTGGACGCTGTACCTGGAGGACTACGCGACGTTGACGCTGGTTAACGACTCGGGTTGGGATGTATGCTACGTCTACATCTCCCCCTCCGACAGCACTACCTGGGGCGACGACTGGCTGGGTGCTGAAGAGACAATCGCATCCGGTACCAGTCGCACCTTTCAGGTCTCAATGGGCACTTATGACCTGTTGGCAGAGGATTGTGACCACGACACGCTGGCCGAGGAGTACGAGGTGGATATCTTCGAGGCGCTGGAGTGGACGCTCACGCCGTAGGTATCCCCAGAAGATAAGTGCTCATCCGTGGAACGGAACATGGGAAGGCAGGAGCCCGGCCACGTGCCGGGCTCCCGGCTTTATTGCTTCTGGCGCGCCAGTGCCAGTGCGCGGGCGGCCGCCTCATCCGGCGTGGCGGTGTAGATGATGGGCGCGGGTGGGTGCCCCTCGCGCCTCACCTCCCACGTCCCCAGCCCCACCACCGGCACGCCGAACCCGAGCGCGAACCCGATCTCGCTCAGCGTGCCGTAACTCCCCCCGATGGCGACCACCACCTGGGCGGTGCGCGTGATGATGGCGTTACGCGCCTCGCCGATGCCGGTGACGATGGGGATGTCCACGTAGGAGTTGGCCTCGCTCCGGTTGGTGCCGGGGAGGATGCCGATGGTGAGGCCGCTGGCGGACTTGGCCCCCCGGCAGGCGGCTTCCATCACCCCGCCGCGCCCGCCGCAGATCAGAATCGCGCCCCCCACGGCCAGCGCCCGGCCCACGGCCTCCGCTGCCACAGCCTCCTCCGCCGTCGGCGCTGAGCCGCCGATAACGGCGATGATGAGTGGTCGTTGTCTTGGTCTCATCTTGCCCTATCTGCAGGGGGAGTGTTGTTACTGACCTGCAGTACCCATTGGTGTGGTGTTGTTACTCCTACTCCAGGCTCCACTTCTCGAGGGTCTCGTGGCCGTGCTGCGAGTAGGTGCGGTTGACCCAGGGCCTGCTCACCGACACGCGGGTGTACCAGTAGATGGGAGCGATGGCCGCATCCTCGTAGCACAGGATCGTCTCCGCCTCGGCGTACATATCCTGCCGTTTGGTCAGGTCCGTCTCCACTGCGGCCTCATCGCAAAGGGCGGTGAAGTACTCGTTGTGCCACGAGGTGGGGATCTCCTCGTGACCACCGATGGCGAAGACCTCCTTCGTCCAGTTGTTGGCGTCGGGGTAGTCCAGGCACCAGCCCAACCGCCAGACTTGTGGCGCGGCCCCCTCAGTCTGGAGCGTCTTCAGGTAGACCTTCCACTCCTGGTTGGTGATCGTCACCTGGATGCCCAGCGTCTCCTGCCACATCTCGGCGATGGCCTCGGCGATGCGCTTATGCCCCTCGGAGGTATTGTGCATCAGGATGATCTCCGGGATCTCGTCCACCGACGTGTAGCCCGCCTCGTCCATGTAGGCCTGCAGTTCCGCTTTGGCCGCATCGGGGTCGGACTTGATGCCCGCCAGGGCCAGTCCAACAAAGCGCTGGCGGTCACGGAACAGTCGCCGCTTGACTCGCCATAGCCACACCCCGGCCCGATCCAATGGCGGTAGGTTCGCATTCTGTTTCTCGATTTCAGGATCAGCGTTGGCCAGAGCACCCCGTAGTTCAGCCCTTCGCCACCGGCGCCGCCAACCCTGAACACCAGCCTGCAGCGCTTCGTCCAGCCGGTTCAGTGCCGTACGGCGGTCTGGCACCGTCAGGGCCAGGGCTGCTGTCTGGCGTATGGCTGGCTCCGGGTGGCCCACCGCTGACCAGGCAACGGGGCCAAACCCTTCCCCCTCATTCCCAGGTGGACCAGGCTGGTCGTCGTCGCGCATGCCCAACAGCAGTTTTGCCGTGTGCATGGTGGAACGGCTGCTGTGCCAGGCCTGTTTGGAGGTGGTGGGCTCTTCCAGTTGCTGGATCAGCGCACGGCCTTCGTCGGTACGTAGCCATTTCAGCCATGGGCCGGCAGGCTCATCCCGCGCCACGGCAGAGCGCAGCAGAAGCAGCGCCTCGACGACACACGGCGTCAGATGTGCGCCGGCTTCGGTCAGGTAGCGAAGTTGGCCCCGGGTGGCCAGGGCTTTACGCGCGTACCACGTTGACCGGATGCGTCCCATCTCGTCCCCGGCTTGATAGCGCCGCTTGACCTCGGGGCCTGTCCCACGGAGCACTTCCTCCGCCACGCAATCGCTGGCAAAGGCATACTTGTCCTGGCCATTTGCAGCGTGTTGGACCAGCAATCCAGCCTTCCGCAGGCTTTCCAGGACATCCAGTACCTGCTCCGAAGAGGCACCGTTCAACGGCAACTGCTCGGGCAGCACCCAGCGCTCGACGCCGGGGGAGACCATATTTGCCAGTACCCGCTCCGCGAGCGCCTGCTTGTCGCCCAACTGCCCCAACGTTTTCTTCAGGTGGCAGGCCATGATGCCGTCAGCACCCTCGGCCTCGTTGATGTATAGTTCTGCGTCTATGAGCGGGGGATGGCGCTCGCGGGCGGCGTCGTATAGCCAGTTACACACAATCTGAAGTTGCAGCGGATGGATCAAGCCGGACATCTCGCGTGCCGGTGTCAGTTCGTCCAGACCGGGCACTATCTGTTCGGCCACCAAGCCCCTGGCATAACTGATCGGGTAGTCCCGTTCACGGAGAGGCTGTTCGATGGCCGTCTGCGCTTGCTGGCGGTCGAGCGGCGGCAGTTCGATGGGAGACCGCAACAAATTGGGCAGGCGGTCTTGTAACTCCCCCAGTCGTTTCAGCGTATCACCCCGCACCACAACGACCAGGCGCAGAAACTCCGGCCCTACGGCTCGCAAGGCCTGAGCCAGCCCCTCGATCAGGGCCGTGCGTTGTTCGTCGCTGATCGAGGGCTCAAAGGCCCGTTCGAACTGGTCCAAGACCAGGACGAGCGTTCCTTGTGTCGCTTCGAACACCGTGCGGACCAGGGCCGGCAACGCCTTATCCGGCAGGGCGATGGGGATCTGGTCGCCACAGTCGGCCAAAGCGTTACGAAAGGTCTTCTCCACTGGCTGGGTGTACTCTGGAATGTAAACAACCAGCGCGCCGTACTCCGTCAGATTGGGGATGACACCGGCCGCAAGCAGCGAGGTCTTGCCCACCCCCGCCTGGCCGTAGATGACCAGCAACCGTTGCTCGCCGATCCGGCGGACCACCTGCCTGATCTTAGTATCGCGGCCCTTGAAGAGCGCTCTGTCCCGGGCGGTGTAGGGAGACATACCCTTGTACGGCGGAGTGTTCTCTTCCAGAAGGAGACGCCAGTTTGCTGCGCGTCCCGCTCTGGTGAGGACATAGACCTGGGGCTGATGATAATGGATGTCGCCGCCGTAGACGTCGCCGTAGATGGCATCAGTCTGTATCCCGATCACGCGGCCCAGGTTGTGCTCGACATCCTGCCGAATGTCTACCCGCGCGGCAATCTCGACCGGTGCGCCGCATTTGGGGCAATAGCGAGTGCCTTCGGGCATCCTGCCGTACCCACATTTTGGACAGTACATGAGAGTCTCCTCAACGATCGGTCACGGGCCACTGGCCACAGGTTGGAGTGAAAGAGCCAAAGGCGGGTTCTCTCACCTTTCATCCAGCCTGCCAATCTTGACGCCGGTCATTGTTCCGTCTTTCTCCACCCTGCCCACCTCTTGCTCTGTCATAAGGGTCCCTGAGCCCATCTCCTCTATCTCGGCCCCAACCAGCCCGCCTCGCAACTCCTGCACGCGTTGCCGGACCTCCACGAGAATGTCCTTTTCCAGTAGTGTTGGGTCCCGTGGCTCCTCCAGCCAATCCAGCAACTCCTCGCGAGTGACGGCCCTGGCGTCTGGTTTCGCCTTCTTTCCTTTATCCAGCAACCGCTTGTAGAGGTCATTGTACACACGAACCACCGCGTCTGGCGGCACACCGCAATCCCGCATCAGGCGGTTCTGCACTGCTTGCTCGAAGTGGGCTTCGCTCTCCATCGGCACGTCGAGCCAGAGGTGGCGCATGAAACGGCGAGTCTGCTTCTCACTCGCGCTGACCATCGCTGAGACGTCGGACACTGCCCTGCCATCTCTATCCGGCGCGAAGGTGCCGTCCCGGACACGCTCACAGGCCTTCTGGATAGCGATGACCCGCGGATGGGCGCTGCCGGTGGCGACGAACCGGAGGGCCGTGACGTTCCGCCCAGACTCGGAAACGTGGTGCAGAGCGGCGACGATGGGCTTGACATCATTGAGCCCCCACAGGCCGTATGGTCCCTCTCGTGTCTCTCGCTTCTTGACCTGAATAGCCTCCTCCGAGCCGTCGTCGTAGGCTATCGTGAGGTCTTCGATGTCCTCCCCTCTGCCCTCGACAGTAACCATCTGCGCCTGCCCGTCCCTATCAAGGAGTGCCAGCAAACGGTACATGGTGTATGCATTCTGATAGCCGATGCCCTTGATCGTATCATGTCCGCCCATTGGATGCTTGCCTTTCCCGAACTAAAATGTACCCCCAACCCCACTATCACGTATCTTGTCTTTTAGTCGCCTTCTCTACCCTGCCGGTCTGGCGATGGTGGCTCCTCCCGCGAGCAGTTTGAACTCCGCCAGGGTGGTGTACTCCGCCCCTGTGGGCTTGAGCACGCTGCGGATGAGGGCGAAGTGGTCGGCGGGCACCTCCTCCAGCGTGCCCACCCGGGTGGCGGTGACGGCTTCGCCCACCTGAGCCACATCGCTGCGGGGCGTGCGGCGACGCACCCGGCCCAGCGTCAGGTGCGGCGTGAAGCCGCGTCCCTCCGGCGGATAGCCGAAGGGGGCCATCACCTCCTCAATACCGTCCTGCAGCGCGGCCATCCGCCCCGTCGGCTCCTGTACCCCGACCCAGACGACGCGGGGGCGGCGAGGATTGGGGAAGCAGCCCAGTTCCCCGACGGTGAAGGTGCAGGCGGGGGCGTGCTGGGCCACGGCCGCCAGCGCCCGTTCGATCTCGGGCAGTTTCTCCGTGAGGGTATCGCCCAGGAACTTGAGCGTCAGGTGGATGCCATCCAGGCGCACCCAACGCACGCTGCGGGACGGGACCTGCTTCTCCAGTTGGCGCTGGAGGGCGGCCAGTTTCTCCAACAGCGAGTGGGGGAGGGGGATAGCGATGAAAGCGCGAATGGTCTCCATTTTGATTGCCTTTGCTCGTTACTCGCTACTTATTTCGACGGAATGGGCTAGATTGCCAGATCAAACGGCAGGTCGCTGATGTCGCGCAATCGTTTGCCATCCATCAACAAATCGAACATCTCACTCAACGTTTCATCGCCGACCTCTTCGACGGATTCACCCAACTCGTAGAGTGCCATGTGGTACACACAGTCCAGGTCACCGGTACCCAATGCCACTGACGCTATCCGGCTGGGCAAAGGTTCAGCCGTCACGATGACGATGTGGGGTGTGTTCCCCTTACGATTGCGGATCAGGTTCAAGCCTTCGGTGCGCGCGTTTTGAGCACGGTCGCTGCGAATTGTCCACTTGCAAGAGATACTGGCGTGAAGAATTGGCTTGGGGTCTGGGAAATTGCTCGCACGCAGGGGCGTCAACGTGGCGATATCTCCCTGCAGAATGTCGGCGCCCTGATTGATCTGCCGGTCCGAAACGGGACTTCGTCCCACTACAATGTCGGGCTTCACCAAGTAATCCCCCAGAGTCGCACGCAAACCCGGATGCTGCGCCAAGACCTGTGACAGGTCGGTCAGGTGTTCGTACTGGTCAAACAAAGTCACATCCCCGTGAACGGAGAATGTCCAGTCACCAGGACGGAGATGCTGAATCAAGTGGAATGCCTTCTGGAGATAGTCGCGTGTCAGAGATTCAAATAATGCACCCGCCCTTTGCCCTTTTGGCGGGTTGGGACAGGGCGGTAATCCCATCCGAGTCAAGATGCCCTCGGCCAACTGGATGCTTTTCTTATTGCTCCTATCCGCGATATTGGGCACCCCTTCCCGGTATCCCAGAACCTGCTTACAAATCGCCTCGTGATATGCCTTGCGCAACCGTTCCAGGTTCATTATCGAACGCTCCTATCTCGCTTCCGGCTTGAGGAGACCGATAACGTATTCTTCGTGCATGCGCTCCTCGATTTGGGAGCGAGTCGAGGAATGTGTCCATCGTGCTGGCATCATGCGCTTATCACGGTCCAGTCTTCGCACCGCGATACTGATCAACTCAAACCCAACTTGTTTTCCAATCTCTCCCAAGCAAACGTCAGTTCGGGTGTCCATCCCGCGCATCGTGGACAAGCCAACTACGACAATAGCGGCTTTGCCCGGCTTCAACACGCGGATCATTTCAGCCAAGCAACGTGTCATTTCTGAGTAGTAACGGTGCAATACTTTGGCTTTTTTCTGGTCGACTTGGGCTAGGCTGGAAACTACCTGGCGAGCAGAGTCGGGCAACTCGACGTACTCAACGCCTGTTACAGCATCGTGGCCAATGTACTTTCGGCGCAGTTGTGAAAGGCTGCTCAGCGAATGCCCAAACCACACCAATGAGAACTTATGCGCTCGCATGTAGTCAATGGCGTTCGAAGCGTAAGGCGGGGAGGTGACAATGAGGTCAACCGTCTGATTGCGCAAAGGCAACTCCTGAGCATTGCCGCGAAGAATCTCAACCATCCCGCTTCCGCGCGCTAACGTAGCGAGGCTCTTAAGATTCCTGTCTAACCGTTTACGATACTCTCCTAATGCCGAACGAGGTGTTTTATCTTGAACGCGGTGGGGGCGCGTGTGCGCCAGGTCACGCGCCATCGAAACGCCGCCCGACTTGGTAATAATGATCGCCGAGAACGCCAGTTCTAGGAACTCGCGGATATTGTGGTCTTGAACGTGCTCAAGTTCTCGAATCAGGGCCATCAATTCGAGTTGAGTGAAGGGCAAGAACCAGTAGTTTACAAACTTGCGCTCTTCCTTTTCAAAGCGGGTGTTTAGTTCTTGGCGCAGTTTGGTCTCATCTTTCTGCAGACTCTCTTGAGCGTGGTGGAGTACCTCGTTTCCCGCTGTAGCGGTCTCTTCCAGCGCCAAAGGCGTGGTTTTAACCTTACATAATCGCAATGCCATCGGATCAATGTCAAAACCAATCCCCCGGCGTCCGGCTAGAAATGCCTCGACAATCGCCGTCCCCGACCCTACCATAGGATCAAGTACAACATCTCCCGGTTCCGTAAGCCCTTCGATGAACTTCTTGGGTAACTGCGGGGGGAACTTGGCTGGGAAGGCATGGAAATTGTGGGAGGCATACGCGCTGCTCTTGCCACGGAAATCAAGGTCACTCGAGAGAAGATCGCTGAGACGCTTTCGATAACCAGCGCCAAGGCGCGTCGTAGAAGGCCGTTGGATAGTTGGAAGTTCAAGTTGTTGGAGAGACACCTAATCCCCTCCTCTACCCGGTGCAATGCGCAGCAATCGCCAGGGATGATTTCAGCCCCATTATAACCCAACGGCCACGCGTGCACAAATGTACAGCGGTGAGCGTATCGCATTTGGGACAGATACTCGCGAACTGCCCGCCGATGATTGAAATCACCGGCTGGTACCACGAAGTGCGTTGAAAACGCACTGGCGGAACCTGTTTCCAACAGGTTTTGAGTATCAGCGGGGCGTTTC
>DAOUEC010000164.1:0-32175 GCA_034430655.1 Anaerolineae bacterium
CAATGCAGCAGGTGAGAATTCCACTTCCGCCTATACACGAACAACGTGCCATCGCCGCCTACCTGGACCGCGAGACGGCCAAAATAGACGCCGCCATCGTCGAGATCGAAACCTCCATCGCCCGCCTGGAGGAATACCGCACCGCCCTGATCGCCGCCGCTGTTACCGGCAAGATAGACGTTAGGTGCAACGCACTTTAGAAGTGCGTTGCACCTGGGAGGAGTCGCCCTATGCCCGTCAACGTCTCCGAAGCCAATTTTGAAGCCATCATCAAGCGCGTTCTGGTGGGGCAAAACGGCTACCTCAAGCGCGCCCCGGCCGACTATGACCGGGGACTGTGTATGGATCCTGAGCTGGCGATCAAATTCATCCAGGCCACGCAGCCCCAGACCTGGGGCCGATACCTCAAACAATACCCCACTGAGGCGGCCTGGCGTTTCACGCAGCGCCTGGCCCAACAGATCGAGCGCCGGGGCACGCTCTACACGCTGCGCCACGAGTTCAAGGACTCGGGCTGCCATTTCCGCCTGGCCTACTTTCGCCCCAACACCACGCTCAACCCGGCCGAGCAAAAGCGCTACCGGGGCAACATCTTTAGCGCCGTGCGCCAACTGCGCTATCAACCCGTGGGCGACCCCGGCCAACCCGAACTCGACCTGACCCTCTTTCTCAACGGCCTGCCCATCTTTACCGCCGAACTGAAAAACCAGTTCACCGGCCAGAACGCCCAGGACGCCATCAAACAGTACAAAAAAGACCGCTCCTCCACCGAGCCGCTCTTTAAGCCGGGGCGCTGCCTGGCCCACTTTGCCGTGGACGATAAAGAGGTCTACGTCACCCCCCACCTGCAAGACGAGCAGACCGAGTTCCTGCCCTTTAACCGGGGCTACAACCACGGCGCGGGCAATCCGCCCCCGCCGATCACCTCCGGCAAATTCGCCACCTCTTACCTGTGGGAGGAGATGTGGGCCAAAGACAGCATCCTCAACCTCATCCAGCGCTTCATCCACGTGTACGACGAACTGGATGAGCAGGGCAAAAAGACGGGCCAGAAAAAACTCATCTTTCCCCGCTACCACCAACTGATCGCCGTGCGCGAACTGGTAGCCGACGCCCGCGCCAACGGCCCCGGCCATCGCTACCTGATCCAACACAGCGCGGGCAGCGGCAAAACGATGACCATCTCCTGGCTGGCCCACCAACTCTCCGTCCTGCACGACGAGCGAGAGGAGCCGGTCTTTGACACCATCGTCGTCATCTCGGACCGGCGCCTCCTGGACCGCCAACTCCGGAACGCCGTGCGCCAGTTCGAAAGGACGCGCGGCGTCGTCGAAGCGATCACCAGGGACTCCCAGCAACTCAAAGAGGCGCTGGAAACCGGCAAGCCCATCATTGTCACCACCCTGCAAAAGTTCCCCGTCATCGCCCGCCAGGTGGGCGACCTGCCCGGCCGGCGCTTTGCCGTCATCGTGGACGAGGCCCACTCCTCCCAGTCGGGCGCGTCCACCCAGGCCCTACATCGCGCCCTCGAGGTCGGCAGCCTGGAGGAAGCCGAGGCCGCCGAAGCGGGCGCGGTCGAGGATATGGAAGACGTGCTCGTCCGCGAGATGACCCTCCGCCGTCACCTGCCCAACGTCAGCACCTTTGCCTTCACCGCCACCCCCAAGGCCAAGACGCTGCAACTCTTTGGCAGCCCCGGTCCCGACGACAAGTCGTTCGACAAGGCTCACGACAAGCCCCGCCCCTTTAGCCTCTACCCCATGCGCCAGGCCATCGAGGAGGGCTTTATCCTGAACGTGCTCGAAAACTATACCACCTACAAGTCTTACTGGCGCTTGCTCAAGACCATCGAGGACGATCCCCAATACAACCGCAAGAAAGCCCAGCGACAACTCAAACACCTGGTCGAACTCAGCGACCACGCCGTCAACCACAAGGTCGCTATCATGATCAAGCACTTTGCCCACCACGTCGCCCACCGCATTGAGCATCAGGCCAAGGCCATGATCGTCACCCGCTCCCGCCTCCACGCCGTGCGCTACAAACTGGCCGTGGACCGCTACCTCCGGGAGCAAAAGTACCCCTTCAAGGCCCTGGTCGCCTTTTCCGGCACCGTCAAAGACGGCGACAACGAATACACCGAGACCGGGATGAACACCGCCTCGGCCGGCGTGCGCATCCCCCAAAGCGCCACCGCCGACGCTTTCAAAAGGCCAGAGTACCGCCTGCTCGTCGTGGCCAACAAATTCCAGACCGGTTTCGACCAGCCCCTGCTCCACACGATGTACGTGGACAAGAGGCTGGGCGGCGTCAACGCGGTGCAGACCCTCTCCCGTCTCAACCGCATCCACCCGCACAAGACGGAGACGATGGTGCTCGATTTCGTCAACGAGGCCGACCACATCCAAAAGTCCTTCGAACCCTACTACGAAGCCACCCTCCTGAGCGAAGAAACCGACCCCAACGTGCTCTACCAACTCCAGGCCGAGTTAGACGACTATCACTTTTACGAGGAAGAGGAAATAGACGGTTTCTTCGAACTCTATTCCAAAGACCGGAACCGAGATCTGAGCGCCCTCTACGCGCTGCTGGACCCGGTGGTCGAGCGCGTTGCCTACGCTCCCAAAAAAGAGGAACAGCGCGACTTTCGCAGCCGGCTCAACGATTTCGTGCGCCTCTACGCATTTCTGGCCCAGGTGCTCCCTTTCGCCGAAACCGACTGGGAGAAGCGCTTCCACTTTTACCGTTTCCTGCTGCGCCGGCTTCCCATCCCGGGCAGCCACTTGCCGCCCGACATTCGCGAAAAGGTTGCCGTGGACTTTTACCTCACGCAGCGGACCTTTGAGGGCGACATCGCGCTGCGGCACGGCGACAGCGAACTTGCTCCCGTGGGCCGGCTCGGTCGTGGCGGTGCGGACGAGGGGGAAAAAGACCCGCTCTCCATCATCATCGAGGAACTCAACAGCATCTTTGGCGGTGAAGGGGTCAACGGCGACGCTCCGGCCGCCATCACTCACCTTCAGAGCAAACTGGCGGGGGACATTGCCCTCAAGAAGAGCTGCCAGGTCAACCCACCCGAGACCGCCCGCCTCACCTTCGACCAGGTCACCGAACAGCTCTTTGCCGAGATGATTGACAATTACTACGAATTCTACAAAAAGGTCACCGACGATCCGCAGGCCAAACGACGCTTCTTCGACTGGCTCTTCGAGCAGTATGAGCGTGGCGCCCAGGAGCAAGGCGCAGATTGACTCCGGTGGGGAAAAAGGTCAACATCTCTCGCTCACATAGTTTTGCATGCCTTACTGTGTAGAAGGAGTGCTTATCAGGCTGTCTTGACAGGCTATCACAACGTTTCCAGGGCGCTGCTTTTGAGCGCTCTTCGGCCCAATTCGCATTTTCTCAACTGTCGAGGGACAACACCGCCCACTTCCCACTTCCTGGTACAATCGCAGCACTAACGAGATGGAGGCACACGTGAGGATTATCTACCGCGATCGGGAGTGGGAACTGCAGGGGCGGCGGCGAGTGCGGGATGTCGTCAAGGAGATCGGGCTTATCCCCCACGCGGTGCTCGCCGTGCGTGACGGCAGACTGCTCGCCGAAGACGTGATGCTGGAAGACAAAGATGAGGTCAAACTCATCGCCGTGATCTCGGGCGGCTAGCGATGAAATGCCGTAAGTGTGGTCGCCCGGCCGTGTTTAACATGCGCCAGCACAAACTGGCGCTCTGCGAGGTCCACTACCCGGAGTGGTTCGTCGCCCAGACGCAGCGCGCCATCGAGAAGTATCACATGTTCGGCCCCGACGACCGCGTGCTGGTGGCGGTCTCCGGCGGGAAGGATAGCCTCGCTCTGTGGGACGTGCTGCTGCAACTGGGCTACCAGGCCGATGGGCTGTACATTGACCTGGGGATTGACGGCTACTCCGTCGCCTCGCGTGAGAAGGTCGAGCAGTTTGCGGCGCAGCGACCCGGCGCCCGGCTCACGGTGGTGGACCTCAGGGCCGAGTACGGGGAGACGCTGCCGCAGGTGGCGCAGCGGGTGCATCGCGGGCGCGACAAGCCCTGCTCCGTCTGCGGGCTGATCAAGCGACACGTGATGAACCGCGTGACCCGCGACGGAGGTTACGACGTGCTCGCCACCGGCCACAATCTGGACGATGAGGTGGCAGTGCTCTTCGGCAACGTGCTCCACTGGCAGACGGGCTACATCGCCCGCCAGGCCCCGGTGTTGCCGGCCAACCGGGCGGGGCTGGCCCGCAAGGTCAAGCCCTTCTGCCACTTCTACGAGCGGGAGACAGCCGCCTACGCGCTCATCACCTCCATTGACTACATCTACGACGAGTGCCCCCACGCTGTGGGCGCGACCAGCCTGCGCCACAAGGGAATCCTGAACCAGATGGAGGAGGAGGCGCCGGGGACGAAATTGCAGTTCTACCTGGGTTTCCTGCGGGCGCGGGAGGAAGGATTCTTCCGCGAGCGGGCCGAGGAGGTGGAACTACGTCCCTGCTCCAACTGCGGCCAGCCGACCAGCGCGCCGGGGCTGTGTGCGTTCTGCCGGCTGTGGGAGAGGGCGGCGGATAGGTAGAAACTCGTTGCGTGGGGCGCCCCGAGACGGGGACTGGGAGCAGCGGCTATGAACAGACCATATGGATTTGGAGAGGTTGGACGCGGATTTGAGACTGGCGTTGGCGAATATATAGTGAGCAAGGAGAGGCACCTATGCGCACAGTGAAGGCTTTTTCCCTGGCCCTCATCCTATGCGTAGCAGGATGGATGTTCCTCTCCGGGTCAACGAGTGTTACCGTTGACTCCCAGCCAATTCTGCCAGCGGCGCCCATCTCCGGGGCAATCCGCTTCCCCGATAACTACGAGTTCCCTGTTGTGGCTGCAGTTCCGGTTTCCGCTGCACCGGCCAACGGGCTCAAAGCAATTGCCATTGTCGGTGACGTTGGAGAGAGCACTGCCACTTACAAGAGCGATATGAATGACGCCGTAGCCGCGTTGCAGAGCCATAACGTCACGGTCAGCAAGTTCTACTATGGCGACACCAGCTTTACGTGGGCCGACATTGTGGCTGCCGCGCAAGAGGCGCATTTTTTGCTGTACATGGGACACGGCGTGTATGGTGGAAGCCTGCCCTATCCTGACTGGGTGGGAGGCTTTTACCTCGGCGCTGGTCAGTTCGTCTCACCCGACCAGATACGGAACGACCTGGGCGGCGCGTTGGCCGGTAGTAGTATCATGATCTTTAGCCACGCCTGTTTCACGGCCGGAAACGGCGGCGACTCGTCCGGCTTGCCGCAGAGCGAGGCCGAGCGCCGGGTGAGAATGTACGCTGAACCGTTCACAGACATTGACATGCAGGCATACTTTGCCAATAACTACTTTTACTCGGCCACCAGAACGGTGAACCGGATCCTGTCCCAGAACACTGTGGGAGACGTTTTCAAGAGTGGAATCGGCTACAATCCGGCCAACCTGGTGGACCTCACCTATCCCGCACCAGGCTACGACCTGTGGTTGGATGGCACCCCCGGCAATTGGCATCTGAGTCTTGTGGGCATACCTGACTACGTCTTTCAGGTGGAGACGCCGACACCAACTCCAACTCCCATCCCTACTCCCACCCCAACCCCTGCCCTGGGCAACCTTCCCAAGGCTCTCCCGTTCACCTACAGCATCCCCGACCAGCGATTGCTTCCCACCTCACACCGGTTGACCCCCGCGAACGTGGGCAACGATAACCCGCTTACCTGGAGCATCACCACCACAGGCATGTGGTTCACGGTTTCTCCCCTTGCGGGGACCACCCCAGACTCATTCCAGGTCGTGCCTACCACCTTCAGCACAAGCACTGTGGCTACCTACACCGGTGCGCTCACGGTGACTGTCGTGGATACACCTGAAATGGATGGCTCTCCTCACCCGGTTGACCTGAGTCTGCAAGTCGTCAACTCTCCCATCAGCGCTGTCTACCTCCCCATTGTTATGAAACGCCCGACCTCCGGTTGAGGTCGGGTGTGTTATGGCAGGTTAGCGAAGCCCGCGCCTACCCGGGCGGGTAACCGGTGATGCGGCGAATCTCCTCATAGAGAGGCCGCAGCCGCCGGTACATCCGCCGGTAGACCTGCTGGTACAGCCCCTCCCATTTGGTAGCGTCTGTCCTACCGTGATAGTATCTCGGTAAGGCTGGCCGGACCGTCGAGTAATAAGCGCAACTTGTTGAGCACGTTGCGCCCCAGGACAATCTCATCTCCCTGTTCATCGCCGACTACAAAGACGCCGGGCAGTCTCAAGCCGTCTAATTCGAGGTCTACCACGAACAGTTGGGCAGAGCGCCATTCCCCCCAATGGCTGCGGATGCGAATGTCAGTGAGGGCGGGAGCGAATACCTGTCGAAGATAAGCGATGGGGACCAGGGAACCATCGGACCCAGTGTCTAACAAGGCATTCTCTGTAGCGGTACGCAACCCCTCCTCGCTGTTATAGAAAACTACCTGAACCACTGGAAAGGGAGGCTGATAGCTGGCGTCGTAGGGATATTTCATTGGGTGGCCATCTTCACGCGAAAGCCGTGACGAACCAGAGATCGTTCGGCGACGTCTTCTACCAGCGTGATCATCACTGGCGTACGTCCGAAGCACCGGCGTATGCGCTGGCGCAATGCTTGGAAGTCAGTATCATGATCCACCACCTGGCCGTTGTGCATGGCGATGTATTGACCCAGATATTGCTCTCTCAGTTCGGCATGTCGCTGACGGTAAACCGCACTCTCCTCAGAGATTTTGCGACGATCCAGTTCCCAAAGGTAAAGGTGGACGGCCGCGGCGAGTACCTCGCCGATGCTGACCTTGCACTCTAGGGCGGTTTCTTCAACACGCTTGTATAATTTGGGTTCAACGGTTACTGTTGGCATACGTTCTACTCCTTCTCCAAGATACCCACTCCGAGTACCAAGGTCGAGTATACACCATACCGAGCGGATATGCCAATCTGCAACAGCCCGTCTCGGCCTACCTCGGCGGATACCCCGTGGTGCGGCGAATCTCCTCGTAGAGCGGCCGCAGTCGCCGGTACATCTTCCGGTAGACCCGCCGGTAGAGCCCCTCGTAGACGTCGCGCACATCGGGGCGGGGCAGGAACGTGCGGCTCACGCGGGTCATCTCCGCCACCGCCGTCTCGAAATCGGAGTGCAGCCCCAGGCCGACTGCCGCGTCCATCGCCGCCCCCAACCCGGAGGTCTCGTAGATGTGGGGGCGGCTGGCGGGCAGGTCGAAGACATCGGCGGTGATCTGCATCGCCGCGTCCGACTGCGAACCGCCGCCGGAGACACGCACCTCGGTTGTGCGCACCTTCAGCCGCTTCTGCGTCCGCTCCAGCCCTTCCCGCAGCGCGTAGGCCAGCCCCTCCAGGATGGCGCGGTAGATGTGGGCGCGGGTGTGCACGTCGCCGAAGCCAATGATGGCCCCCTTGGCCTCCGGCCCCGGGGACTTGAGCCCGGGCGACCAGTAGGGCTGCAACGTCAACCCCATCGAGCCCGGCGGCACCGCCTCGACCAATTCGTCGAACAGATCCTCCGGCTCGCAGCCCTGCTCGCGGGCCAGTTGCTCCTCCCGCAGGCCGAACTCCTGCTTGAACCAACTGACCATCCAGTAGCCCCGGTAGATTTGAATCTCCAGGTTATAGGCCCCGGGCACAGCGCTGGGATAGGGCGGGATGAGAGGGATGACCTCGACGTAGCGGCGGCTGGTAGTGTTGACGGTGGCCGTGGTGCCGTAGGAGAGGCAGGCAACGTGAGGCTCCAGGCAGCCGGCTCCTATCACCTCGCACGCCTTGTCGGCGGCGGAGGCGATGAGGGGGAGACCGGCTGGGATGCCAGTCGCCTCGGCGGCCTGGGGGGTGATCTCGCCCAGGATCTCGGTGGGTGGAATCAACTCGGGCAGGAACCGCTCGTCCATCGGCACCGCCTGCCACTTCCAGTCCGATTTCTTCGCCCAGGTCAGCCCTTTGTAGTCGAAGGGCATGTATCCCACCTGGCAGCCCACGCTGTCCACGAAGCGGCCCACCAGTCTGTAGGTCAGGTAGCCGGAGAGGAACAGGTACTTGTGGGTACGCTCCCAGATTTCCGGCTGGAAGGTGCGAATCCAGTTCGCCTCCGCCTCCGCCTGGAGGTAGGCGGTGGTCTCGGTCATCCCGCTTAGGCGGAAGGCCAGTCCCCACAGTCCCCCCACTGGCGGCAACCCCTCGGTGCGGCGCTGATCCAGCCAGACGATGGCCGGACGCAGAGGCTCGCCGCGCTCGTCCACGTTGACCATCGTCGCCCGCTGGGTGGTGAGGGCCACGCCCGCCAGCACCTCCCTGGCGACGGGGCTCTCCTGCCATAGTTGCTGGCAGGCAGCGCAGAGATTCTCCCAGAAATAGGTGGGGTGCTGCTCGGCCCAGCCGGGCTTTGCGGAGAAATAAGGCTCAATGGGCACGCGCACCTTGTGGACCAGGTTGCCGCGCGGGTCGAAAATGAGCGCGCGCACCGATTGAGTACCACAGTCAATGGCGAGGATGTGATCTTTGGGCATAGCCCCTCCAGAAAAACGCCTGCACCACAAACGGGGACGGCACGTCCCCTTTGAGCATGCCTGCTCCGCGAAACTAGAAAGACCCTGAATTTTATGCCGCCTTCAGTTCAGAGGTGCAGTGTGGGCAGCGGGTGGCCTTGAGCGGGATGGTAGACAGACAGTACGGGCACTCTTTGGTTGTGGGTTCGGCCGGCGGGGCTTCTGGCTCACGTTTCAGGCGATTAACCTGGCGGACAAGCAGGAAGATCACGAAAGCCACGATGATAAAATCCAACACCGTGTTGAGGAACACGCCGTAGTTGATCGTGGCTGCGCCAGCAGCCTGCGCCTCTGCCAGCGTGGCGTAGGGCTGCCCGGACAGATTGATGAACAAGTTGGAAAAATCCACCTTGCCAAGCAGCAGCCCGACAGGCGGCATCAGGATGTCATTGACAAACGAAGTGATGATTTTGCCAAAGGCCGCGCCGATGATGATCCCGATGGCCATGTCGAGTACGTTTCCGCGCATGGCGAACTCTTTGAACTCTTGTAACATTTCGCCCATCCTCTCTTGGTATGATTTACGGAGAACCTTGCCGCGCCAGGTAGCGATCCAGTTGCTCCAGACCGTCGGGGAAGTTGAGCCGCCCGAAGCCAAAGCGGACGTGGCGGTCGTCGAAGCCCAGGCCGGTGCCAGGCAGAAGAAGCACGCCCTGGTCGGCCACCAACCTGTCGCTAAAGTCCCGCGCGGACTGGCCGCGCAGGCCGACGAAAGCCACCGGCCCGGCCTGGGGCCGATTCCAGCGGAAAACGGATCGCCAGCGCGCCTTGAGAAAAAACGACGCCGCTAACTCCAGGTTATCCCGGATGATGGCCCGGCTGCGTTCGGCGAGTGTGTCACCAATTTGGAGCGCGATCTGAGCCAGGACTTCGCCAGGCGCACTGGCACAGATGGTGGTGTAGTCCTTCCAGCCCAGGATGCGCTCCCTTAGCGGTGTGTCCTGCAAGGCCAGCCACCCGGCGCGCAGACCGGGCAACCCATAGGTCTTGGACAATCCGGCCAGGGTGATGCCACGCTCGTACAGGTCGCAGCCGGAGGGGAGGCGCGTGGCGGAGTCGTATTCCAGACCCCGGTACATTTCGTCGGAGAAGAGCCACGAGCCGGCCCGCCCGACAATCTGGATGATGGCCTGCCATTCGTCGCGAGAGGGCAGATAGCCGGTGGGGTTGTGCGGGAAGTTGACGACGACCAGTTTGGTGCGCGGCGTAACCAGTCTCTCCAGCGCGTCGAGGTCGAGCCACCAGCCGCCGGGGCCGTCCGGGGGCTCGTCAGCCTCTACCAGCGACCAGCGGGCGACGCGACAGCCGAGATACTCAGCCACGTTGACCAATGAGTCATAGCAGGGCGTCAGCACGACCACCCTGTCGCCCGGCTCCAGCAGGGCATGCATCGTCAAAAAGATGCCTTCCTCCGGGGCGGACAGGCCGATCACCTGACCGGCACTCACGCCGGTGTACAGGCCAGCGATACGTTCCCTGAGCGCGGGTGCGCCCTGGCTTTCGGTGTAGCCCAGCCGCAGCCGGCCGAGGGATTCCCAGGAGGCCCCGGCCAGTTGCAGCAACTCGTTTATGGTCAGCGACTCGCAATCGGACGCGCACAGGATGTATGGCGCAGTGAATTCGTGGATGGCGAAGAATCGCTCAGTGTGAAAGGGTTTGATGTTCACGCAAAACCACACGCATCTTCCCGCGCTCCTGAGGATACGCACTGCGTCAGAATTGACGCCACAACTCCTCAATGTTCACCTCCGACGAGCTGCGGGCCTGGAGCGCTATCATTTCGCGGTAACTCTGCTGGAGGTCGGCCGTCATCGTCGCCGTCTTGTCGGGATGGCGGGCTGCGAAGGCCGCGACGAGCACGACGATCATGGCGGCCAGGCCGGTAAAGGAGGGTATGGGCGTCTGCGTGGGACCGGGGCAGATGATCGTCGTCTCTGCCGCCAGGGCCGCCGCTGCAACCGGAGAAGCGCTGAACACGAGAGTTTTTGCCCCACGCTGGCGCGCAAAGCGGACGACGTTGGCCACGCTCAGGTCCATCCCGGTAAGAGAGAAGCCAATCACCAGATCATCAGCACCGATCCACTTGAGGTCCGCCGCGGCCTCCACGGGATCGGGCGCGATGGACACAGCCGGCAAGTCAATTTTTCTCAGAGCAGAGGCACAGAGAGGGGCCAGATGGGCGCAACAGCCCTGACCCACGATCCAGATGCGCCGGGCGTCCAAGAGCGCAGGCAGGATTGTGTTAGCCTGCTCCGTCAGCCGGTCCTGCGCTAGCGCCAGGTTGTGCCGCTCATTCTCCAGGAGACTGCGGAGAAGCCCGGCATCGTCCGGTGCTTCCAGGTCAGGACTGTAGGAGACTGTCAGTTCCGCCTTGACGACTTGTTGTACCTCTTTGATCAACTCCCGGAAGCCCGAATAGCCGAGGGTCTGAGCGAAGCGGACGACGGTTGCCGCATCCACCCCCATACGGTGGGCCATCTCCGTGGCTGTCATGAAAGCCGCATCCAGTTGCTCCTGCAAGATGAAATCCGCGAGTTTACAGAAACTGGGGGTCAATTCACTATACTTGGCCTGTATCCTCTCTCGAAACATCTTATCATCTCCTTACCTATCCAGATTTGTGTGGTCCCACGAAAACTCCAACGTCTGATCGGACAACCCAAATCATCTATATTCTACTACGAAATACAATAGAATTACAACTCACACGACGAGCATCACAAATCGCGTAGCGGACTCCATTCCATTCCGTCGAGGCGTTTTGGTCATATTGCATCAAAGTGCGGGCACCTCAACTCCAAACGGTTTTTCAGACACGCTCTGAAGACGCAGGATAGTATTTGAGGTATGCCAGCGCCTCGTCCCGCTCGCTATCCATCACCAGTTCCAGGTAGCGTCCCCCCGTCAATGCTGGCACGTCTACCACCTTGATGAAGGAGGCGTATCGCGCATCGGCCGGGAGCAACTCTCCCAACACGTTGACCGCTTCGTCGAAGAAGGCACGGTTGAAGATCGTGCCGGGTGCGTTGGGGTACAGCGGCAAGGGATAGATACATGCCTCCACCAGGTCTTGAAAGAAGTGCGTGCCGTAAGAGACCTCTAACGTGTCGTCGGCCCTGGACTGAGCGATCTCAATCAGAGCACGGGTGTTGTAGATGTCGGCGTAGGTGACCTTTAGCCCCAGTTCGACGTTCGAGGTGCCCCAGCGCCCTGGCCCCATCAAGATAAAACATTCATCTTCCAGCCGCTTGTTGAGCCGGCCAATCACTCGCGCCAATTCGAACCGGGTCGCGTAGTCGGGCGCGCAGGCATATTGCATCGGGTCAACGTAGACGACGTAGCGGATGCGTCCGACCCGGCCGTGCGGCACCAGCCGCCGCGCCAGAAAGATCACGTCCTCTGGCGGCACGTCGTCGGGGATGCGCAGGCTCTGGTCCCACTCCTGCCTGCTCAGGGGGCGGCATTGGAGCAGGTGCAAGATAAAGTGAGGTGGGCGATCTGCCGTGATCTCCACCGTGAACTCGACGTCCACCGGACGCTCGTAGTGCCGCTCCAGTTTTTTCAGGACGCCTCGCATCAGCGTCACAAATTCCTGGTTCTTCAGAAGTTCGTTGAAAGTCAGAACCAGGGGAGCCCGACCCAGGACACCCGGGGCGTAGATAGGCTGCAGGTAATCTCCCTTGTCCTGCGAGGCCAGGAGCACAATGCCGGGATAGTCCGGTTGCAGCACGTCGGCTATGGGCAGCATCCTGAAGGTGTTGGCTTGCAGGTCAATCAGGTCCACAAACCGCTGAGAGTACCTGCGAATCTTGTCTGCCCCGATCTCTGGCCTCAGTTGCGGGTGACTGAGCGGTACCATACGCGGGTAATCGTTGGCCACCCGCTCCACGGCGCGAGTGCCCAATCCCCATACCAGCCGCAGCAGGCCATCCTGCGGACGAATCTTGCGATTCCAACGAAACGGATTGCGGCTGAACCCCACACCGGCCAGAGTGGGGAAGAAGAAGTCGCGGTAACGCTGGCCCTGCACTTTCTGGATCAATACCCCCATACGCTCATCGTAGTCTACGAGCCCCACCTGTTGGCGGTAAAGCAGCGCATCCGGGCTCAGGACGCTGGCGTACACCCGGGCGATGGCGTTGGTCAGCGCGGCCAGGTTTTCCTCCAGAGTGGATTGGTTGGGGCAAAAGAAACTATCGTATTTACCGGCGAAGGAGAACCCAAAGTTATCCTCCAGAAGGCTGGAGGAGCGCACGATAAGCGGGACGTTCCCCACCCTGGTCAGCAACACCCGCAGTTCCCTTACCACCTCCTCTGGGAATCGCCCATCGGCGCAGGCCTCTTGGATGTGGGGATAATCGGCCTCAATCTCCTCCTGTGTCTTGTACTTCTGGTTGATGAACTCCTCCAGCCCATTGATAGCGTGAAAGTCGTAGAAAACGTCGGCGCCGACGAAGTAGGAAGCGGGGATCACGACACGCCCACGCAGGTCTATCTCGTCGGCCGGATCCTCCCGCTGGAGGATCTTCCAGGCCAGCATCATCCCCGCTGCCTTGCCGCCGATCTTTCCCCCCCCAATGCGGCTCTTGCCAATCACCTCAAAATCCTCTGTGTCGAGGAACTCCTTAGCCAGCCTCACGAAAGCCATCTGGTCGCTGATCATGCTCTTGGTCAGCACGACGGTGATCTCCTCCAGATGATGACTGACCTGCCTTCGCTGCTCAGGGGGAAGGCCCGCGTATTCCTTCGCCTGGGTAAGCAAGATGTGCCAGGGAGCCAGTTCCGGGTTGAAGGGCAGGGTGACTTCCTGGCCGGGCGCTCGTTCGGCCAGGACAGCGCGCACGATCTCTTCGAAGAGCGCGTGCGGTAGATTGTAGGCGAAGTAGAAATCGGTCAGATAATCCTGAATCTGCGCCAACCGCTCCTGCCACACTTCCGTTGTCTCCTGGGCGAAGGGGGCCGCAAGCCCCTCCCGCCGCTGGGAGAGAACGGCCTTCTCCTTCACCTCCCGCTCGAATTGTTCCGCGGTGATGACGCCACGGGCGAAGAGTTCCTGGCGCATGCGCTCCCGGATGCTGCGGCCCAGGATCGGGTACTGGGAAATCTGGAGATAGAGTTCCAGCACCTTCGGAATTTGCTCAAGACGAGGATTCATCATCCATGCCTCCAAGCAACACTGTGCTTCTGGTTCAAGTATACCTTACATCGTTACTTCGTCAACCTCGCTAAGGCCAATGGCTACCCGCGCCAGCGCGAGCGGGTCAGCAGCAAACGCTATCTCTGTGCAATTCATCTATTGACAATTTGTACATAGTGTGGTATACTAAGACCGCTTGAGGCAGGGTCTGCCTGGTGGCCCTGTGAAGGAGGACAAGGGATGCGAGGACGAGGTAGGGGATGGCGATGGCGGGGCTGTTCCCGCCGGGCGGTACGGTTCCTGAAGCCGGCGCTGCTGCTGCTCCTGCACTACGGCCCATCCCACGGCTATACTCTCCTGGAGCGATTGGGGGAGTTCGGTCTGGAGGACATCAATCCCAGCGTCGTCTACCGGGCGTTGCGGGAGATGGAGGACCAGGGATGGGTCACCTCCACCTGGGACGAGGAACAGACGCAGGGGCCCCCCCGCCGGGTCTACCGCCTCACCGCCCTGGGGGACGAGGCGCTGGGCCTGTGGACACGGGATTTGCAAGAGACGCGGGGGCTGATAGATCATCTCGTGGGTACCTACAGCCGGCACATGGAGGAAGGTGAAGGTGAATACCATTGAAGCGCTGCTGGAGAGCCTGCGGACCGACGCACCGGTGCGCCAGGTGTTGGTGGGGGCTTTCTGGACGGCGGTGGTGCTGGACACCGACCCACCCCGCTGTGGCCTGGCCTCGACGCTGCGTCCAGCCACTCACCCCAGCGGCCCACCGGTACCCCACGCCGGGCGTCTTTTGGAGCGCAGCGGGCGGGAACTGGCGGCGTTGCTCCGCTCGTCCAGCACGCTGGAGGCCAGCATCGGCATGGCAGCGTTCAACGCGCTGCTGGAGGTGGACGAAGCGGCCTGCGCCGAGGTCAACGCCGAGGAGGTCATCCTGGAGCGGGGGACGGGGCGGCGAGTGGCCATCGTGGGCCACTTCCCCTTCGTCGAACGGGTGCGGCGGGCAGCGGCCGAATGTTGGGTGGTAGAACTGCATCCTCGCCCTGGCGACCTGCCTGCCGAGCGGGCGGCTGAGGTGCTGCCCCAGGCGGACGTAATCGCCCTGACCGGCACGTCGCTCATCAACCACACCTTCGACGATCTGATCGGCCTGTGCCGTCCTGACGCTTTCGTCATCCTCCTCGGCGGCAGCGCCCCGCTTTCGCCGGTGCTGTTCGATCACCGCATGGACGCACTCGCCGGGACATTGGTAGTAGACGTGCCGGCTGCGTTACGGGCCGTGAGCCAGGGAGCGACCTTCCCGCAGATACCGGGCAAACGGTTACTGACGATGATGAGAGAATGAACAATGAATCAATGAACAATGAACAATGAACAATGAACAATGAACAATGAACAATGAACAATGAACAATGAACAATGAACAATGAACAAATGACAAAAACACAGTTTCGTGAGGGGGAAAATGATCACAGATAAGCAGGTTCTTGACGCCTTGCGCGGGGTGATGCACCCCGAGATCAAGCGCAATCTGGTCGAATTGGAGATGATCAGAGCCGTAAACGTCGAGGATGAGAAAGTCACGCTTACGCTGGCGTTGCCTTTCGCGGAAATCCCAATCAAAGACGACCTGGTGCGTGCGGTCAAAGAGACAGTCGCGAAATTAGACGCGACCTCACGGGTTGAAGTCAACCTGACCGAGATGAGCCAGCAGGAGCGTGCCGCGTTCATGACTGCATCCGAGGGCGGCCCCAAGCCCGCACAGTCCGCAAACAAGATTGCCAACGTGGTAGCCGTACTGAGCGGGAAAGGCGGCGTGGGGAAGTCATCGGTGGCAGCGTTGTTGGCGGTGGCGTTGAACCGGCAGGGAAAGCGAGTGGGCGTACTCGACGCTGACATCACCGGCCCCAGTATCCCCAGGATGTTCGGCCTCCACGAGCCGCCATTGATGAGTCCGACGGGCATCCTCCCCGCCGAAACTCCTGGTGGCATCAAGGTGATGTCCATCAATCTGCTGCTGCCCAGCGAGGATGAAGCCGTCATCTGGCGTGGTCCGCTCATCAGCAGCGCCATCAAGCAATTCTGGAACGAAGTCTTCTGGGGCGACCTGGATTATCTGATCGTGGACCTGCCCCCCGGCACCTCCGACGCTTCGTTGACGGTGATGCAGTCCATACCGCTCAGCGGGGTGGTACTGGTCACCTCGCCGCAGGGCCTGGCAGGGATGGTGGTGCGCAAGGCGGCCCGTATGGCCCAGCACATGGGAGCACCTATCCTGGGACTGGTGGAGAACATGAGTTACGTCACCTGCCCCAGGTGTGGGGAGAAGATCGAGGTCTTCGGCCCCAGCCAGGCGTTCCGCACGGCGCTGAAGATGGGGTCGCCGCTGCTGGGGCAACTACCGCTGGACCCGGAACTGGCCCGCCGCTGTGATGCGGGGGAGATCGAGGAGTATGAGGCGAAATTGTTCGAGCCGATCACCGGGCAACTGGTAGAGCGGGTGCCGAGACGGAAAACGGCACCGATCTTTCCGTAGATGTGGATGAGGACCTATCTGGATTGTTACCCGTGTTTCCTGCGCCAGGCGCTGGACGCGGCACGGTTGGCCGGAGCCGACGAGAGTCAGCAAAAAGTGGTGCTTGACCGCGTGCTCGACGCGCTAAGGCAAATCGAACTGTCAAGCACGCCGCCGGAGATCGGCGACCGGGTGCACCGCATCGTGCGCCAGGAAGTCGGTGACAGCGACCCATATCGGGCGGCCAAGGAGACCGGCACCCGCCAGGCGCTGGCCCTCTACCCCCGGCTGAAATCACTGCTGGCGGAGGCGGATGACCCGCTGGAGGTGGCCGTGCGGCTGAGTATCGCCGGCAACATCATTGACCTGGGGCCGGATCAGCAGTATGACCTGTGGGATGAAGTAGAGCGAGTGCTGGCCCAGTCCTTCGCCATTGACGATGGGATGGCCTTTCGGGACGCGCTCTCCGGAGCAGGTAGGAGCGCGGTTACCGCGCCCCTACTCTACCTGGCCGACAACGCTGGCGAGACGGTCTTCGACCGGGTGCTGATCGAAGCGCTCGACGTGCCGGTCGTCTACGCTGTGAAAGAAGGACCTATCCTGAACGACGCGACGCAGGAGGATGCGCTGGCCGCCGGGGTGGATCGGGTGGCGGAGGTCGTCAGCACCGGCTCAGATGCTCCGGGTACGATTCTGGATCGCTGCTCGGAGGAATTCCGGCATCTGTACGACGAGGCTGAGTTAGTCATTGCCAAGGGGCAAGCCAACTATGAGACGCTGAGCGAGGAGGGACCGAGGGTGTTCTTCCTGCTGCAAACCAAGTGCCCGGTCATCGCCCGCGATGTAGGCGTGCCGGTCGGGAGCATCGTGCTCAGGCAGGGATAGGCATAGGCACGTAAATTTAAGGAGAGTCAAAGTGAAGAAAATCGCCATCATCATCTGCAACCGTTACCATACCTGTGCGGGTGGGAAGTGCCTGCGGGCTCTGCGAAACCGGGAGGGAGCCTTCGCCCTGTACGAGGGCGAGGAAGTCGAGTTGGTAGGCTATACCACCTGCGGAGGCTGTCCTGGCGGCAACGTGGAGTACGCTCCAGCGGAGATGAAGAAGAATGGCGCCGAGGTCGTCCACCTGGCTACGGGCCTGGTGGTTGGTTACCCGCCCTGCCCGCGCCTGCAGGCTTTCTGCGACTTCATCCCGGCCAAATACGGGCTGGAGGTGGTTATCGGTACCCACCCCATCCCCCAGAACTACTACCTGACCCACCAGGAACTGGGGACCTGGCGATCAGCCAGATGGCAAGAGTGGATCCAGCACGTCTTAACAGATGAAGAGACACGCCTGGCATACGATTGATGGCAGGAAGTGAGTGAGAGATGTATAGTTCAGTAGAAGGGAGGTGAGAGATATGCCGAGATTTGATGGAACAGGGCCGCAAGGCCAGGGTCCGATGACCGGGCGCGGCGAGGGGTACTGTGCACTGAACCTTCCCCAGTCGGGGCAAGCGCCCTACGGTTACGCAGGGCAGCAGGGCACGCCTGTGCGCCTGGGAGTGCCGGTCGCCCGGCCTGCGCTTGGCGGACGCTTTGCTCGCTGGCTACGTCCAACGACGTGGCTGGGGCGTGCGTTCGGGCGCGGGCGAGGCCGCGGCGCAGGCAGAGGACGAGGGCGAAGGTCTGCCAGATGGTAACGTGTGTTCAGTAGGTAAAACGCTTTGATAGAAAGGAGGTGAATGAGATGCCAGCAGGAGATGGAACTGGACCGGCAGGAATGGGACCGATGACAGGGCGCGGGGCTGGTTACTGCGCTGGCTACGGCGCACCCGGCTACGCGAACCCAATCCCTGGACGCGGCTTCGGCATGGGCCGAGGCGGCGGCTGGGGGCGCGGTCGGGGCTGGCGGAACCAGTACTACGCCACCGGCCTGCCCGGCTGGGCCCGCTTCGGGTACGCGCCAGCCTGGGGAGCACCACCGGCCGCGGCGTATGGCCCTTACGGCATGCCGCCAGCCGCGGCGTATGGCCCTTATGCCACGCCACCGATGCCGGAGCAGGAGACCGAATTCCTCAAGACGCAGGCTGAGTGGCTGAAGAAGCAACTGGACGCCATCAGCAAGCGCATTGAAGAACTCGAGAAGGAGGCCTAACCGCGCTCACAGGGGACACGTCGGGGCGGATGACGTCGCCATATACTCCGCCACCCGCCCCGGGGTCCTAACCAGGTGGGGGGTCCGAATAGGACTCCCCACCCAATGGACAAATCAGATTATACCTTTGATCAGGAGGAATGCAAATGAAGATTGTCGTCACAGCCAACGGCGCAGACCTCGACGCGCCAGCCAGCCCCGTCTTCGGGCGCTGTCCTATGTATGTCTTCGTGGACACGGAGAGCATGCAGTTCGAGGCCATGGAGAACCCGGCGGTCACCGCTGGGGGCGGAGCGGGCATCCAGGCGGCCCAGTTTGTCATTGAGCACGGGGCGCAGGCGGTGGTAACCGGTAACATGGGCCCCAATGCCTTCAACGTCTTTCAGGCCGCCGGTGTGTCCATTTGCCTTTTCGGCGGCGGGACGGTTCGGGAGGCAGTTGAAGCATACAAGGCAGGAGGACTTCAATCCGTCGCCGGAGCCAACGTCCAGGCTGGGGTGGGCATGGGCAGCGGTATGGGGATGGGCCGAGGAATGGGCCGTGGTATGGGCATGGGACGTGGAATGGGCATGGGCCGCCGCGCGGTCGGTGCTGTCCCTCCGACGCCACCTCCGCCTGCGACGGCTACTGCTGCCCCGGCCTCTTCCCGCGGAGATGAGATCGCCGCTCTGAAGGGAATGGCCGGCGAGTTACGCAAGCAACTGGCCGAGGTGGTGGAGCGGCTCGACCGGCTGGAAAAGGAGAAGTAAGATGCGCGTCGCGGTATCGGCAGACGATAACAACGGGCTGGACAGTGTGGTGAGCCCCCACTTTGGGCGCTGCCCCTACTACGTCCTCGCGGACATCGAGGGCCAGGAGGTGAAGCAGGTCAACGCCGTGGCGAACCCCTACTACGATCACCATCAGCAGGGGCAAGTGCCCGGCTTCATCCGTAGCCAGGGGGCCGGCGTGATGCTCACCGGCGGGATGGGGAGGCGAGCCCTCGCCCTCTTCGAGCAATACGGGGTTGAGGCAGTGACGGGTGCCTCCGGCACCGTGCGCCATGCCCTGGAGGGCTACCTGGGTGGTAAATTGCGCGGCGCTGAGCCCTGTCGCAAGAGCACAGGTCACGACCACGAAGCCGAACCCGTCGCAGAGGAGTACGAGCAGGGCAAGGTGGGCCGCCTGCGAGAGGAAGCCGAGATGCTGCAACGGCAATTGGCCGAGGTGATGGAACGGCTGGACAGATTAACGACCGGTTGAATTCAGACCTCCGAGGTTTCGGAAAACCTCGGAGGTCTTTAGGGAGAGAGAAATTGCTCAAAGTCGCAGGTATCATCGGGTACAAGAACAGCGGCAAGACCACACTGACCCGCGCGCTGGCCCGCGAGTTGACCAGGAGAGGTCACAAGGTGGCCGTGATCAAACATCTATCTCACCACCTGGATCTCCCGGGGAAGGATACCACCATACTGGGAGGAGCCGTCGGTCAGGTGGGGTTTATCTCGCCGCAGGAGTCGGGGGTCTTCTGGAAGAAGCCGCTGAGCCTGGAGGATATCACCCCCTATCTGGAGGCAGAGTTCATTCTCGTCGAGGGCTTCAAGGCGGAGAAGACCTTCCCCAAGATCGTGTGCCTGCGGGGAGAGCCGGACGACCGGGACCTCTTTGACGGCCTGGCTATCTGTGCCGTCGGGCCGGCCGACCAGGTGGAGGGAATGGGCGTCTCCCTCCTGAGCCGGGACGAGGTGGGCAAGATCGCTGACCTGGTGGAGGAGAAAGCCTTCAAGTTGCCCAACCTCGACTGTGGTGGCTGCGGTCACGAGACTTGCTACGATATGGCCCACGAGATCGTCGCCGGAACCGGCAGCGTGGAGGACTGCGTCTCCTTGCATCCGGCCACGGAGGTCAGAATAGACGGCCGGCCGATGCCTATGAATCCATTTATCTCCAGCATAGTGAGAGGTACGATCCTGGGGCTCCTATCGCCGCTCAAGGGCTTCAGGAAGGGAAAGATTGAGATCAGCATCTGATGGCGTGAACATTCACACGTGGGGCAGGCTTTCGGGCTTACCAGCGGCCTGGAAAGGCTGCTCCACGTGTGGCTTTTGCTCCAATATGAGAGAAGGTGATTCACATGGTGTATGTTGACGAAGCACGTTGCACCGGCTGCGGCTTGTGCGCGGATGCATGCCCGACAGGAGCCATCAGCGTGGTGGATGGTGTGGCGAGGGTGGAACAAAGCCTGTGTCGGGAGTGTGAGGCATGTCTCTCGGCCTGCCCCAACGGGGCGCTTCTGGCGCTGCGGGAGCCGACTGTGGCTGAGAAGCCAGCGCCGGTACGCGTGCCTGCGCCGACTCCGATCCCGGTCCGACCGGTCGCGCCAGCCCCCCGGCCCAGCGGCGGCGTGCGGCCCTGGCTGGGGGCGGCGCTGGGCTTCGTCGGGCGGGAGGTGGTGCCCCGCGTAACGGCGCTTCTGGGGAACCGGGGACAGCAGCAGCCTGGCCCGGCGCTCTCATCTCGTGCCGCAGGCGTCCCCGGCCGCGCGATCTACGGCAGGTGGGGCGGCGGCCGGCGCGCACGCCGCCGGCAGCGGGAACGCTGGTAATCCGGCATGAGAAGGTTCACGTGGGTGATCAGGGAGAAGCAGCCGACTTTGACCACATGGTAGCAGATCTGCAAAGGCAGATCATTGAGCAGGAACGGGCGCTTTACTCGGACAAGGTCATCAAGGAGGCCCACAATCCCAGGAACCTGGGCCGTATGGAGAGGGCGGATGCCTATGGGATCGTGCATGGTTGGTGCGGTGACACGATGGAGATTTACCTGCGGCTGAATGGCGAAAGGATCGAGAAGGCCGCTTTCATGACCGACGGCTGCGGGCCAGCGGTGGCCTGCGGGAGTATGCTCACTCGTCTGGTGCAGGGGATGTCGCTGGAGGAGGCGGGCAAGATCACGCCGGAAGATCTGATCGCTGCCCTGGATGGCTTGCCCGAGGAAAGCGCCCATTGTGCAGAACTGGCAGTGAGCACACTGCAGGAGACGATCGCCAACCGGCGCGCAGAGGGCAGCGCGCGAAGCGAGGAATCAGATGATTGTTGAGGTACATGCGCGGAACGACGTGGCTGCACAGGCCGGTGACCTGGTCGGGCAGGGCTACCATTGAGCCGAGGCCATGATGCTCGCCGTGGGCGAGCACGTGTTGGGCGATCTGGAGCCGCAGTGTGCGCGGATGGCGACCGGCCTGGCCGGCGGCGTGGGAGACACTCAACAGGAGATGTGCGGGGCGCTGAGCGGCGGGGTGCTGGTCATCGGCGGGCTGCTCGGCCGGAAAAGCCTGAACGAAAGCGACCTGCCGGCCCTCGACCTCGCCACTCGCTACCGGGCGCACTTCCTGGAGCAACTGGGGGCCACTCAATGCGCCCGGCTGAGGGAGATGGTCCACGCACCGGGCGGGCTGGGCTCCTGTGCCGCGCTGGTCGAGCGAGCGGCGGCGATCCTCTTGGGGTTGTTCATGGAGGCTGAACGAGGAGCCTGAGGTCGGCGCGGGAATGAGATGCGTATCAGAATCCTTGGATCGGAATCGCTGGGAGTACGCGGCCTCTCCTGCATAGTGGAGATCAGGGACCGCAAGATCGTCATTGACCCCGGACTGGCGTTGGGCTACCGGCGCTATGGACTGCTTCCCCACCCGGCACAGGTGGCGATTGGGGAGCAGGTGCGCCAGAGAATCATAGCGGAATTAGAGGACGCTACCGATGTGGTGATGAGCCACTTCCACGGGGATCATGTTCCCCTACCAAACGCCAATCCCTACCAACTCAAAGCACAACAGGTGGCTCCTTTGTGCCACACGGTTCGATTCTGGGCCAGGGGGACTGAAGGGCTGTCCTACAATATGTTGCGCCGGAAGAAGTCCTTGTGCAAGGTGTTGGGCAGAGACCTGCCGAATGCGGAAGGCCAAAGGGATGGGCCTCTGGCCTTTTCGTTACCTGTGCCGCACGGGGAACGGAATGGCAGACTTGGAATGGTGATGATGACCCGCATTGAGGGTGAGGATACAGTCTTTGTGCATGCTTCTGACATCCAACTTCTCGATGGCGAGGCCGTGTCATTGATACTGGCCTGGCGGCCGGATATAGTGTTGGTCGGCGGCCCGCCCCTCTATCTTTCGTGGCTTTCATCGAAGCGGCGGTGGAGGGCATGGAGGAACGCGCGGCAGTTGGCCCGTCACGTGGACACGCTGATCCTCGATCACCACCTGCTGCGCTGCGAAGAGGGGCTCTCCTGGCTGGATCGTCTATCATCTGAGACGGGCCACAGGGTGATTTGTGCGGCGGATTTCATGGAGTGTCCCCGTTGCCTGCTTGAGGCCCGGCGCGTGCAGTTATACAAGGAGATGCCGGTTCCCAAAGGGTGGCACGAAGCCTACGCTCGCGGCCGTGCCAGTACCAGCGCATATCGGGGTTATAGGGATAAATGTGCATAGGTTCCGCGCCCAGGGCGACCAGCCGGCGCTTGACGCTTCCGCCCTCTGAAAAAGGTGAGCGAAGCGGCATCCACAGTTGAGAAATGAAGGGGAAATTGAAGTTGCGCAAGGTGGAGGGGCTTTCCATAACAGACGTGGTTGGCGGAATGATCGGGAGAGTGCCCAGATTCATCGGCCGACAGAAGCATAACTACCGGGTGGCGATCACGCGCTCGGCGGTGAATAGCTTCTTGCTCAACCTTACCGCGCAGTACGATTCCATATACACAGTGGCCCTGGGGGCCAATTCGGTCGAACTGGGGACGGTGAGCAGTATTGGCAATGGAATCGCTGCCCTCATTTCCACGCCGGTGGGATGGCTGGTGGACCGCCACGGCATCAAGCGGTTCTATTTGCTGGGCATGGGATTGCTGGCTGGAGTGGCGTTGGTTTACGCCCTGGCACCCAACTGGCAGGTAATCATCGCTGCCACTATCCTGTTCTCCGTCTCTATGAGGCTGACTGGCACGGGCTGCAGCGTGATCTGCGCCGACTCGGTGCAGAACAAGGATCGAGCGACTGCCCAGAACCTCTGCGTCACCTTCGCTTCCCTCCTCTCCCTGATCGCTCCCCTGATTGCCGCCCCGCTGATCACAGTTTTTGGGGGGCTGACTGCGGAGGGTATCCGCCCCTTGTATTATGTCCGCTTTGCTGGATATGGCCTCATCCTCCTCTTCGTGGCTGCTCAATTGAGGGAGCCAGAGCGGGTGCGCGCGACCGGGGCGGGAGCCAATCCGGGCTTTATAGGTGGCTTTAGGCAGCTCTTTGAAGGAGAAGCCCCCCTGAGGAGATGGCTTGTGATCTCTTCTCTCACCTGGCTGCCAATGGCCATGACCGCCCCTTTCCTCCAGCTCTTCGCTCACCAGGCAAAAGGGGCGGATCAGTACCTGCTGGGGGTCATGACCACGGCCACGATCCTGGCGCGTCTTCTATTTGGCATCCCCCTGGGCAGACTGGCGGATAGGATAGGACGGAAAAAGGTGATCTATCTCCTCACGCCACTGTGGTACGCCTCCAACTTGTTGCTCGTCTTCTCTTTTAACTCCGTCACCTTGATCCTGGCAGGAGCGCTACAAACTTTCTATGCCATCTCAGCAGGTATCACAGGTGCCATGACCTTGGAACTCGTTCCAGTAGAGCAGATGGGTAAGTGGAGCGGCCTGATTGGCCTTTTCCAAGGATTGGTCACCATCCCCGCTCCCATCCTCGGCGGGCTGATGTGGAAAAATCTAGGCCCAGTCTATGTATTTCTCATCCCTATAGTGATAGACTTGCTGCTAAAAATCCCTTTGTTGACCACGATACCGGAGACATTAGGACATCGTAGTACCAACAACAAGTAGAGAAAAGCAACCGGAAGCGGAGACTCGAGCAATGGGCAGATGCCACCCTTCTGGCAAGAGAGGTGCGAAGGCGAGAATACCGTATGTTAGTCGTTGACTCAGTTGTGCTAGAGGGAAAGAGCGATGGCTGAAATCACCCGCTCTACGTTCGAGGATCGTTGCATCATATCCTGCGGGATGTTGCGCCCAGAGATGACTCGTCTGATGGAGACCGGTTTTCTGAATCCACACCGGATCCTTTTCACGCCGCCGGGTCTGCACGCCTTGCCGGATAAGCTGGAGGAGCACCTTCTCAAGAGATTGGCACAGGCCCAGGAATCGTGTCCCGACCACAGGATCATCGTCGTGTATGGGAAAAAGTGCAAAGTAAACGAGGTATGAGAAGATGGGAGCAACTGGCTATCTTGCCCGCCTGCGGAAGTGCGTGGGGCACGACCTGCTGCTGGTCCCCGCTGCGGCGGCCTGCATCCGGGATGGGGAAGGGCGCATCCTGCTCCTGCGGCGCAGCGACGGGGACAACTTATGGAGCTTCCCCGGTGGGGGGATGGAATTGGGCGAACGGGCCGCCGATGCGGTCGCGCGCGAGGTGCGCGAGGAGATCGGGCTGGAGGTCGAGCCGGTGGCACTGATTGGCGTTTATTCGAGCCCGGAGTACACCTTCGCTTATCCCAACGGCGACCAGGTGCAGCCGGCGATTCTCTTCTTCGAGTGCCGGGTCGTTGGTGGTGAACTCCAGCCGGATATGCAGGAGATTATAGGTGCGCGCTATTTCGGCCCTGAAGACGAGTTGCCGCCTATGCATCCTTGCTGCGTCGCCAAGGCCCGTGACGCTTTCGTGTTTCAGGGCCAGGCGTTCTTTCGCTGAGAAGGTCAGAGATGAGCGTGATGTCGGCACAGGTCAGCCTCTATCCGCTGCGGCAGGTCTCGATTGGGACGCCCGTCCGCGAGGCAGTGCACGTCTTCCACGATCACAATCTGAAGACCCGCATGGGTGCGATGAGTACCCTGGTGTGGGGGGAGGAGCAGGAGGTCTTCGCCGCCTTGCAGGAGGCGTTCCACCGGGCTGCTGAGCACGGGGACGTGGTGATGACGGTCACTCTCTCCAATGCCTGCCCGTCGCCCGAAGAGTCGTGAGATGGGTCCCAGCGATACGGCCTTCGACGAGCGGTCCGCCGCCCACTACGAAGCCTGGTACAAGAGGCCAGAGGGGCGACGGGCCGACGAGTTGGAGAAGGCCGTTCTGGACCGGCTAGTGCAGGGCTTTTCTCGACCGGGCAGCGTGCTGGAGATCGGATGCGGCACGGGCCACTTCACCCGCTGGCTGAGCGATCAAGGATTGGCGGCGGTGGGATTGGATCTCTCGGCGGCCATGCTGGCGGAGGCACGGGCATTGAGTGGTGTCCCTTTGGTGCAGAGTGACGCGCGAAGGCTTCCCTTCGCCGACGGCGCGTTCGACCTGACGGCGCTCATCACCACGCTGGAGTTCCTGGAGCAACCCAGGGAGGCGCTGGCGGAGACGCTGCGGGTATCCCGACGTGGAGTGGTCCTGGGTGTGCTCAACCGCTGGAGCGTCCTTGGCCTGCAGCGCCGGCTGGCGGGGCTCTTTCGCCGAACGGTCTACGACGCGGCACATTTCTACGGCGTGGGGGAGTTGAAGCGGCTGCTGTGGTCGGTCGCAAATGAGCAGGCGCGCACCGTGTGGCGCACCACCCTGTTTCCTCGCGGATGGCCGTGGCCGCAAGTGGCCTTGCCCTGGGGTGGCTTCATCGGGATAGCGCTGATCGTAGGTGATGGGTTTCAGGAGGGATGATGGGCACGCAGACGATGTGGGTGGACAGCGAACGCTGCACGGGCTGCGGCGCGTGTATCGAAGTATGCCCCGTTGGGGCGATTGCTCTGGTGAATGGCAAGGCCCGCATTGACGAGGAGGCGTGTACCGGCTGCGGAGCCTGCGTGGATGCCTGTCCGGAGGGCACCATTCAGCCCGTGGTTCAGGGCGAACTCGTCCCCGCCCCCGTAGGGGCGCGGTCACCGCGCCCCTACCAGCCCGGCCCGCTGGTGGAGACAGCGGGTGCAGCGGTCGTCGTCACCGGTGCGGGGCTGTTGATGAAGGCAGCGAGCGCGCTGACGCGGGCATTGGCCCGCTGGTTGACGCGGCGCTCCGCAGTGACGAGACCATCTGCGGGGAGTGGAACGTCACCGGCGGTAGATAGGGGCGACACTGGACGCCAGCGACGTCACCGGCGGCGAGGGCGGTGAGGGAGGCAGCACGATGCGAATGACAAGATGGGTGCTGGTGGGGCTGATCGGCCTGCTGGTCGCCGGATGTGCATCGCCGACGCCGACTGTCGTGCCAACGCACACGTTCGCGCCAACGATCATACCGACGCTTGGGCAGGCTCAGAGCACAGCACCGCCGCCCACGCTCACTGCTGTCCCGACTTCGACTCCTCCTGTGCCCACCGCCACGCCCGTTGAGGCTCCTGGCGGCATCATCATCACCATTCTCTACGACAACAACGAGTACGATGAGCGGTTGGAGACGGCCTGGGGCTTCTCCTGCCTGGTGGAACTCCCCCCCGCATCGGGGGGGCCGGGGGGGGTGGAGAAGACCATTCTCTTCGACACCGGCGGCGACAGCGCGATGCTGCTGCGCAATATGCGCACGCTGGGGATTGACCCCCAGGACGTAGATGTAATCGTTATCTCACACATCCACTACGATCACGTCGGTGGGCTGGCCGGCTTCCTCGAGGAGAACCACGCAGTCACCGTCTACCTGCCCGAATGTCTCCCCGAGAGCATCAAGGAGACCGTGAGGAAGGCCGGGGCGGAACTCATTGAGGTCCACGAGCCAGTGCAAATCTGTGAGCATGTCTACTCGACCGGGGAACTCGGGGACCTGATAAGGGAGCAGTCGCTGGTGATCGAGACGGCGCGGGGGCTGGTGGTGATCACTGGCTGCGCCCACCCGGGGGTCGTGAACGTGGTCAGGGAGGCCAAAAACTTGCTAGACGGCGACGTCCTTATGGTGGTGGGCGGTTTTCACCTCTGCTGGATGAACCTCTTACAGGTAAGGAGTATCGTCGAGGGGGTTAAGGAGGAAGGCGTGGAGCGAGTGGCCCCCTGTCACTGCTCCGGCGATTTGGCCCGCAGCACATTTGAAAAAGTCTACAGGGAGGATTTCATTCTGGTGGGCGTGGGCAGCAGGCTGGAGGTTCAAGATTGAGGGGAACGTCACTCCTTGCCTCTGTGCTTTGTGCGCTGGGTGGTCATCTTCAGCCCCCATCCAGAGGGAAGCCTGGAGGGAGGGGTTGACGCGGAGGAGTACGGGACGCTCAGGTTGTTGCAGAACGCTGTCGCCTTTGCTTGCGGGGAGAGGTAAGAGTGGAAGCGCTTAAGTTGCTGGGTGCGGGCTTCGGCATGGGCTGGGGGCCTTGCCTGGCCTTATGTGGCCCCATCCTTCTGCCCTACATTGCCGCCACGAAGGGGGGCTGGCGGGAGGGCTTGAGGGTGAGCGCAATGTTCTCCCTCGGCCGGCTTCTCGGCCTCGCCATCCTGGGGGGACTGGCGAGCGTGGCTTTTGCCTCTATCAATCGCTTTTTCCCTCCTCACAAATCAGGCTATCTCTACCTGGCTATGGCAATTTTCATCGTGCTTGTGGGAGTGCTTATCATCCTGGGTGAGGGGTTTGAGAAGCCGCTCTACAAGAAGCGCATTGTAAAGGGGGGTGGTGGGAGTATGCTGGGCCTGGGTTTCCTCATCGGCATCTCGCCCTGTGTGCCTCTGGTGGCCATCCTCACCTACATTGCCTGCACAGTGACGAACGCGCTTCAGGGAGTAGCCTACGCCCTCTGCTTTGGAATAGGGACCATCGTCCCCGTGATGATACTTGGCCCTTTGGTCGGTTTTCTTCCCGAAAGGATACTCAAATCCCCCGCGCATCTCAGGGTTTTCAAGATAGTGTGTGGCGCGATACTCATCCTTTTCGGTCTCCAATTGCTCTATTGCACGTGGCAGGTGCTTTAGCAGCGTCAGGAGGTGCAGAAGATGAAAATCATTGTTGTTTACGATAACAGGACATTGGATCCCAACCTGGTCTCCGGCTGGGGCTTCTCCTGTTTGGTGGACAATGACCTGATTTTCGACACCGGCGGGGACAGCCGTACCTTGCTCTCCAACATGGAGAAAATGGGGATTGACGTGGAGGGGATAAAGACGGTGGTTCTCTCTCACGCCCACGGCGATCACACCGGTGGGCTGGGAGGGCTACTCGCCACCGGCATTCGTCCGACGGTCTACGTACCCTGCTCGTTCCCTGCGCGCTTTAAGGCCGACGTGCGCTCGCTCACCACGCTGGTCGAAGTGCGCGAGCCGATGAAGATCCGGCCTGCCGTCCACACCACCGGCGAGGTGGGCTCACGCCTCGTCGAGCAGGCGCTGGCGGTGGAGACCGATGAGGGGCTGGTCGTGATCACCGGCTGCGCCCATCCGGGCGTCGTGGAGATGGTGCGCCGCGCCCAGGAAGTCGCAGGGGGTAGAACTCCCCCCCGCATCGGGGGGGCCGGGGGGGGTGGGGTGTACCTGGTGCTGGGCGGCTTCCACCTGGGCGGTGTAGGCAGGAGACAGGTCGGGCGCATCATCACCGACTTTCGCCGGTTGGGCGTGCGGAAAGTTGCGCCGTGTCACTGCACGGGCGACCGGGCGATACGGATTTTCGCCGAGGAGTATGGGGAGGATTTCATCCGGGTCGGCGCAGGGTGTGCGATCACCATTGGCCCAGAGGAAAGGGGGTTGTAGTGAGGCTCACAGTGCAACACGTAGACGGATTGCGCTTCCTGGCGACGGTGGGCGAGCACGCCATGGTCGTGGATGCCGCGCCGGAGGATGGGGGCGGGGGCATCGCTCCGAGCGCGCCCCGGTTGTTTGCGGCGGCGCTGGGTGCCTGCATCTGCGAGTTCGTGGTCAACTCCTGCCGGCTGCGTAGCATACCGCTTGAGCGGTTGAGCGTGGAGTTGGAGTACGAGGAATTGGAGCACCCCCGCCGCGTCGGCGAGGTGCGGGCGACGCTCCACATTGAGCCAGAGCCGGATGAGGCAACGAAGCGCAGGCTGCTGGGCGTGGCGCGACACGCCACACTGGTCAACACGCTCGTGCGCCCGCCGGAGGTCGTCATTCAGTTTGCATAGCCCCCCCTTTAATCCCCCCCCATAGGGGGGAGGTAGGGGCTCCCTCCCCTCGTGGGGGAGGGCTGGGGTGGGGGAGGAGACCGTATGACATCGAAACCCGTTTATCTAGACTACAACGCCACCACGCCCATTGACCGCCGCGTGGCGGAGGCGATGGTGCCCTACCTCTACGAGCACTTTGGCAACCCGTCGAGTGCGCATCCCTACGGCGTGCAGGCCAAGCGAGCGGTCGAGCGCGCCCGCGCACAGGTGGCGGCGCTGCTGGGTTGCCAGATAGCCGAGATCGTCTTCACCAGCGGCGGCAGCGAGTCCAACAACAGCGCCATCAAGGGCGTGGCCGCCGCCTATCGTGAGCGCGGCAACCACATCATCACCTCGGCCATCGAACACCCGGCAGTGCTGGAGCCCTGCCGGTGGCTCGAAAGCCAGGATTACCGCGTCACCTACCTGCCAGTGGACGAGTATGGGATGGTGGACCCTGCCGACGTCGAGCGGGCCATCACCCCCGATACCATCCTGGTGACCATCATGCACGCCAACAACGAGGTTGGCACCATCCAGCCGATCGCTGAAATCACGGCCATCGCCCACCGCCACGGCGCGTTGATGCACACTGACGCGGCGCAATCGGTGGGCAAGATACGCGTGCGTGTGGACGAATTGGGGGTAGACCTCCTGTCGGTGGCGGGACACAAGCTCTACGCGCCCAAGGGGGTCGGCGCACTCTACGTCCGCTCCGGCGTCAGGCTGGACAAGTTCGTCCACGGCGCCGACCACGAGACCAACCGTCGCGCCGGCACCGAAAACGTGCTGGAGATCGTCGGGCTGGGCCAGGCGGCCGAGATCGCCGGGCGGGACATGGAGCGCAACGTGGCCCACATGCGCGCCATGCGCGACCGGCTGTGGGCCGGCCTGGCCCGCGAACTGGACACCCCCGGCCTGCTCAGGCTCAACGGCCACCCGGACGAGCGGTTGCCCAACACACTCAGCGTCAGTTTTCGCTCCGTCGAGGCCAACACGCTCCTTTCAGAGATCGGTGAGCAGGTGGCGGCTTCGGCGGGGGCGGCCTGCCACGCCGACCAGGTGGACGTCTCGACGGTGCTGCAAGCGATGCAGGTGCCGTTGGAGTACGCGATGGGCACGGTGCGCTTCTCCGTCGGCAAGATGACCACTGCCGAGGAGATTGACCGGGCCATCGAGGTCGTTGCGGCGGCCGTGCGACGCTTGCAGCCGGAGGGCGTGCTGGTCGCGCCGATGCTGGCGGAAATCGGCGAGATCAAGTTGACCCACTACACCCACGGTATGGGGTGCGCCTGCAAACTGCGTCCCCAGGTGTTGGAGCGGGTGTTGGCGAAACTGCCCCTGCCAACCGACCCCGCCGTGCTGGTCGGCGTGGAGACCTCCGACGACGCTGCCGTCTACAAACTGACCGACGACCTGGCGATTGTGCAAACGGTGGATTTCTTCACACCCATCGCCGACGACCCTTACGACTTCGGGGCGATCTCGGCCGCCAATTCGCTCAGTGACATTTACGCGATGGGCGCCCGGCCGCTCTTTGCGCTCAACATCGTTGGTTTTCCCTCGAACCGGCTGCCGGTGGAGGTGCTCCACCGCATCCTGCAAGGCGCGCTCGACAAGGCCGCCGAGGCCGGTGTAAGCGTCATCGGCGGGCACACGGTAGACGATACCGAGCCCAAGTACGGGATGGCCGTCACCGGCGTCGTGCACCCCGGCCGGGTGGTGACCAACGCAGCGGCCCGTCCCGGCGATCAGATTGTGCTGACCAAGCCCATCGGCACAGGGTTAATCGCCACGGCGGTCAAGCGCGGCCTGGCGGACGAAGCCACGGCGCGGCAGGCCATCGCGCTGATGGCGGCGCTCAACCGGGATGCGGCCGAGGCGATGGTGGAGGTCGGCGTCTCGGCCTGCACCGACGTGACCGGCTTTGGGCTGCTGGGCCACCTGCGGGAGATGACGGCTGGTGCCGGGGTGGACGCGGTGATTTACGCCGGCCGCGTGCCGATGTTGGAGGCAGCGCAGGCCTTCGCCGGGGCCGGCGTCGTGCCGGGTGGCACACGGGACAACCTGGCCTTCGTCGAGCCGCACGTGGACTGGGACGGGGGCATCTCCGAGGTGCAGAAACTCATCCTGGCCGACGCGCAGACCTCCGGCGGGCTGCTCATCGCCGTGCCGCAGGAGCGGCTGGACGCGCTGCTGGCGGCGCTGGCAGAGCGCGGCGTGGTCGAGGCGGCGCACATCGGCGCGTTCACCACACCCGGCCCCGGCCGCATCGCCGTCCACCAGGGACAATCTTCGTTCGCGGCGGGTTTGTAATCCGTCGCTCCCCGCCTCCAACCGCGCCCAGGTGACGGCGGCCTTGCAAAGCGCGCCACTGATGTTCATTGAGAATGTCAACCAATTCACCGAGGGTGCGCGCTTCCAAGAGGCATGCCACACGGCTTGACAGGATACACACCGATGTGCTACAATCGCAAATAAATTGGAGGTGTGTCATGCTTCTGACAGACCGTATCGAAATCAACCCTGCCGTCATGCTGGGCAAACCGGTGATTCGCGGGACGCGCATCCCGGTAGAACTTGTCATCCGCAAACTGAGCGAGGGCGCTACAGAGGCCGACCTGCTGGATGCATATCCGCGCCTGACCCGCGCGGACATCCGGGCCGCGCTGGCTTATGCCGCCGACTCACTGGCCCATGA
>DAOUEC010000165.1:0-17299 GCA_034430655.1 Anaerolineae bacterium
CATTGAGCGGCTGCTGGAATACGGTGACCTCCCGTCGGTGCGCTGGATGGAGCGCCGCTTCTCCCGCGAGGAGATTGTGGAGGTGCTGAAGACGAGCCGGCGATTGAGTGCCCGGAGTGCCAACTTCTGGGCGTTGTACTTTTGCCTGCCGGTAGAGGAGGTGCGATGTTTATCGAAGCGGTTCCGGAACAGGCGCGCCGTAACCTGGCCGTATTAGCCCGGGCTGGCATCACCCAGCCGTTCTACCTGGCTGGAGGTACGGCAGTAGCCTTTCACCTGGGCCATCGTATCTCGGTGGACCTGGATTTCTTTGGTCCGGAGTCCTTTGATGCGGAAAAACTGGCCGAATGTCTGGCCGATCTGGGTCGCTTTCAGGTGGAGAGTTTTGCTCCCGACACTTTGCTCGGCTCCTTTGAAGACGTGCGTATCAGCTTCTTCCGCTATCGCTATCCGCTCGCGGACGAGCCGGTAACGGTGCTGGGTACGCTGGTGGTAGGACTGGGAGATCTGGCAGCGATGAAGATTGAGGCCATTGGGCAGCGAGGTTCCCGCCGGGATTTCATTGACCTCTATTTCATTTGCCAGTCACAGATGACACTGGCCGAAGCGATGATGTGGCATCGGCGCAAGTTTGCGGGCTTGAACATCAGCGTCGTGCATCTCATCAGATCGCTGGCCTACTTTGAGGACGCCGAAGCCGACCCGATGCCGGAAATGCTCAAGCCGGTTGCCTGGCCCGACGTGCGGCGCTTCTTCGAGCGAGAGGCTCAGGCGCTGCTTCGACAACTGTGAATGCCTGCGACCCGCGCCGCCGTGAACGGGCGGCGCTGGAAGCCACGTTATTGTATGGATGACGACCTGCTCTGGCGACACCTGCGCGACCTGCCTGCTTTCCGGGCCTTGCTGCGGGCAATGGAGGCCCGCTTCTACGCCGGCCTGCCGCTTCCGCGCCCCGTGCTCGACCTGGGCTGCGGTGACGGCCACTTCGCATCGGTCGCCTTCGACGGGCCGCTGGAGGCAGGTTTTGACCCCTGGTGGGGGCCACTGGCCGAGGCGCACGAGCGAGGGGCCTACCGCCTGTTGGCGCAGGCTGATGGGATGCGGATGCCCTACCCTGACGGCACCTTCGCCACCGTCGTGAGCAACTCGGTGTTGGAACACATCCCCAGGGTGCAGCCGGTGCTGACGGAGGTAGCGCGGGTGTTGCAGCCCGATGGCATTTTCTATTTCTGCGTACCCGGTCCCAATTTCTTGCCCTTTCTTTCCATCGGGCGGTCACTGGACCGGTTGTGGCCTCTTCACAATTCGCAATTCGCAATTCGCCATTCGTCATTCGCCATTCGCCACTCGCCCGGTGAGGCTTACCGCCGCTTCTTCAACCGCATCTCCCGTCACTACCACTGCGATGGGGCCGAGGTGTGGGCGCGGCGGTTGGAGGCGGCGGGGCTGCGGTTGGTGCGCTGGTGGCCCTACTTCTCTCGCCGGGCGCTGACGGCCCTGGAGTGGGGGCACTATCTGGGACTGCCCTCGCTGGTGTGCAATAAACTGACCGGGCGTTGGATATTGTGGCCCTCGCGGGTCAACCTGTGGCTCACGGAACGTTTGATGCGGCCGCTCTACGAAGAACCGCTGCCGCAGGAGGGCGCCTGCCTGTTCTTCGTAGTGCGCAAGCCGGGGTGAGTTGGGTAAGCCGCACCGCCGTAAAACAGGCGGTGCTGGATTGAAAAGCGTGCCAGCACCGGCTCTTCAAGGCCGGTGCGGTGAGCGGAGGATGGGAGATGGCTAAGCGATTCTCCTCGCTGGTGCTCATAGCCGCAGCGCTGGCGCTGGCCGGACTGGGACACTACTATTTGCTCTACCAACGCATCTATATCCGGGATGCCGTTGTGTTCTACGTCGTGGCGGCGTTGCTGCTGGTGTGGGCCTGGCTGCGTGTGGGTGCGACACCCGACCGCCGTTGGGCGCTCGTGCGGTCCGCTCTACGACGGCTGGGTGTGGCGCTGCGCGGCCTGCTCTTGCGCAGGTCAACCCGGCCGCTGGTCGTGGCATTGGCTGCGGTAAACGGGTTGGCCGCGTTGGTCGCTCTCTTGGTCTCTCCGCCAGCGGGCTTGCTGGTGGCGTTGCTACTGTGGGCGGGAGGAGTGGCGGCGTTGATGGCCCTCATTCCCTGGCCGCGCCGGGTGCGCCGGGCGAGGCCCAGGCCCACCCCAGAGGTGCCTCCAGAGGTGAGGGAGGTGCCTGGCCCTGTGATAGTCACTGCCGAAGCAGTCCGGCTCAGGCGGTATGCGGTCCCTCTGGCAATTGCTGGCTGGCTGCTGCTGGTGGCGGGGGCGCTGGTGCTGGCCCTCCCAGGTGTGCCTGGACCACTGCGGGTTGTTGATGACTGGCTGTGGCCTATGCTGGCCGAACTGCACGTTGATGCGCCGTTGCCGCCAGGCGTGTGGTCGGTAGGGCTCGCGCTATCGTGTACCGGGATGATCCTGATCGCCTGGACGAGAGGTGGAGTGGACAGGCTGCCCGGGATGCTGTCCCCTGGCGGTGAAACGCCGCCTATGCAGGTTACCTCACGTCCTTCGTGGCGCTGGCTCGCGCTGGCGCTCGTTGGCGACCTGGTCTGGCTGGGCGTGGTGTACGCTGCGGCGGTGAGCTCCACCAGTTGGTCCGTCGTCCCGCTGTGGCTGGCGGCGCTGGCCGTCCAGGCGGTGTGCTGGTGGCGTGTAGACCGCGCCCGGGGTGTGTCATCCCTTCCCCGCCTGGTCATTGGTCATTGGTCATTGGTCATTGGTCATTGGTTATTGGTCATTGGTCATTGGCTATTGGTCATTGGTCTGGTGGTTGCGTTTGGCGTGACGCTCTATCGCCTGGGCGATGTGCCGGACAGTCTGTGGGGAGACGAAGGGGCGTTCTGGTGGTGGGCACGCGATCTGGCGAAAGGTGTGCGCGCTAACCCCTTTGATTTGGGCGTGTATGGCGCTTTCCCTGTGATGGGATCGCTCTACCAGAGCCTGTGGGTAAGGCTGTTCGGGCCTACGGTGTGGGCCTGGCGGCTGGGGTCGGTGGTGGCCGGAACGCTCACCTTAGTGCCGTTGTTCTTTCTGACGCGGAAACTGCTGGGCACCCGGGTGGCCTGGTCTGCTGTGGTATTGATGATCAGCCTGCCCTATTTCCTGGCCTATGCGCGTACGGGCTTCAACAACATTCAACCGCTTTTGCCGGTTACGTTGGGCATGTGGTTGCTGATTGAGGCGACGCAACGGAACAGCCACTTGTTGGCCTACCTGGCCGGCGTGGCCTGCGGGGTGGCGTCTCTCACGTACTCATCCGGGCACCTGGGCCTGATCTTGGTGATGCTGGTCTGGCTGTTTTTCTTCATCAGTCAAGGGCCGCTGCGTCGTCAATTGCTCGGTTTGGCTCTCTGCCTGTTGCTGGGTTGGTTCTTCGCCGCCGGTCCATTTGTGCTTGGTTGCCTGCTAGGCGGTAAGCCGTTGGGCTCGAAAGTACCGGAGAGTTTTATCGGGAATGCCATGTATGGGGAAGCAATTTTTTCGGCAGATGAGCTCACGCGGCTGCACCCATTGTGGCACTTTGGACAGCAAAGAGTCTTCTTCGAGCCCAGGTTGTATGCACTGTTGCTCGGACGTGGTCTGGTGCGCACGGCGGTGGGCATGATAACTGGCGGAATTGTCGTAGAACACTACGTCGTGGGGCCGCTGGCGGGGCCGGGGGCGGTCTTTTTCCTGGCTGGGCTGGCCTGGACGTTGGGCCAATACCGCCGGTTGCCGGCCGTGCTATGGGCGATGTGGGCGCTGGTGTGCGCTGTCCTGCTAAGCGTGTTCAATACCTTTCCGCCACGCGCCTCGCACATGGCGCCAATCATTCCCGCGCTGGCCGTGCTGCTGGCGGTGGGTATATGGCTGCTGAGCGATTTGCTGCGGCGGTTTGTGCACCCGCGCTGGGCTGACTGGGTCGGGGTTGTGTTGACTGTGGTGCTGGCGCTGTGGGGCATGCACACTTACTTCGTGGAGATGCCACAGCAGTACGTGCCGAACCTGGAGAATGTGATGTTCTGGGCGGCGCAGAAGATGGACCGTGGCTCCAACCTGGTATTCGTGGTGGACGAGCCCTACCCGCCGGAGTTCCGGGTGTGGGGGATTGACGAGTTCGACCTGGGTGTGGAGTACCACAGCGTGCTGGCCGAGGAGGTGCAGGCCGCCGATTTCCGCGCTCTGTGCGGCACGACCGTTCGGCTGAGCGCCCATGGCGAAACCTGCCGCGTGTTCTTCTTGCCGGAGAGCGCGGACGACGTACTGGCGCAATTACACGCACAGTTGGGCGAAGGGATGGTGCAGACGCACGTAAACCGAGAGGGTCAACCAATTGTGTTGGAGTTCGTGCCACTGGGCCTGGAAACAGGCGCGCCGGCGTCGGGGCAGGTAGAAGGGGAGGGCTACTGGTGGCACCCTGGCCTGCACTGGGTTGCGATTCTCTTGCTGGTCGCGTCGGCGGCGGTTCTGCTGGGCTACCTGGTCCGTCTGCCTGTGAAAGGGGGCGCTGTCGTGGCCCGGTCTGCCTCGTCGCTGCGGCGGTGGCGTCCCCAGCCAGCGACCCACTGGCCGCGCTGGTTGGCGCCGACCCTTCTCCTGGCATGCCTGACCTGTGCTATCGTGGGGCAGGTCTGCTTTGCCCAGGATTTCTTGCCCGGGCGAAGTGACCAGGGACCGCACTTCTGGTCCGGCATGCTCTTCTATGCCGTTTCGGTTGTCTGCCTCCTGGCGCTGACCTGGGCGGTGCGCACGACGGTAGGCGCTCCTGTGCTGCCAACTCCCTCTCAACTTCCGTCTCTGCCGTCACGCCGGTTTGGTGCGCTGAAGCAGCGTTGGCGGATCGGATTGCTGTGCGGGGCGTTGCTTGTGGGCCTGGCGCTGGCGTGGGACCTGTGGCACCGTGCTGCGAGTGCCAGCCACGCATTTCCCTTCGCGTTGTGGGTCTTGATGATGGTGGCCTACCTGGCTGCGTTTGTGCGTCTGCCCTCCTGGAAGATGCCTGCCTGGAAGAGGGTGCTGGATTGGTGGCGCATCCATCGGGTCGAGGTGTTGTCGGTGCTTGTTCTGGCGGTGGTCGCCTTTGCCCTGCGGGCCTACGCTGTGGACTCGATCCCGTACTCGCTAGGCGGCGACGAGGCTACGCAAGGGGTAGGAGCGCTTGAGTTTCTTGAAGGCACGCGGACGAATATGTTTGCCATCAGCGATTGGTACTTCTATCCCAACTTCGGCTATTTCTCGCTGTCACTGTCGCTGATGCTGTTCGGGCGGACTGTGACGGGCCTGCGCATGCTGGCCGTGCTGGTGGGCACGCTGAGCGTGCTGCTGACGTATCTGCTGACGCGCCGGTTGCTGGGCAGGCAGGCGGCGCTGATTGCCGCGTTCTTCCTGGCGGTCCAGCATTATCACCTCCATTTCAGTCGTCTGGGCTCGATCAACGTCTTCGATACACTGTTCACGCCGCTGCTGGTGTACCTGCTGGTGGGTGGCCTGCGGAAGCAGCGCCCGGGCTGGTTCGCGGCGGCTGGGCTGACGATGGGCGTGGCGCAGTACTACTACAGTGGGGCCAAGATGTTGCCCTTTATAGTGGTGGTTCTGGTGGGCTACCTGGCCCTGGCGCGGCGCGACCTCCTGCGCGCAAATCTGGCGAACATAGGCATACTGGCGCTGGGGGCGGTGTTGGCGTTCATCCCGCTGGGCCTGTACGAGGTGACACATTCTGGGAGTTTTGCCGGGCGTGTGCCACAGGTGAACACCTTCCAGTCGGGTTGGTTGGCTGATGAGGTGCTGTTCTCTGGCGAGAGCGTCCTGCATGTCCTGGGAGAGGTGGTCCTGCGCGCGTTCCTGGCATTCAGTTACTTCACCGATCAGAGTTTCTGGTACTATTCGTCTATCCCCTTTCTGGATTCTGTCAGCGCAGTTCTATTTATGCTGGGCCTGATCGTGGCCGTGCGGTATGCTTCTCGGAACGTGGGCTACCTGCTGGTGGTGACCTGGTTCTGTCTGGCGGTGATCACGGGCGGCGTGTTGACGGCCAACCCCCCGGCGAGCGAGCGCTTGATCATCACCACACCCGCGCTGGCGATACTCGTTGCGCTGGGGCTCGTGCAATTCGTCGAATATGGGAGGACTCTGCTACCACGGCTTGCACCGGTGTGGCGTGTCCTCCCAGCCGTGGTGACGCTGGCCTTGATGTTCACCAACGTCGAGTATTATTTCCTGGACTACACGCCGACCCACGTATATGGCAACCCGACTGTTGAGGTCATGACGCGGCTTCTGAAGGACCTGGCTGCCCATGAGGATTATGATGAGGATGTCAAGGTGTACTTCTTCGGTGCGCCGGTCGTCTTCTACGAGTCGACGATGTCTCGTTTCCTCGCGCCGGAGGTGGAAGGGATGGATGTGGAGGAGGGCTGGACAGGCGATCTGGGCTTCGTGGACACGCGCCGCAGGGCGTTGTTCGTCTTCCTGCCGGGGCGCTTGGAAGAACTGGAGGTGGTCCGTGCCGCCTACCCGGACGGAGTGACGACGCCCGTTTACTCCAGCGCCAACGGGCAACTGCTGTACACGCTTTACGAGGTGTACCCGCGATGAGCGGTCAGCCGTTTCACGCTTCACGTTTCACGTTTCACATTTCACGCTTTTGGTCGTTGATCATTCTCACCGCGATTCTGCTCGTGGGAAGTTACCTGCGCTTCACGGGCCTGAACTGGGACGAGGGAAAGTGGATCCACCCCGACGAGGCGCACATGCGGATGATCACGTCGGCCATCGAGATGCCGGACAGCCTCTCTCTCTACTTCGACACACACAATTCGCCGCTCAACTGTCGCAATCGCGGTATGCAGTATAGTTACGGCACGCTGCCGCTCTTTCTGACCCGCCTGACGGGTGAGTGGCTCGACCAGGCGTGTGGCGAATCCCCCGACGGATTGAGCGTGGCTGTGGCATCGTTGCTGGTGGGGCCTTCGGCCGCCGAATGTGGCCCGGGCACCTTCACTGGCTTCCGCAGTGCGCAGGTTGGACGGGCGCTCTCGGCGCTGGCCGACCTGGGAACCGTGTTCCTCATCTACCTGATCGGTCGCCGTCTGTATGGCGAGACCACGGGGCTGCTTGCCGCGGGGTTGGGGGCGCTGACGGCGTTCTCTATCCAGCAGGCTCATTTCTTCACCGTGGATAGTATGGCCTGCTTCTTTACCATGCTGACCGCTTATTTTTCGGTGCGTGCGGCCCAGACTTCGGCGAGCCCAGTCGAGCCGTCGGGGAGTTGGGTCAGTTTCGGCTTGGCGGGACTGGCGACTGGCCTGGCTGCGGCCTGCAAGGTTGACGCGGCCCTGGCATCTCTCCTCGTCGTGCTAGCCGCCGCATCACGTTTCACGTTTCACGCACCACGCACCACGCATCACGTTTCACGTTCTTGGTCATTGGTCATTGGTCATTGGTCATTGATCCTCTGCCTTATTCTCGCCGGTTTGCTGGCGCTGGTCGCCTTCCGCGTCGCCCAGCCATACGCTTTTGAAGGACCGGGCTTCTTTGGCGTGCGGCCCAGCCCAGAGTGGTTCGGACGGCTGAGCCAGATCGGCGCTGAGCAGGGCGGCGAGGCAGATTTGCCGTCTGGCCGGCAGTGGACCAGTCGTGCGCCTATCCTGTTCCCCTGGATCAACATGGTTTTCTGGGGCATGGGGCTGCCGTTGGGCCTGGCCGCCTGGGCCGGTTGGGCAGTAGCGGGTTTTGAGTTGTGGCGCGGAAAGCGTGTCCACCTGATTCTGTGGGTCTGGGTAAGCCTCGTGTTTCTTTACCAGGCCACCCGCTGGGTTAAGGCCATGCGCTATTCCCTGTCCCTGTATCCCATTTTCATCATCCTGGCCGCCTACCTGCTAATCCGCCTGATTCGTCTGCCCCGTGGTACAGGAAAGTTCCCCCAATTGTCATTTGTCATTGGTCGTATGTCATTGATCTTATGCGTGGCCGGCACGGCCTTGTGGGCCAGCGCGGTGTTCTCCATCTACCTGCGACCCCACACACGCCTGGCCGCTTCACGCTGGATCTACGATCACGTCCCGCCCGGCACTACGGTGGCCAACGAGCATTGGGACTGGGGACTGCCGCTGGGCGTGGATGGGCACGATCCCTTCGGCGGGATGTACAGCGGGCTGGAGATGCAAAACTACAACGAGGACACGCCGGAGAAGCGGTCGCAATTGCTTGGCTGGCTCGACGAGACGGACTACATTTTCCTGGCCAGCAACCGGCTCTATGCTTCTATCTCCCGCCTGCCGGCCCGTTACCCGTTGACGACCGAATATTACCGGGCGCTCTTCGCCGGCGAACTGGGTTTCGAGTTGGCGGCCGATTTTACCTCCTATCCTGCCATCGGCCCCTTCCAGTTCCCCGACCAGGAGAATCCCTTCCCGCTGATGGAGGCGGAGTACACCCATCAGGCTGGGCGCATTGTGGTGCATCTGCCGCCGGCAGAAGAGGCTTTCAGCGTCTACGATCATCCCCGCGTGCTCATCTTTCGCAAGACGGATGCCTACTCCCACCAGCGCGTGCAAGAGGTGCTGGGGGGGATTGACGTGGAGCGAGCGCTGCACGGCCTCACGCCAGTCCAGGCCACCGCTGCCCCTGATCTGCTGGAATTCGCCCCCGAGACCTGGGCCGAGCAGCAGGCCGGAGGCACCTGGTCGGAGATGTTCGACCGTGAGAGTTTCCTCAACCGCCACCCAGGTCTGGCGGCGGTCGCCTGGTGGGTCGTCGTGACCGTGTTGGGCTGGTTGGCCTTCCCGCTCCTGTTCGTCGCGCTCCCTCGCCTGCGCGACCGGGGCTACGGGCTGGCGCGGGTGCTGGGGTTGCTCCTCATCGCCTACCTCACCTGGCTGCTGGCCAGCCTGCCTTCTCCCTTTCGTCTTCCGAACACACGTGGGACTATCTTGCGCATGGTACTCTTCCTGGCGCTGGTCGGCGGTGGGGTGGGGTGGTTCAAGCGGCACCAACTGCGCCGCTTCTTGCGCCATCGCTGGCGGCTGCTCTTGCTGACCGAGGGGCTGTTCGCGCTGCTGTACGTCGCCTGGATCGGCGTGCGGCTCCTGCAACCCGATCTGTGGCACCCGGTCGTCGGCGGTGAGAAGCCGATGGACTTTGCCTACTTCAACGCGGTGCTGAAATCCACCTGGTTTCCGCCATATAACCCCTGGTTCTCCGGCGCTACGATGAACTATTATTACTTCGGTTTTGTCTTCGTCGGTACGCTAGCCAAGTTGATGGGTACCGTGCCGGCGATTGCCTATAACCTGGCGGTGCCGCTCCTGTTCGCGCTGACCGGCGTGGGGGCCTTCTCCGTCGCCTACAACCTCTTTGGCGGGCACCGGCGCGGCGCGTATCTGGCGGGGGTGATGGCGCTCGTCTTCACCGTCGTGCTGGGCAACCTGGGTGTGGTGCGGCTCATCCGCGCGGCGCTCATCTCGCTGGGCGGTGACCTTTTCCCCAGCACCATCCCTGGCTTTCCCCAGGCTGTCGCGTTCTTTCGTGGGCTGTGGCAGGTGATCGGCCGCGGCGCGACACTCCCGGTGCGTACCGAGGGCTGGTACTGGGACCCGACTCGCATCATCCCTCACAGCGAGTACGAGGCGGTGCCCATCACCGAGTTTCCGGCCTTCACCTTCCTGTGGGGCGACCTGCACGCCAACATGATCGCCTTGCCGCTGGTGCTCCTGGCGTTGGCGTTGACGGTCTGCTGGGTGCGTTCGCTGCGCCCCCATTGGGCCAGTCTGCTGTTGGGTGGCCTGGCCTTTGGCGTGCTCCTGCCGACGCACACGTGGGACTATCCGACGTACCTGCTGTTGGGTGTGGCCGCGCTCGCGCCTGGGATGTTCACTGTTCGCGATGTGCCGTTCACTGTTCGGCTGAAGGCGTTCGTCTGGCGCGTCGCCCTGCTCGTTGGTCTGTCGTTCGTGCTCTACCTGCCTTATCTCCAGCATTACGCGGCGGGTTACACCGCGCTCGAACGCTGGCGCGGCACTCGGACGCCAGTGGATATCTACCTGTGGATTCACGGCATTTTTCTTTTCCCGCTGCTGACGCGCTTGCTGGTCGAGGCGTATCGGGCCTGTCGGTGCGCTGTGCGCCGTTCGCTGTTTGCCGTGCTGGCAGGATTGGCTGTGCTGGTCATCGTCGCCCTGGCATTGGCTGTCCTGGGCTATCCGGTGGCGCTGGTAACGCTGCCCGCGGCGGCGCTGGCTGCACTGCTTTTCTTTGCTCCCAGGATGCCCCTATCCCGGCGTCTCCTCTGGTTGATGGTCGGCGGGGCGATGCTGCTGGGTCTGGCTGCCGAGGTCGTCGTGCTCAAGGGTGATGTATCACGCATGAACACCGTCTTCCGTCTCTACCAGCAGGCTTGGGTGCTGTTGGCGATCTCGGCTGCCGTAAGCCTGGCCTGGGTGTACGAGCGCGCGCGACGCTGGCAGCCGGAGCGATGCCCTGAGATTGTCGAAGGGTGGCGGAAACTGTGGTGGGGTGGGATGGGGGCGCTCATCCTCGGCGGCGCATTGTTCCTCCCCTTCGGCGTCCGTGCCCGCGCCATTGACCGCATGACGCAGGGGGTGGGCCTGACACTGGATGGGATGGCCTTCATGGAGCACAGCGTCGTGTTTGACGGCGCTCCCGAGCGCGGCGGCCAGGAGATCCCGCTGCAGGGTGACTATGCCGCCATCCGCTGGATGCAGGATAACGTCCAGGGCTCGCCGGTGATCCTGGAGGGGCTGGGCCAGGCAGAGTACCGGTGGTGCAACCGCGTTTCCATCTACACCGGGCTGCCGGCGGTGGTGGGCTGGCGCTGGCACCAGGCGCAGCAGCGCGCCACCTTGCCCGCCGAGATGGTAGACTGGCGGCGGAATGACGTGGGTGAATGTTACGGCACGACAGATGTCGCCCGTGCGTGGGAGATTCTGGCCCGCTACGACGTGCGCTACGTCTACGTGGGTGGGTACGAGCGGGCCTACTACGACCCGGCCGGCCTGGCCAAGTTCGACCTGATGGCCGCCCAGGGGCTGCTGCGGGTGGCTTACGACGCACAGGGGGTGAGGATTTACGAGGTGGTGGGTGGGTAATTGGTTAGTTGGTTAGTTGGTTGGGTGGTTGGGAGTTCAATCTCACAAATTTCCTTCTGCATGTGTATATAGAGTAGGCCGATGACCGACGCCGAGACTGTCGCGCGCGCCATAGACGGGGACGAAGTGGCCCAGCGGGTGCTCTACGAGGCACATTACGCCGCTGCCTTCCGGCTGGCCTATCTGCTCCTCCGGGATGCCTGCGACGCTGAGGAGGTGGTGCAAGATGCGTTCGTCTACGTCTTTCGCAACCTGCGCCGCTACGACTCCGGGCGGGGCTCCTTCTGGGCCTGGCTGCGCGTCGTCCTGGTGAGCCGCTGCCGCAACAAGCGCCGGCGGCGGCGCTTGCCTCTTATCTCGCTGGAGATACTCGACGCTGCGGATGCTTCCCCGGCCGACCCGCAACCGGCCAGCGATCCGGCCGGCGCACTGGAAATGCGAGGCGTGCAGCGGGCGGTGTGGGAGGCGCTGCAGCAGGTCAGCCCGGGCGCGCGGGATGCGCTGATCTTGCGCTACTATGAGGGCTTGCCGTACGCGGAGATCGCGGCAGTCCTGGGCTGCTCGGCCGATGCCGCCCGGGCGCGGGTGGCCCACGGCAAGGCCCAACTGCGGCGCCTGCTGACCGCGCCGGAGGGAGAGGTGACCTGCTGGCGGGATGGGAGACTCCTCCTTCCTTCGCAGGGAGGGGGGGCGGAGGGCTAGGTGGGATGAGCGAAATTCACCCGAGAGAAATTGAACTGGCCCGTTTCGGCGACGGAGAGGCCAGCACGGGAATTGCGGAGCATCTGCACTGGTGTGCTCACTGTCGCAGCGTCGTCGCCGATTATCGCTGGTTGCAGGGGGAGATCGCTGCTACGCTGGCGCTGGCAGCGGACGCGGTGCCTGTGCCGCGCCCGACGTGGTTGGCTGTGCAAGGGCATCTGTTCGCCAGACAGCGACGGCAGATCGCGGGGTGGCGCGCCTCCGCTCTTGTCAGCGTTATGCTGGTCGTCTGTCTCATGCTCTCTGCTCCCAATCTTCTGGTGCTTTGTCAAGCCAGTTTTGATAGGTTCGTAGTGACGACTTCAGTCGTCTCTGTCGTTCGACAGGTGACTAAAGTCGCAACTGCGAGCCGTCAAAAACTCGAGGCGGTGACGGTTCCCGCACCGGCCACAGCTGTCGTTTCCGGCGAACGTATGGCCTCGATGGCGACGCCCACTCCGGCCATATCCTGTGAGGAGGCGGGACCGTTGCCAACGCCGGCCTTCGTGCTGCCTCCCACGCCACTGGTGCCTGAAACCTGAAGCCCGGAGCCCAATGAGCCAGACCCTGTTTGCTTTCCGCTGGTACCTCGTTGTCCAGGCTTTCGGTCTGGCGGCGCTGCCGCTCTGTCTGCGCCTCTTCCGCCACCTGCCGGACCGTGGCTATGGCGTCTCCAAACCGCTGGGCCTTCTCCTGGCCGGCTGGGCTTTCTGGCTCCTGACCACTTTCGGCTGGCTGCACAACACCGCTGGTGGTATCCTCGTCGCCCTGACCCTCCTCGCCGCCGCCGGCCTTGCCCTTCAACTAACCAACCACCCACCCAATCACCCAACCACCCAATCACCCAGTCTCCCAGTCACCCAATCACCCAGTCTCCCAACCACCCAACTCCCCTGGCGTACAATCCTGTTTACCGAGGCGGTGTTCGCCCTCACCTTCACCACCTGCTGTCTGGTTCGCGCCTACATGCCACGCATTGAGACGACGGGCGGCGAGAAATGGATGGAGATCGCCTTCCTGCGCGCCATCCTGCGCTCCGATACCTTCCCGCCCCACGATCCCTGGCTCTCCGGCTTCGCTATCTCTTATTACTACTTCGGCTACCTCATCGTCTCCATGCTCATCCGGCTGGCGGCTGTCCCGCCCTCCATCGCCTTCAATCTCGGCATCGCCACCCTCTTCGCCCTCGCCTGTACCGGGGCCTTCAGCCTGGTCTACAACCTCATCGCGGCGAAGAGGCAATCAGGCGAGGTCTCCCCTCCCCGTTTCGGGGAGGGGCCGGGGGAGAGGTTTGCCATCCTGGCCGGTCTACTCGGTCCGCTGCTGCTGGCCGCGATGGGCAACCTGGAGGGGTTGCTGGAGATGTTGCACGTCCGGGGCATCGGCCTTGCTGGTTTCTGGGCCTGGCTGGACATCAGGGGTATTGATGCCCCCCCTCCGCTGCTGGCCGAGGGCAGTTGGGTGCCCACGCGCTCCTGCTGGTGGTGGCAGGCTTCCCGTGTGCTGCAGGACTACGCCCCCTGGGGGGCGGAGCAGGAGGTGATTGACGAGTTCCCCGCCTTCAGTTTCATCCTGGGAGACATGCATCCCCACGTTCTGGCGTTGCCCTTCGTCCTCCTCGCCCTCGCCCTGGCCCTGAACCTCTATCGCCGTGCCAGCCTGAAACCTGAGACCTGGGACCTGAAACTGCTCCGCTGGACCATCCCGTTCCCGTTGAGACCTTGGGAACTGCTCATCTACGCCCTCTGCCTCGGCGGCCTGGGCTTCCTCAACACCTGGGACTTTCCCATCTATCTCTTCATCGTCGTCGCCGCCTACGCCCTCGCCCAGTTACGCACCACGCATCACGTTTCACGCATCACGCATCACGCATCACGCATCACGTTCCTCTTCCTCGCCCTTCTCGTCACCGCCCTCCTCCTCTACCTCCCCTTCTGGCTCAGTTTCCAATCCCAGGCTGGTGGCGTTTTGCCCAACCTGTTCAACGGCGCGCGCTTGCCCCAGTACCTGGTGATGTTCGGGCCGCTCATCTTCATCGCCTCGGTCTTCGTTATCAATCAGGCCCGGCGGGGTGGCGTGCAGGCCCGTGACGTGGTCAGGCGGACGCTGGTTGTAGCGCCAGGCATCCTCAGCGCGTTTGTACTCGTGTTGGGCCTCATCGTGATCCTGGTCTGGCTGGACGTCATTTCCCCGCAGGGTCCGGCGGCCTACCTGGCGGCATGGCTGAGCGGCGGGCCTATCCCCGGCCTGGAGGGTATGTCCACTGCGCGCTCGCTCATCTCCCGCGGTCTGCTCTTGCGCCTGCTCACTCCCTGGGTCTCCCTCGGCCTCATCGCCTTCCTCGTCGTCATCGTCCTCACCCTGACTCGCGACACGCAACGCGCGACACGTGACACGCAGCACGCATCCAGCATTCGCAATTCGCAATTCGCAATTCGCAATTTTGTCCTCCTCCTCTTCGCCACCGGCGCTCTCCTCACCCTCGTCGTCGAATTCGTCTACCTGCGCGACCAGTTCGGCACCCGCATGAACAGCGTCTTTAAGTTCTACTTCCAGGCCTGGGTGCTGTGGGCCATCGCCGGGGCCTACGCGCTGGCGGACTTCGTCCGCCGGGGTAGGGTGGGGGTGGTGATCCCCGCCGCCCTGCTCATCGCCGCCGGGCTGGTCTACCCTGCGCTGGCCATCCCGGCCCGCGCCCGCGAGTACGGCGCCCTGCCCACGCTCGACGGCGCGGCTTACCTGTCTGGGACACAGCCCGACGACTATGCTGCCATCACCTGGCTCAACGAGAACGTCGGCGGCGCGCCGGTCATCCTGGAGGCTCCTGGCGATCACCTCCGAGCCTACGTCTACGAGGGGCGCGTCTCCGCTCACACCGGCCTGCCCACGCTCCTCGGCTGGGCCGGTCACGAGTACCAGTGGCGCGGGAATTACGACGAGCAGGCTCGCCGCGAACCCGACATTGAGACCCTTTACACCAGTGTGGACGCGGACGAGGTCTTGACGCTGCTCGACAGGTATGATATAAGTTACGTCTACGTCGGGCCGGTCGAGCGGGCGCGTTACCCCGCCGCTGGCCTGGCGAAGTTCGCTCAATTGATGCAGACCGTTTACGACACCGGCACCGTGACCATCTACCGCGTGGACAAATGACGAATGACGAATGGCGAATGACGAATGGCGAATGGCGAATGACGAATGACGAATGGCGAATGACGAACCGACCAACCATCACCGTTGAGATGGCCCTGTGGGTTCTCATCGCCGTCGTCGCGCTTGCGCTGCGGTTGGCCCACCTCGACGCTGCCCCGCTCAATGCCGATGAGGCCCGCGAGGCGATGCTCGCCTGGCGAGCCGCAACCGGGGTGGGGCAGCCTTTCCAGGCTGCCGGCAGGCTCGAAAGCCTGCCCCACGCCTCGGGCTACAGCCCGCTGCTCTTCGCGGCCAACGCGCTGCTATTCACCCTTTGTGGCGCAAGTGACACCCTGGCCCGTCTGTGGCCGGCCCTGTTCGGCAGTGCTCTGGCACTCACGCCGCTCCTGCTCCGGCGACGCATCGGGCGCGTGGGCGCGCTGGCGGCCGGACTGTATCTGGCCTTCTCTCCGGCGGCGCTCTTTGCCTCGCGCCAACTGGATGGTACGGTGGTGGCCGCCGTGGGCGGGATGGTCTTCCTGGGCGGCCTGCTCCGTTTCTTCGACACCGGTGTATCCCGCTGGCTCATCCTCTCAACCGGAGGTCTGGCGCTGGCAGTGACGGCGAGTCCCTCAGCCTACGGGCTGTTGCTGGTCCTGGGCCTGGCCTGGCTGATCCTCCCATTGTTCATTAGTCATTGTTCATTGTTCATTAGTCATTGTTCATTGTTCATTGTTCATTGTTCATTGCTCGTGTTGGCGCTCTCCACCGGGCTGGGGTGGAACCCGGCTGGGTTGGGGGCCGCGGGTGATCTGCTGCCAGCCTGGCTTGCCCGCTTCGGCCCGGTGTCGAACCCTGTCGCATCGCCCCTCACCCTCGTGGCTGTCTACGAGCCGCTGGCCTTACTCTTCGGCCTCGGCGGGCTGGCCTGGGCCGTCCGGCGCGGCCACCATTCTGGCGCGCTGCTGGGGTTGTGGGCGGGTCTGGCAGCCCTCCTGCTGATCATGACGCCGGGCCGGGCGCCGCTGGACGTGCTGGGGGTCATCCTGCCGCTGGCGTTGCTCACCGGCATCGCAGTACAGGCGTTCGTGCAGAGCCTGCAGATCCAGAGGGCGTGGCTCGGTGAAGGGCTGTACGTGCCGCTGGTGCTGATCCTGTGGATGTATGGCTACCTCGTACTCGCGCGCTACGCGGAAGTCGGCAATTCTGTGGACCTGGCCCTGGCGTTGCTGGTTGTCGTCTTGCAGGCGCTGCTGGCGACTATCTTCGCGCTGGCAGTGAGGCCCGACGCCGCGTTGCGCGGCGCCGTCGTGGGTACGGGCGTTGCACTTCTGGCGGTCACCCTGTCGGCGGGGTGGAGGGTCGCGTACGAGCGCCCGGCCGACCCTCGGGAACTCCTGGTGCGCCAGCCCACCGCCGTCGAGGTGCATGACCTGGTGCAGACGCTGCGCGATCTGTCGTGGCGTGAGACGGGGATAGCGACCTCGCTGCCGTTCACACTCGAGGCTGCCCCCGACTCGGTTCTGGCCTGGTACTTGCGAGACTTCAGCGCGGCTCGCCGGGTCGAGAGGCTGGGGGAGGGGGTTGGCCTCCCGGTGGTAGTGACCTCGCAGCGTGATCTGGCGCTGCGCTCGCGCGACTCCGGAGTGGACGCAGAATACGCGGGGCAGGATTTTGCCCTGCGACGCAGTTGGGAGCCGCGGGAGGTTGCCTGCACGTGGGAGTGGCCGCCGCGCTGTAACGCGGCCGTCGGGTGGCTTCTTCGGCGCAGGGCGTCATCGCCTGTGACCGATGAGTGGGCCGCGCTCTGGCTGCGCCAGGATGTAGCGGGAGAGTGGGAGAGCGAAGGGACTTCGCATAGTCATTAGGGTAGATAGTGACCTTTGGCCTCTCTGTTTTCTCTGATGTTATATCAGGCTATGCGAAGCCGCAGCCCGTGCGTCATTCCGAGTAGTGCAGCAATTCGGTAACGAGACTTCGTCATTCTGAGGAGCAAAGCGGCCTGCCCTGAGCGTAGCCGAAGGGACGAAGAATCTCACTTTACACTGATGAATCTCCAGTATCTTCTCAATATTTTGGGGCAACGTTATCTTGAATAGTGACTGAGCTGAGTAACGCAGCGAGCATCCGCCGGTTGAGTAGCGTTAGCGTATCGAAACCAAGGATGCGAGCGGCTCTACGGCTAACCCGCTTGGTTTCGATACGGCTTTCCGCTACGCTCCAAGCCTACTCAACCGGCGCTAGAGCGTGCTCTGCCCCAGTTTATTGAGAGGATAC
>DAOUEC010000166.1:0-6209 GCA_034430655.1 Anaerolineae bacterium
GCCGGCGCGGCCGGCTCCTGCCATCGCAGCCGCGTCACGTAGTCATTCCCCTCCGGCTGCGCCCCTTCGACCTGGCTCAGGGCAAGCGGCCAGAAGTGACCGCCGACCACCACCTGCGCGTGGGCCACGTCCGGGCCGTACATCCCCTCGGCGGTGTGCTGCCCGGCGCGCAACTCGAAGGTGCGCGTAAGCCCCTCGCTGAAGCCCACCTCGACGACGCCGACGACCGTGCCATCGGGCAGCGCCGCCCCCCCGCGCAGGTAGGAGACAAACCCCAGCGCCGTCGCCTCGAAATGTGGCACGTGCGCAACCGTGGCCACCTCCCCGCGCGCCAGCCGCGCCCCGAACTGGAGATCATAGAACACATCGTCCAGCCAGGCGTCGTGGAGTTTATCGGTGATGACGTGCCGGACATTGAACAGGCTCAGCCAGCGCCCGTCGGGGATACTGGTCAGGTTCTCGCGCAGCCGGCCGTCCATGGAGACCTCGCCGTCCTCACCCTGGGGCAGGAATAACCGCTGGAGCGTGACGTAGCGCGCCAGCGGTAACACGCCGCCGTCGTAGCCGTCCACGGCAGGGACGCCGAAAACCAGCGGCAGGTTGGGGCTGAGCACTTCCTTGTGCTTGGCGGCGACCACGTAATCGTAGAGCGCGCCGGCCGAGAGTTGCGGCCCGTAGATGACCTCGATCTCGGGCAGATCGCCGGGGTCGAAGGTGATGTCAGACATGCTGAGGAAGCGGGAAGGAAGGGGATCGGCGAGCAGGTAGGCGATAGCCGGGCGCAGGCTGGTGAACGCCTGGGGCGCAGTGGCCCGGGCGTGCGGAAGCGCGGAGCCCGCCGCGAGGAGTTCCACGACCAACAGCACCAGCAATCCCAGCGCCGCCATTCGCGGTGCGCGACGCGCCACAGACAACAACCCCACCACCAAGACCGCCCACACCGCCCAGCCGATCAGCGTCGCCCGGTCCGCCCAGCCGATCAGCGTCGCCCGGTCCGCTCGCCCGCCGAGTGCCCCCCACACGCCCAGACCGACGACCAGGAGCGCGAACACCCCCACCCGCCGCCATCTCACCCGCGCCTGCCGCTTCACCAGCGCATCAGCGCCCACGCCCGCCAGCGCCGCCATACCCAGCGCGTAGAGCGCCAGCCAGCGGGCCGGCACGCGAAAGTGGGCAAAGCCGGGGACGAAGCGAGCCAGGAGGAGATACACGGGATTGTATAGGCCGAGGGAGAAGAAGAGGCCCAGGATGAGGAGGGAGAATGGAGAGTGCAAATCGCGAATGGCGAATGGCGAATGGCGAATGGCGACGGCGGCGAGGGCCAGGGCGGCGAAGCCGACGTAGGCGACGTGTTCGATGTGCTCAGGGGGCACGGGAGCGCCGAAGCCGGGGAGGAGCGCCCGGGCCAGATAGAGCGGCGAGAGGGAGAACGAGAGCCGCTCGTTGAACGGCAGCCCCCCGGCGCGCACCGAAAGGCGCGAAAGTTCCCAGGTGGGGACCAGTTGCACCGCCGCCAGCGCCAGCCCCAGCCCCACCGCGCAAGCCAGGAGCGCCGCCCGCCGCGCCAGGACTCTCCAGTAAACGTTCAACCACCCTTGCGAAGGTGGCGAATGATCCCAGCTACGAGGCAATTCTTGGCAAGCGCAGTCACCTCTGGCCTGGAACCTACGGCTCAACCTTCGCAAGGGTTCCCAGAGCGCCGGCCCCAGCCCGTAGACCGCCAGTCCCACCAGCGAGATGAAAGCCGTCTGCGTGTGGCCGCTCAGCAGTTGCAACGCGATCACGACGACCAGCCCTGCATACCCCCATCCTACCCCTCCTCCAAAGAGAGACGCCCCCGCCCCAACCCTCCCCCACGAAGGGAGGGAGTCCCCCGCCTGGCCCTTACCTCCACCCCCATGGGGGGGACAGAGGGGGGGAGCCCCACGTATAGCCCGGTCCCACAACACCAGCATAAGCGGCAGCCAGGCCAGCCCCTGCAACTGGTTGACGTGCTCCACCTGCGCGCCCAGGTAGCCCCCCAACGCGAAGGTCGCCCCGACCGTCCACGCGCCGGCCTGCCCCAGCCGCAACGAGGCGCGTCCCCAGAGATATCCATTGAGCGCCGCCAGGCACAGATGCAGCACGATGGTCAGATGGACAGACTGATAGGCTGGCAGGGCCAGCCACAGCAGCCAGTTGAGGGGATAGAAGACCCCCACCTGGCTGTTGGCCAGGAAGGGCGCGCCCATAAAGAGGTAAGGATTCCAGAGCGGCAATCGCCCGGCCCGCATCGCCCGCGTAGCCTCCGCCCAGTAGGGATAGAAGTAGGTGAAGACGTCGCCGCCGGCCAGCACCCGCCCCGCCAGCGCGATCTTCCAGTAGCAGACGCAGACGAGAGCGCAGAGAGAAAGGACAGCGAGAAAGTCACGGAAGAGGTTGGGGATCGGCAAATTGGGAAACTGGTAGATTGGTAGATTGGTAGAATTGCCCATTTATCTGTTGATGTCCTGGAATCCGTGTTCTTGAATGTGATAGACGGTGAACGAGGGCGTACCGTCGCGACGGCTCGTGGTCAACGCAGGCTCCAACTCGTAACCCGCGCCAGCCAGCACCCACTCCACCCGCGCCGGGGACTCCCAGGATGGGAACGAGATGTAGCGCGGCTCGCGCGCGCCGAAAGCCCGCACGTCCTGCGCCAGCCAGGCCGGGGTGGGCCAGTAGGCCAGGTAGACCGGCGCATCGAACAGGTAATAATCGTAGTGCCAGCCCAGCCAGTGCTGGTAGACCACAGCGCCTTCGGGCAGGCCGCGCAGGAACGCCGCGACTTCATCAATGCCGTCGTAAGCACCGTGGTCACCCCCGACGGGGTAGCGGCTGTGGGCAGCGTTCCAGGCAGGAAGTAGCAGGAAAATGAACAATGAACAATGAACAATGAACAATGGCGAATGGCGAATGGCGAATGGCGAATGACGAATGGCGAATGACGAATGGCGAATGGCGAATGACGAATGGCGAATGGCGAATGGCGAATGACGAATGGCGAATCGCACGCAGGTGACCAGGAGGCTGAGGATGCGGCCCAGGAGGATGGCCAGAACGGGCACCAGCGGCAGCAGGTAGCGGTCCCAGACCGGAAAGGCCCAGAGCCAATGGAGAAGGAAGTAAATGAGCAGGAAGGATATGAGGAGCAAGTCTGCAAACGACCCTCTCGTGTAGCGACCGAGATCTGGGCTTTGGAGTTTGTACTTCGGGCTTTGAACCCCGCTCCACACCAGCATGGGCAGGCCCACCAGCAGCGCGCCGTTGACGGCGGGCGAGACGAAAAGGTAGCGCATCAGTTCGACCCACCCACGCAGCCGCGTCCACAACTCCTGCGGCCAGATGAGGCGCAGTCCCCCGTAGCCGGTGACGCCCATGCGCCAGAAACTCTCCGCGCCCTGCGCCACCCGCACGGCGTCCCAGCCAAACACCAGCCCGACCACCAGCAGAAAGCAAATGATCAATGACCAATGATCAATGACCAATGACCAATGACTAATGACCAATGACGAACGGGAGGACTTTGGGATTTGAGATTTGGGATTTGGGATTGGAACCAGAGCCACCAACGGCAACCATACCAGCCCGGTCTGCTTGGTCGCAAAGGCCAGCCCCGCCAGCAGCCCCGCCCGCCCCGGCCGGCCCCGGGTCGCCGCCACGCACGCCGCCAGCCCCCACATCACCACCGGTGGATCGGGGAAAGCGGTGGCAGAGAAAAGGATGGCGAAGGGCGAGAGGGCCACGCCCACAGCCGCTGCCCCGGCCGTCCAGCGGTCGCGATAAAGTGCATAGGCCAGCGCAGCAACCAGCGGGACCGTCAACAGGCCCGCCGCCAGCCCCGGCAACCGCACGGCGAACTCGGAATGGTCCCCGGGATTGCTAAAGAGCGCCTGGGCCCCGGCCACCAGGTAGGGCAGCAGCGGCGGTTTGTAGACCGGCACCGTAGCCAGCCACGGGTCCCGCCCCCGCCCGATCAGGAGCCCCCAGTAGCCATACAGCGCCTCGTCGGGGTGAAAGCGGTTGTCCAGGATGGGGGGCAGCCTCAGCGCCCAGGCCAGCAGCAAGAGCGCCACCAGCGCCCAGCGATCCCGCCCCCAACGGCGAGGCCTCACCGCGTCAAGCGACACTTGAGTAACATCCACAGCACGGTTATGCCATCACGCCAACCGATCTTCTTCCCCTCCTCAAACTCCCGGCCGGTGTAGGAGATGGGCACTTCGTAGATGCGGTAGCCGCGCTTGAGAATCTGCGCTGTGATCTCAGGGTCGAAGCCCCAGCCGGGCGCTCTAAGGTCAAGTTGCTCCGCGACCTCCCGCGTGAAGACTTTGTAGCCGGTCTCCATGTCGCTGAGGATAGTGTCGTAGAGCACATTGGTCACCAGCGTGAGAAAGCGGTTGCCGACCATGTGCCAGAAGAACATTGCCTTGGTCGGCCCACCGCGAAAGCGCGAGCCGTAGACCACCTGGGAGCGGCCCTCGACGATGGGCTGCAGGAGGGCCGGATAGTCGCGGGGGTCATACTCCAGATCGGCGTCCTGGACCACCATCACGTCGCCGCTGGCGTGATGAAGCCCGGTGCGCACCGCCGCGCCCTTACCCTGGTTGCGCTCGTGGAACAGGATGACTACGCCCGGCTCGCCCTCCAGCGTGCGCAGAACCTCCCGCGTGCCGTCCGTCGAGCCGTCGTCCACGATCACGACCTCTCGCTCGAACTCTACGACAGCGTCGTGTTCCGCCCCATAGCCCACCGACACCGCCAACGGCACCGCCCGCACGCGCCGCAAGATCTCGGCGACGGTCCCGATCTCGTTGTAGACCGGCACGACAATCGAAAGTTTCACGCGGCCTCCTTCGTCAATGGATGCATTATAGCCGAGGGCAGCGTGAGAGGCAAGCCACCATTGCGCATACACGCAACTTAGGCTAGAATATAGAAAGAACTTCGTTCCAATGAACAATGAGCAAATGAGCAAATGAGCAATGACAAATGACAAATCCGAAGTGCCAAAAGATAACCTGGAGGTAGGAACGCCTTGAAGCAAATCGCCGCCGTCATCCTGGCCGCGGGTGGCTCCACCCGCTTCGGCCAACCCAAGCAACTCCTCGATTGGGGAGGCGTGCCGCTCCTGGCCCACATCGCCGATGTGGCGATATCTTCGGGACTTGCCCCGGTCATCGTCGTGCTCGGCTGCCAGGCCGAGGCCATTCGCGCAGCGCTGGACACCGCCGTAAACAGGCGGTGCTGGGGGTCCGTGCAGGCCGTGGTGAACTGGCGCTGGGAGGAGGGGCTGAGCAGTTCGGTGCAGGTGGGGCTGGCCGCGCTCCCGCCCGAGACTTGGGCGGCGGTCTTCCTGCAATGCGATCAGCCGCTGGTCACAGCCGACCTGCTGCGGGCGCTGGTGGCCCGCTTCGAGGAGACCGGCGCCCCCATCGTCCATCCCACACACGCCGGTCAGCGCGGAACGCCGACCCTGTTCGCCTACCGCCTCTTCCCGGAACTGGCCGCCGTCAGCGGCGACGAGGGAGGCCGAAGCCTTATTATTCGCTACACGAAGGAAGTCGCTACCGTCGAGGTCGCCGACCCGGACGTGCTGGCCGACGTTGACACTCTTGCCGACTACGAGCGGCTACGGAAGAGGGTTTCAGGTTCCAGAGTCTCAGGTTGCAGGTTGCAGGGGGCAGGCTCCGAACCTGAGACTTCAAACCTGAAACCCGAAACCGTTCTATCCCGAATTCACAACCTTATTGTAGACATGGACGGCGTCCTCTGGCGCGGCGATGAGCCCATAGCGGGCCTTGCGGAGTTTTTCGCCTTCCTGCGCCAGCGCCATATTGACTTCATCCTGGCCACCAATAACTCCAGCCGCCTGCCGGAGCAATACGCGGCCAAACTGGCCCGCTTTGGCGTCGAGGTCGCGCCTGAGTGCGTGCTGACCTCCGCCCAGACCGCCGCCGTCTACCTGGCGGGCATTGCGCCGCCGGGCACCCGCGTCTACGCTATCGGCGAGGAGGGGGTACGGCGAGCGCTGGAGCAGCACGGCTTCGTGCTGACCGATGAAGAGGCCGCCTACGTCGTCGTCGGCTGGGACCGGCGACTGACGTGGGACAAGTTGGCGACGGCGGCGCTGCTCATCCACGCCGGGGCCGGATTCATCGGCACCAACCCGGATACCAACTACCCCACAGAGC
>DAOUEC010000167.1:0-23689 GCA_034430655.1 Anaerolineae bacterium
TTCTCGGCGGCCTGGAGGAAGGGGACGTGTTGGTGCTCGTCCAGGAGGAGATGATTGAGGTGATCAGGGAGGAAATGCGCTGATGGGGACGAGGCCATCTGGGTGGCCGATTCCATGCCTTTCGGGTTTGAATTTCCATGGATGATGAGAGGGAATGCAGGAGGAGGCAATGAAACGCACGATGCTCTACGTGATTTTGGGCGCCGTCATCGTTGCAGCAGTGGCCGGCGCGATCGCCTGGTGGTTGCAGCTGGCGACACCGCCGGAAGAGGAGCTCCGCTCCGCCGTAGTCGAGCGCGGCACGGTGCGCGTGGACGTTTCAGCCAGTGGCAGCCTCGAACCGCAGGCCCGCGTGAGCCTGGCTTTCGAGGTGCCCGGGCGGGTCGCTGAGGTGCTGGTGGAAGTGGGGGACATGGTTGAGGCTGGCGACGTGCTGGCGCGGTTGGATAGCGAGCAGTTGGCGCTGCAGGTGCAGCAGGCCGAAGCGGCGTTGGCATCGGCCGAAGCACGACTCGCTCAACTCCAGGCCGGGGCCCGGCCGGAGGAGGTTGCGGCGGCCGAGGCCAACTTGCGCACCATGCAGGCCCAGGTGAGCGCCGCGGCCGCCCGTCGCGAGCAGCTTGAAGCCGGTGCCAGTGACGCGCAGATCGCTGCCGCCGAGGCTGATCTCGCCTCGGCGATAACGCAGCAGAAGGCTGCCGAGGATATGCATGACAGGACGATGACATGCGTGACAATCAACATGTACGGCCAGGAAATGGAGATTTGTCCTGTTCTGGGGCCATTCGAGGAACAGGCGCGCTATGGTCTAAACGCTGCCGACAAGGCATTGGCCGCTGCTCAGGCTCGCCTGGATGAAGCGCTGGCCGGGGCGAACGCCGATCAGGTTCGCGCGGCGCAGGCCAACGTCTGGGCTGCCGCTGCGCAGCGGGATGCCGCACAGGCCCAACTCGACCTGCTGATGGCTGGTGCCTCTGAGGACCAGATCACCGCTACTGCGGCGCTCGTCGCGCAGGCGCAGGCCGCGCTGGACATGGCAGAACTGATGCTGGGGCGTGCCACGCTGTATGCTCCTTTCAATGGAGTGGTTGCGGCGGTCAACGTCACTGAGGGCCAGATGACTGGTGGTGGGCTGCCAGCCATCACGTTGGTAGATAATTCCCGCTTCCACGTTGACGTCGAGGTGGACGAGATTGACGTGGCCCAACTGGCCGAGGGACAGCCGGTGGAGGTGACGCTGGATGCGTTGCCCGATGTTGTACTCAGTGGCACGGTCGAGCGCATCGCCCCGGCGGCCGCCAGGTTGGCATCAATAGGCATTGGGCTAGCAGCACCGGGCGCCGTGTCCTACGATATGACCATCGCACTGGATGAGACGGACGCGCCGATGCGAGCCGGCATGAGCGCCAGCGTCATCGTGATGGTCAGGGAAGTAACGGACGTTCTACTCATCCCCACCTGGGTGGTGCGCATTGACCGCGATACCGGCCATACCTACGTCCAGCGCCAGGTGGGGGAGCAGACCGAGCGAGTAGACGTGGAATTGGGGGTGCGGGGCAACGGCGGCGTCGTGCAGGTGCTCAGTGGCCTGGAGGAAGGAGACGTGGTGGTGCTCATCCAGGAGAAGATGATCGAAGTGATCAGGGAGCAGATGGAGGAGATGCGGTGATGGGGACGCCGGTCATCCACATCCAGGACGTCACCAAAGTCTACCACATGGGTGAGGTCGAGGTCCACGCCCTGCGCGGCGTCTCACTCCAGGTTCATCCCGGCGAGATGGTCGCCATCATGGGGCCTTCGGGCTCGGGCAAGTCCACACTGATGAACGTCATCGGCTGCCTGGATCAGCCCACCGCCGGCGAGTATTTCCTGGAGGGGGCCGACGTCAGCCACCTCGACGACGACCAGTTGGCCGAGATCCGCAATCGCAAAATCGGCTTCGTCTTCCAGACCTTCAACCTGCTGGCTCGCACGAATGCTTTTGAGAACGTAACTCTGCCGCTGATCTACGCCGGGGTGCCGCGCGCGGAGAGGCACACACGAGCGCGGGCAGTGTTGGAGGCGGTGGGGTTGGCGGGCCGCTTGGCGCACCAGCCGACCGAACTTTCGGGCGGCGAGCAGCAGCGAGTGGCCGTCGCCCGCGCGCTGATCAACAACCCCTCCATCATCCTGGCCGACGAGCCGACGGGCAACCTGGACAGCAAATCGGGGACGGAGGTGATGGCACTGTTGCAACGGCTCAACCGCGAGCAGGGCATCACGGTGGTGCTGGTGACGCACGATCCCAACATCGCGCGCTATACTTCGCGCATCGTCCGTCTGCACGACGGACACATCGTCGGGGAAGAGATGGTGCAGCCCGAGGAGGTGAGATAATGAGCGTCCTGGAGAGCGTGCGCCTGGCCTGGCGGGCGCTGATGGCCAACAAGTTGCGCGCTGGCCTGACTATGCTGGGCATCATCATCGGCGTGGGGGCAGTCATCACGCTCATGTCGGTGGGCGATGGCGTGCAGGTCTACATCACTGACCAGTTCCAGGACATCGGCGCCAACCTGCTGTTCGTCTTCCCTGGTTCGGTGCAGGATCCCATGTCGAGCGGGGCGGCAATGATGGGCGTCGGTGACAGCCTGACAATGGGCGATGCCGAGGCGCTGGCCGACCCGCTGCGTGTGCCCGACGTGGTCGAGGTAGCGCCAGCGTTGGCTCAGTTTGGCCGCGTCGTGGTGGGGAGGGAGGAGCGCTTCACCCAGGTGAACGGCGTCACGCCAGAACTAGCGGGGGTGCGTAACTGGTATCCCGTGGTGGGGGAGTTCATCAGCGCGCAGGACCTGGAGGGCCGTTCGCGGGTGGTTGTCCTGGGGCAGACAGTGGTTGAAAATCTTTTCCCCGATAATCCCTATCCGCTGGGCGAGACGGTGAGGATCAACAACATCGCCTTCCGCGTCATCGGCGTGATGGAGGAGAAGGGAGGCGCGACCGCCTTCGCCGACCAGGATGACATCGTCTTTGTACCCCTGACCACGGCGCAGACGCGCCTTTTCCCTGCGCGCACCCTCTCCGGCGAGCGCAGCGTCTCGGTCATCCTGGCGCAGGCGGTCAGCGACGAGCGAATTGGCGCGGCCAAGGAGGAGATCGCCACGGTGCTGCGGGAGCGGCACGACATCGCCTTCCGCGACGAGGATGATTTCTCCATTATCAGTCAGGCCGGCCTGCTTGGCGTCTTCGAGCAGGTTATGGGCGTTATAACCATCTTCCTGAGTTCTATTGCTGCCGTCTCGCTGGTGGTGGGCGGCATTGGGATTATGAACATTATGCTGGTCTCGGTGACGGAGCGCACGCGGGAGATCGGGCTGCGCAAGGCGGTGGGGGCCAGGCGGCGCGACATCCTGTGGCAGTTCCTCATCGAGGCAGTGATGCTGGCGCTCGCCGGCGGGGCCGTGGGCATCGGGCTGGGGGCGACGGGGGCGGAGATCATCACCCGGCTGATCGGGGAGTTCCGCGCGGCACTCTCGCCCAACGCAGTGTTGCTGGCGACCACCGTCTCAGCCTTCGTCGGCCTGGCCTCCGGCATCTACCCGGCCTGGCGGGCGGCGCGGCTCAACCCGATTGACGCGCTGCGGTATGAGTAACTGGATGGTGGATACTGTATACTGGATGTTGGGTGATGGGTGATGGCAGGTCGGAGTCTGACCTCTTCCTGTGGTGAGCCCCGTCGAACTGCTCGTGGCGAGCGGCTCAGGGCGGACCTGATCCTGCTCGCCGTCGCTGTCGTGTGGGGCAGCAGTTTCGTGGCACAGCGGGTGGCGGCGGCCTATCTTGGTCCTTTTTTCTACACCGGCACCCGCTTCCTGCTGGGTGCACTCACGCTGCTGCCGCTGGCAGGGCGGCGCTTGCGGGCCCTGACCCGGCTTGAGTGGTGGGGTGGGGCGCTGGCGGGGCTGTTTCTCTTCGGCGCGGCCAATCTCCAGCAGGCAGGTCTGCGGTTCACCACGGCGGGCAAGGCGGGCTTCATCACCGGATTGTACGTCGTCCTGGTGCCGTTGTTCCTGGCGCTGGTGTGGCGGCAATGGCCGCGCTGGTCTGCCTGGGCTGCTTCACTCCTCGCGGTGGCGGGACTGTTCCTGCTGAGCGGGGTGGGGCGGCTCACGCTGGCCCCCGGCGATGGCTGGGAATTGGCCGGGGCCGTGTTGTGGGCGCTGCACGTCATCCTCATCGGCTATCTTGCGCCACGGGCGGACGTGTTGCGGCTGGCGCTGGTGCAGTACCTCATCTGCGGGCTGCTCAGCACGGCGCTGGCGCTGGGGCTGGAGTACGGGCGCGGGCAAGCCACGCTCCTACAAGGATTGGCCGTCGTCTGGTGGACGGTGGTCTACAACGGTGTGCTCTCGGTGGGGCTGGGCTTCACGCTGCAGGTGGTTGGGCAGCGGCGGGCGCCCGCGACCGACGCAGCCGTCATTCTTAGCCTGGAGGCCGTCTTTGCCGCGCTCTTCGGCTGGCTTCTGCTGGGCGAGACGCTGGCGGCCGGGCAGTTCCTGGGCTGCGGGCTGATGCTGGCGGGGATGCTGCTGGCGCAGGCGCGCGCCTCCGCGTAGGAGCGCGGTTGCCGCGCCCCTACCTCCTCTTGACATCCTCCCCGTTTGCGGTATCCTACTCTGGCGATGTTTTACGACGAGGCCAAGGTCTACGTCAAGGCGGGCGGCGGGGGCGACGGCTGCGTCGCTTTCCGGCGCGAAAAGTACGTCCCCTTCGGCGGGCCGGCCGGCGGCGATGGCGGCAAGGGGGGCGATGTCCTGCTCTGCGTGGACCCCCACCTCAACACGCTCTATCGCTTCAGCCGGAAGCGCCACTTCAAGGCCGCGCGCGGCGAACACGGGCGAGGCAAGAACCAGCACGGCGCGTATGGCGCGGATCTGCGCGTTTCGGTACCACCCGGCACCGTCGTGTACGACGCCGGCAGCGGCGAGTCGCTGGGCGACCTGACCGAGGCGGGCCAGGAGTTGGTCGTGGCGCGAGGGGGGCGCGGGGGGAAAGGCAATGCCCGCTTCGTCACCTCCACCAACCAGGCCCCCCGCATCGCCGAGCACGGCGAGCCCGGCCAGGAGCGCTGGCTACGGCTGGAACTGAAGTTGCTGGCCGACGTGGGCGTGGTGGGGGTGCCCAACGCGGGTAAGTCCACCCTGTTGGCGGCGGTGACCGCTGCGCATCCCAAGATCGCGCCCTATCCCTTCACCACCCTCCAGCCCAACCTCGGTGTTGTCGTGCTCGACGACCAGACGGAATTCGTCCTGGCCGACATCCCCGGCCTGATCGAGGGGGCGTCGGAGGGCAAGGGGCTGGGGCACGAGTTCCTGCGTCACATTGAGCGCACCCGCGTGTTGATCCATCTCCTCGATGGCCTCTCCGCCGACCCGCTGGCGGACTTCGCCGCCATCAACGGCGAACTGGCGGCGTTCGGCCACAGCCTGGCGCAGAAGCCCCAACTGGTGGCGCTCAACAAGATGGATATGCCCGACGTGCGGGCACGCTGGCCGGAGGTGCAGGCGGCGCTCGAAGCGCAGGGTCATCTGGCTATGGCGATCTCCGCGCTGACGAGGGAGGGCACGCGGGAGTTGCTTTACCGCGCTGCGCAGATGCTGGCCGAACTGCCGGAGGAGGTCGTGGCCGAAGAGGAGTTGCCCGTCTTTCGGCCCGGCGAGGACGAGGAACTGTTCACCATCGAACGGGAGGAGGATGGGTGGCGAGTGCGGGGCGTGCGGGTCGAGCGGTTGGCAGCGATGACGGTGTGGAACCTGGACGAGGCGGTGCGGCGCTTCCAGCGGACGCTGGAGCGGATGGGGCTCGCGGCGGCACTGGAGGAGGCGGGCGTGCAGCCGGGGGATACTGTCCGCATCGGCGAGAGGGAACTGGTGTGGGAGGAATAACGAATTGCGAATTGCGAATTGCGAATCGGCGGTCGTGGTGCGCCCGGCCACGGTCGAAGATATGCCCCGCGTGGGCGAGATCATGGTCGAGGGTTTCATCCACAAGTTTGGCGTCGTTTTTGGTCGCCGGATTGACCGGGCACCTCGCGCCGTGGCGCAGATAGAATGGCTGAGGATCGAACGGGGATCGTGTGCGCTGTTTGTGGCCGAGGTGGACGGGCGGGTGGTCGGTGTGCTCGAACTTTCGGCGCGGCGCGAGCGGTTGAGCGACATCTGGGGGCAACTTCAGATTATGCTGCGCGAAGTCGGCCCACTTTGTACTTTGAGGGCTACGGTTGGGCTGGTGCTGTTGCACGAGGAGACAGTTGTTGGAGACACAGCCTACATCAGTAACATTGCCGTGACCACCGATTTTCGCGGCCAGGGCATCGGGTGGAAACTTCTGGAGAGTGCCGAAGGATGGGCGCGTGCATGTGGCAAGGGGAGTTTGTCCCTGCACGTGGCGGCTCCTAATCGTGCCCGATACCTCTATGAGCGTTTTGGCTTTCGGCTGGAGAAGCGGATCGAGGAGTGGCTGACCGAGTGGCTTTTTGGCATCCGCACCTGGCTCTACGTGGTGAAGCCGCTGTTGGAGTTGGGTGGTTGCGGTGAGTGAAAAACAATGTGCCGCCAGTCCGCTGCGCCTCGGCGTCCTGGGCGGCACCTTTGATCCGCCGCACTACGGGCATCTGGCGCTGGCCGAGGCCGCCCGCGTGCAACTCCGGCTCGACCGTGTCCTCTTCGTCCTGGCCGGGCAGCCGCCCCACAAGCCCGGTCGCCCCATCACACCGGCCCATCACCGCGTGGCCATGGTGGAGGCGGCCATCGCCGATAACCCTGCTTTCGCTCTCTCCCGCGTGGACCTGGACCGGCCTGGCCCGCACTACACGGTCGAGATGCTGGCCCTCCTGCGGCAGGAGTATCCAGGCGCGGAACTGTACTTCCTGATGGGCGGGGACAGTCTGGCCGAGTTTCTCACCTGGCGCGACCCGGCGGGCATCGTGCGGCAGGCCTGCCTGGCGGTGATGCAGCGCCACGGCTGCGAGCCGGACCTGGCGGCGCTGGAGCGAGCGGTGCCGGGGATCCGAGAGCGGCTGGTCTGGCTCGACGTGCCATACCTGGACATCACTGCCTCCGATTTGCGGCGGCGCGTGCGTCAGGGGCTGCCGCTGCGCTACCTGGTTCCGCCACCGGTCGCAGTCTACATACGCGAGCATCGTCTCTATGAGGGCAGGCGAGCGGTTCTCTAGAACCTCGCGTGGGCTTGGCAAGGGTCTCAGCCCCCGCCGCGTCGTTGACTCCAGGTCTCCACTGCCTTGAGACCTTCGGTCGGAGAATTGCCTGGCCGAGGTGGTTGTGCTATAATCTCACGCGCACAGTCGAGCGAGTCCCGGATACTCATCCTTGACTAACACGCGAGCCTATTCAGTCAGCCTTGGCATTTGCGGCTGAGGCTATGTAGGCAAAAGGGGGTTGTCTGATGGTAGTACGGTTCATCCTGACAGGATATGTAGAACAGGCAATGGCCCACGCCGTTTACGATAAACTGGAAGGCGGCACATTTGCCGGCCGTATTCCACCTTGCAAAGGAGTGGTGGCATTCGGTTCCACCCTGCGCGAGTGTGAGGACGAGTTGCGTTCCACGCTAGAAGACTGGATTCTGGTTGGCCTCAAACTGGGACACCCGTTGCCGGTCATCGCAGACATCAATCTGAACAAGGAGCCGGTTTATGATCCGGTGGGTACCGTGTAGACGCCGTGTCTTCATCCGTCGGCTGCGAGAAATCGGTTTTGACGGCCCATTCTCCGGTACGCGCCACCAGTTTATGGTCTATGGGCAGCACCGTCTGGCTATTCCTTCTAATACCGAGTACTCCGTGCCCCAGCTTCGGATGATGATCCGGGAAGTGGAAGAGATCATTGGCCACAGAATCACCGCTGCTGAGTGGAATGAACTGGGGTGACCAATGTCGCCGGACGACTGCTGGTCGGCTGCGTCCTGATCACACTCCCCGCTTCCCTCTTTGGCTACTGCTCATTGTCTGCCTGCTGACCGCCTGCGCCGGTGAGAGGGAGACAGGGACTACAGCCACCATCAGCCCTGTGGCGACACCCCTGTCTCCCGTGCCAACTCCCCTGCCTGACAATGCGACGACCGGAGCCCGCATCCGTGCCCGGGGGCACTTACTCGTCGGCGTGCGCTACGACCTGCAGCCCTTCGGCTACATTACCGATGACGGGGAGGTGGCCGGTTTCGAGGTGGACCTGGGACGCGAGTTGGCCCGCCGCTGGCTGGGGGACGCCGGGGCGGTCCAGTTCCGCCAGGTGCGCTCCGACACTGCCATTGAGCACCTGCAGGCGGGCGATGTGGACATCGTCATCGCGGCCCTCACTCACATGCAGGGTCGAGAGGGGGGGGCCGACTTCAGTCTGATGTACTTTGTGGACGGTCAGGCGCTGCTGGTGCGCGCCGCCGACGAGGCTGCTATCGGTGGCCCGGCTGGCCTGGAGGGGAGACCGGTGGGTGTCGTGGCGTGGGGGGAAGCCCACGAGGCGTTGGAAGCGGCGGTGCCGTTCACCATCACGCTCCAGCCCTACGATCGCTTCGACGCGGCTGTGGCGGCATTGGGCCGTGGCGAGGTGGACGCCGTGGCCGACATGAGCCGCCGGCTTTTCTGGGGAAGGTGTGTGCTCCCCGAAACAGCCATCGTCGGGCAGTACACGGCGGCACCGGTGGCACTGGCCTACCCGCAAAACGACCCCTTCTTCGCCGACCTGGTCAACCTGACTTTCCAGGAGGTGGTCAGCGATGGCACTTACGCGGAACTGTATGCCCGTTGGTTCGCGCCAGAATCGCCGCCCGCCGTCGAGCGCTGGCCTGGCGAGGGGGTCCCCGACCTGGCGGATACTCCCGTCGTGGCGACCGTGCCCGACACCATCGCCGCTATCCAGTCGCGGGGCCGATTGGCCGTGGCGTTGATGCCCGACCGCCCTCCCCTTGCCTACGTGGATGCGACCGGCGCGCTGGCCGGCTACGAGGTCGGCCTGGTGCGGTTATTGGCGGAGCGGTGGCTGGGCGACCCCACGGCGGTGGACTTCGTCCCTGCGCCAGTCGAGGTGGGGGAGGAGATGCTGCGCACCGGCCAGGCTGACCTCCTGGTGGGCGGGCTGGCTCACACCCGGGCCGCCGAGTTGAAACTGGACTTCAGCCTGACGACCTATGTGGCGGGTGATGGGCTGCTGGTGTGGGCTGAGGCGCCGGTCACCGACGTGATGAGCCTGAATGGGCAGCAGGTGGCGGTGGTCAAGGGGAGTGGAAGCCGGGAAGTGTTGCTGGCGGCGGCGCGGGACGCGTCCGTTTATCTGACGGTATTGCCGCGACCGACACTGGATGCAGCCATCACGTTGCTGGAGGATGGGCAGGTGGTGGCGGTTGCTGGTGAGCGGGCCGACCTGTTGCTTGCCCTGAGCGGAGCCGAAGGGGGGCTGGCCTACGCTACACCGGGTCTGCGCGTGCTCCCGTTGCGGCTGACCCAGGTGCCGCTGGCGCTGGGGCTCCCGCCCGGCGATTCCGCCTTCCGTGACCTGGTCAACCTGACGTTGCAGGCGATGAAAGCGGAAGGGCAGTTCGATGCTCTCTACACCACCTGGTTCGACGACGCCCCTCCGGTGCTGGAGGTCTGGCCCGGCGTGCCCTACCGGGCCTTGCGGTTGGAGGTGACCGCGCCGGAGTAGGGGCGCGGTCGCCGCGCCCTGACGCCTGGCTACCTTGGTTGTAGCGCAGTTGGGTCAGGTAGGCGAGGTGGTTACTTCTGCCGGGCGCTCGGCGTAAGAGGCGACGGCGATGCCTGCCAGGGTCAAAGCGCCGCCGGCCACGGTCCAGAGAGATGGTTGCTCCCCCAGCAACCACCAGGCCAGCAGCGTGGAGCCGATCGGTTCTCCCAGCGTGGCGAGGGTGACGTAGGTCGCCGAGAGGTAGCGCAGCGCCCAGTTGAGCGACGAATGGCCCAGGATTTGCGGCCCCAGCGCCATCAGCAGTAGCAAAGCCCAGGTCTGTGGGCGCTGAGGGATCGCGGGCAGGTCGGATGGCAGCATAACGGCCATCAATACCAGCGCGGCGGTGCCATAGACAGGGAACACGTAGGCCAGGAGCGAGAGCCGTGCCCGCAGCCGTTGCCCGATGAGGAAGTAGCCTGCGGCTGCGATCGCGCCTATCAGGGCCAGTACATCGCCCCACAGTTGGTGGGTGCCCTCTCCCAGGTCGCCCAGGCCGATGAGTGCACTGCCGGCTGTGGCGGCGAATAGTGCTACGACCATACCTCGCGACAGCCGTTCGCGCAGCAGCAGGTGGGAGGCCAGGCCGACGAAGATGGGACTGGTAGACACCAGCACAACCGATGCAGCCACCGTGGTGTGGGCCAACGAGGTGATCCAGGTGGCAAAGTGAAGCGCCAGCAACAGGCCAGAGGCCAGCATGCTACCCCACTCATGGCGTGTCAGCGTGTGCAGTTCGGACCAGCGGGTGGCAAGCGTGACCGGGGTCAGGATAAGGGTCGCCAGTGTCAGTCGCCAGGCGGCGATGACCAGGGAGTGGGCCTCAACCTGGGCCAGGCGGATGAGGATGGCGGCCGTGGAGACGATCATCACCCCTAGCCCTACACTCAGATATGGGCGAAAGTCCGCTTTCTGATATGACTTGGTTTGTCCATTCCCAGGTGACATCCGGTCGTTTTACCCCCAGTTTCTTTGCCTGGTCCCTGATGCTTTCTATTGCTCTGCCCATTGCAGGGACTTCATCTGGGCCAATCTCGCCAGCGTAGTAGCGCCTCAGCCTGCGCCTTGTGAGGGTCTGCAACCTTCAATTTTTGCAGAGTTTGCTGAGAATGGCCTCTGACAGGCATCAGAGAGAAAAGCCAGTGTCCTGTTGAGGATTTCTCGTGGCGTTAACTCGTCGGTGTGGATGTAGAGGTCCGCGTGTTGCCGGGCGTGGTGCAGCCGCCGGGCCAGTTCGGCCCACCAGTCCGCGCCGGCATCGGTAGGCCGGCGCTGGCAGGCGACCTGCCAGGAGACGTCCAGGTAGACGAGCAGGTCGGGTTGGGTGATGCGCTGCCACATCGTGGGCACGTAAGAGTGCTCCTGAGCTACCTCGCGGGCGTTGTGCCCCCGTGCCAGCAGCGCCTGCACGAGCAACGATTTGCCCGAGGCACATGGGCCAACCACAGCGATCAGCGGGTGTTTCTCCTGTATCGTGCACATCACAGGGGAAGCCTGACTGCCAGGCGGCGCACGTCATCGCCAGTGCGATCCACAATGCGCAGCACGAGCACGCTGATGTCGTCGTGCGGTCGGCCTTCATCCAGTTTCAGTGCCCGCTCAAGCAAGTCCTCGGTCAACTGTTGGGCGCTTACGTTGCCCCCGGCTGTCAGTTCGCGCACCGCTGCCGGGACGTCGAAGACACGGCCTGAGCGTACCCCTGCTGTCTCCAGGCCGTCCGTGTAGACCACGATCGCGGTCCCGGCGACCAGTGGCAACTCTGTGACCTGTGGTTTAGTGCTGCGTCGCACCCCGACCGGTTCTGACGGCGCGTCGAGTAACTGTAGCCTGCTTTCGGGCGTTATGACGATGATGGGGCAGTGGCTGTTGCGCGAAAGCACCAGTGTGCCGGAAGTCAAGTCTACCGAGAGGATATTGAGCGTGGCTGAGACCTTGCCGCCTTTGTAAGTATAAAGATAATCGTGGGCTGCGCGGGCCGCTGCGCCATCGCGTATTCCCTCTGCCAGTTCGGAAATAGCCTTGCGGGCCACCAGGTTGCTGATGGCTTTGGCTGCCCGCCCGGAACGCTGGCCGTCCACCAATACGAAGGAGAGGCCGCCCTGGGGGCGTTCGATCATCTCCAGCGTGTCTCCGCTCTCGCTGGTGGCCCATTTGCCAACTTTGGCGACGGCAACCTCGATTTCCATTCGACCTTTCACGTTTACGTTTTACGCTTCACATTTTACGCCTTTCAGACGTATTATACCCCTGTTGGGGATGTGAGCAAGGTTTGAATTATTCCGGCAGTGTGCTATAATTTCTTAAAACTGATGGCTCTCTCTTATCTGGGAGAAGGAGCATCGATATGATTTTTGGAGTTTGGAAGCCCTGGGTCAGGCTAGCCTTTCTGCAACCCGAAATCTGGGAATACCCCCTCCTGGCACTTTATGCGCTGGTGGCATTCGTGCTCCTTGTCCGTTCCCGGCGAGATTTCAGCAAGTTGGGCTGGCGTCGCCTTCCCCTGTTCCTGGGCTTGCTGGTGGCATCCCTGCTCGTCAACAATTTGCTGGTGCTGAGTTTCTCTCTCCCCCGGCTGCTACCACCCCCAAATGTCCCCACCGAACCTACCAACCCATTTGCGCCATTGTTAGGGACGCTGCCGGTCGTTGTTGCTGGGGCCTGGCTGGGTGCAGGGCCAGCGTTGTTGGTGGGATTGGTCGGCGGAATCTTGCGTGTCGGGATGACAACTGGCGGTATCACTGAGCCTTTTCATTTTGCCTTCCTCGGTTTTCTGGTCGGGTTCTTTCTGTGCCAGGATTATCGAGGCCGCCTGCCGCTTGTCGTGCGCCAGCCCATCGTCGCAGGGCCGCTGGCGACTCTCTTCGCATCCCCGTTGCTGTTGCTATCGGTGTTCGCCCATACGGCCGATTCGGGGTTGGCGGGACTCGATTACGCTGCGACGCTGACGCAGGCCAATCTGGGCCCTGCGCTGCTCGAAAGCCTCGTGGCTGCGCTCGTTGTGCAGGTGGTCTACCTGGTCTCCCCGCGCCTCCGCCCTGTCCGTGTGGTGCACCAATCCCCTCCCTACAGCCGCACCCTGAGGCGCAGGCTGCTTTTCCTATTCGTACCCCTGATATTGGTTATGACCGCCGTGCTCATCTACGCGGTGACGGTGACGACGCTCCGCGTGGCGACTTCGGAGGCGGTGGACGAGATGGCGCGGGATGCCAACAGTGCCGCTGAGGGCATCCCCTATTTCATCCACACCGGACAGGGGTTGCTGGCGGAGTTCGCTAACGATGAGGTGCTGCGGCGCAGCGACCCGATCACGCTGGAGACTCATCTGCGCGGCGACCTGCGAAGCGTGGCTTTCTTTGACCAGTTGATGTTGTTTGACTCGAGCGGGCAGCGACTGGCGATGTATCCTCCGGCGCCGGTTGGCGACCCGGAACTGACGGCACAGGAGAAGGTGCTTTTGCAGCGTGTGGTCGAAAGCGGGGCGACGCAGATCAGTCCCGTGCACCGCTCGCGGCGGGATGAGACCATGCTTTCGTTTCTGATACCGGTGGAGGACGAGGAGACCGGCGAGCGCTTCGGGGCGTTGCTTGGGCGCACCCGGCTTGACGTCAATCCGGTGATGCGTCGGGTACTGGCAAGTTTGCAGTGGACCCGCGCGCGTGGAGAGGGGTTTGTGGTGGATGCAGAAGGGCGCATCGTTGCTCATTCTAATCCTGATATGCTCCTCGCTAAGTGGTACGTAGACGAGGACTGTCCCCGCATCGCCACCGTCCTGCGTGGTCGGGCTTACGAGAGCCGCAACCCCAGGGACAACACGCGCCAGTTGGTCTATTACTTGCCGGCGGAAGGGTACCCGTGGGCAGTGGTGATCCGCCTGCCCTACGAAGTTGTGTTGGAACAGGCTACCCAGGTTGCCACTCCTCTGCTTGTCCTCCAGATTCTGCTGGGGGGCGGGCTGGTGATCGTCATCCCACTGGTCACCAGTTGGCTGACCCGGCCGCTCAAGCAGTTGGTGGCCGCAGCCGACCACATCGCCGAGGGGGATCTCACGCGGCCAGTGCAGGTGCCTGGCAGCGACGAGGTGGCCCGGGTAGGAGACGCATTTGAGGGCATGCGTGTGCGGTTGAAGGACCGGCTGGAAGACCTTTCGTTGCTACTCCAGATCGGTCAGGCAGTTTCGGCGACGCTGGAGTTGCCCAAGGGGGTGCCGTTCATCCTCGAAGGAGCGCTTAAGGCGACCAATGCCCAGGTGGCTCGTATTGTCCTCCTTTCGGCTGATGGCGACCCACAGATGGTGATGGCGCGGGGGGAACCACGTGAGGGGTTGGGGATGCTCGACCGTGCGCTTGCCTCAGCAACCCGGGAACTGGATCATCCCCTGGTCGTGGAAAATCTGGCCCGGGCCAAGACGCTGGCCGATCCCGAGGCGCTGAGCGGGCCGATCAAGGCCGCCGTCGCGCTGCCTGTGCGTACCAAAGACCTGGTGCCGGCTGTGATGTGGGTGGGGTATGGTGAGGTTCGCCAGTTCGATACCGCAGAGATTGGCCTGCTCTCCACATTGGCCAGCCAGACGGCGGTGCTGGTGGACAATGCCCGCCTGTTCCAGGCTGCAGAGGGCGGGCGGCGGCGGCTGGCGGCAATCCTGGCCAGCACCGCTGATGCCGTTCTGGTCACCGACCGCGATGATTGCATCCTGCTGGTCAATCCGGCTGCTGAGCGGGCCTTTGGTATCGCAGCCGATGTAGTCGTGGGCCAGAAGATCAGTCAGGCGGGGTTGGTACCCGTGTTGGTGCAGGTCTTCGAGGAAACCTTGCCTCCGAGCGAAGCATTGACCGAGGAGGTCCCTTTGCCCGATGGCCGGACGTTGTACGCCAATGTTTCGACCATCTTGAGTGCCGATGGCGAACGGATTGGCCGCGTGGCCTTGATGCGCGACGTCACTCACTTCAAGGAACTGGACGAGATGAAGTCCGAGTTCGTGGCGACGGTCTCGCATGACTTGCGCGCCCCACTGACATTTATGCGCGGCTATGCGACTATGCTCCCGATGGTGGGCGACTTCAACGACAGGCAGCGTGAGTACGTCGAGAAGATCCTGCATGGCGTTGGGCAGATGAGTGAACTGATTGACGATCTGCTTGATTTGGGGCGCATTGAGACCGGCGTGGGATTGGAGCGCAAGCCCTGTCACCTGGGGGCGATCCTGGTCGAGGCGGTGGACGGCATGCGAGCACGGGCGGCTGCTAAGGGGCTCGCCCTGCGCCTGGAGCCAGCCGAAGGCGTGGCAGTGGTCGCGGGCGGCGCCGCGTTGCTGCGCCAGGCGGTCGCTAATCTGGTGGATAATGCTGTCAAGTATACTCCCAGCGGCGGCATCGTGACGGTGGGGTTATCCGTGCGCGACGAGCAGGCGGTGGTCCGCGTCGCCGACACGGGTATCGGCATTGCCCCGGACGATCAGGTGCGCCTATTTGAGAAATTCTACCGCATCAGGCGCCGCGATACGATGGACATACCGGGGACCGGTCTGGGGCTGGCAATCGTCAAGTCCATCGTCGAACGGCACGACGGAAAGGTGTGGGTAGATAGCGAACTGGACAAAGGGAGCACGTTTTACATCAGTTTGCCCCTGGGCGAGGTAGAGCCTCCGGAGGCGGAAGTTACGCAGTAGGTGCTTCCCCCGCCCGTGTGGGGGACTGAGGAGAGACAACGAGGTGCTGCATGGCATTGCGGATCGGCATCGTAGGCTTGCCCAATGTGGGCAAGTCTACTCTATTTAACGGCCTCACGCAGGCCGGGGCTGTTGTGGCGGCCTATCCTTTCACCACAATTGATCCCAATCGCGGCGTGGCGGTGGTGCCCGATCCGCGCCTGGAGGCGTTGGTGGCACTGGTTGAGCCGGAGCGGGTGACCCCGGCAGCGGTCGAGTTTGTGGATATCGCGGGCCTGGTGCGCGGTGCTCATCGAGGTGAAGGGCTGGGCAACCAATTCCTGGGCCACATCCGCAACGTGGACGCTATTGCTCTGGTCTGTCGCTGTTTTTCTAACCCCGATGTGGCACACGTAGATGGCTCGGTGGATCCGCTACGTGACCTGGAGGTGCTCGACCTGGAACTGATCCTGGCCGATTTGGAGGTGGCAGAGCGACGGCTGGACAAGGTGCGTTCGGTGGCCAAGGCCAGGCCGCGTGACTACGCCGCAGAGTTGGAGACGCTGGAGGGGTTGTGCGCGCACCTGCAGGCCGGAGAGCGAGCCATTGCCTGGGTGGCAGGGAGGGCGACTGAGGCAGCGTTGGCGCGAGAGATGGCCCTGCTCACCGCCAAGAAGCGTATCTACGTGGCCAACGTCGGCGAGGAGGATCTACCCGATGGCGGCCGGCTGGCCAAAGAAGTCATTCGTGTGGCGGAGGAAGATGGGGCCCCTTGCGTCGTCCTCTGTGCCCAATTGGAGGCTGACCTGAGCGAATGGCCCTCCGACGAGGCCGCCGCTTACCGGGCAGACGTGGGGCTGGAGTGCTCCGGGCTGGAGGCGTTGGCCCAGGCGGGCTATGAGGTGCTTGATCTGATCACCTTCTTCACCATCACGGGCGGTCGAGAGGTGCGCGCCTGGGTGGTACAGCGTGGTACCAAAGTGGCTCAGGCGGCGGGCAAAGTCCACAGCCAGATGGAACGTGGTTTCATCCGTGCCGAGGTGGCGAGTTTCGAGCAACTGATGGAGGCGGGGAATTGGCGTGCGGCGCGGGAGCGGGGGATCGTGCGCATTGAAGGCCGCGACTACGAAGTCCAGGACGGTGACGTGTGCTTGTTCCGTTTCAGCCCGTGAGTGGCGGCTGATGACCGACTTCACCCCCTCCGGCTTGCCAAATCCACGTCTTTGTGTTATCATAGCGCCCGTTGCGTGCCTACAGGCGGGCTTTCCGCTCCCGGCTTTAGGTCCGGGGGCAATCCCGTGGAAAGGAGGTGTACCGTCCAGTGCGCAGTTATGAGTTAGTCTTCATCGTTCACCCAGAGGTGGACGGAGATGACCTGACCGCTGTTATTGAGAAAGTCGAAGGTCTAGTCGAGCGCAACGGCGGAAAGGTCACGCGAATCGAGCCTTGGGGGTTGCGTCGGCTGGCCTATCCCATTCAGAAGCAGTGGGAAGGCCAGTATGTGTTGATGCGGCTTGAACTGGAAGTGCAGGGCGTGGCTGAGTTAGAGCGTGCTCTTGGGTTGGCCGAGCAGGTTATGCGTCACCTGATCGTGCGCGTTGAAGAGGATGCCGAGCCGTCTGAAGAGACAGTTGCTGCATGATGCAGGTAAGTCGTGGGGAGTGAGAGCGCCATGGCCAGAGGCTTGAACAAGGTGATGGTTATTGGTAATGTAGGGCGTGACCCCGAGATGCGTTACATGCCCAGTGGACGGCCGGTGACGTCGTTCAGTGTCGCCACTACCCGCAATTGGACGAACTCGGAGGGCGAGCGCCGCGAGGAAACGGAATGGTTCAACGTGGTGGCGTGGGGCAACCTGGCCGAGATTTGCAAGCAATATCTTCGTAAGGGACAGCAGGTGTACATCGAAGGGCGCTTGCAGACGCGTAGCTGGGAGGATCGGGAGGGGAGGAAACGCTTCCGTACCGAGTTGGTGGCCAACGAAATGATCTTGTTGGGTAGCCGTCGCGGTACTTCCTCGGAGGCGGTAGAGTCCAATGCCGGAGGGGAGGAGGAGTTTCCCTTCTAATTGTGGAACTGGTCACCAGCCTACCAATCTACCAGTGAGGAGGTCGAAACATTGGCAGCACAGGGAAGTACAGGAAGGCGTGGGCGTGGAAGGACGCAGGGCGGACAGCGCAGTCGCCGTCGGTTTGTGAGGCGTCGTAAACAGTGCATTTTCTGCAAGGACAAGGCCACCTACATTGATTACAAGCAGACAGGTATGCTGCGGGGCTTTCTGACTGACCGCGGGAAGATCCGGCCACGACGGCAGACGGGAACGTGCGCCAAGCATCAACGTCAACTGTCAGTGGCGATCAAGCGTGCCCGTCATCTGGCGTTGTTGCCGTTTGTGGTGGAGCCCGGGCGCACTCGCTAGCAGTCAGCAGTTGGCAGTTATCCGCTGTAGGGGCGCGGTTACCGCGCCCCTACGGGTACGTGAGAGAGCGGGATGGCAAAGAAGGCCAAAAGGCGTGTATCAAAGGAACTGACGCGCAAGCAGCGTTCTCGCCTGGAGCGGGAAAGGCGCATAGAGAGGTTTCTCATCTGGGGCGTGACCCTCGTGGGGATCGTGGTTGTGGGCGTTCTGGGCTATGGCCTCGTCGTCGAAAAGATTATCAAAGCCCGCGAACCGGTCGCCATTGTGGGTGCTGCCCCCATCAGGACGGCCGAGTTTCAGGCTCGAGTGCGCTTTGAGCGGATGCAGATGGAGAACGAACTCCAATACTGGGCCCAGCAACAGCAGGCTCTTGATCCGACAGACCCGAACGCGCAGTTCTATCTGGAGTATATTCAGGGGCACCTCCGCGATTTGCAGACCGGGTTATCGTCGGCGACGATCATTGAGGATCAAGTCCTCGATCAGTTGATCCAGGAGGAATTGGTGCGTCAGGAGGCGGAGCGCCGTGGCATCACGGTTGCGCCGGAGGAAGTGCAGCGGGAGGTCGAACTATACTTCGGCTATGACCGGAATCCTGCCACCCCCACGCCCACGCCAGCGCCAGCACCTACCGCCACACCTCCTTTAGCGCTGACAGAAGTGCTCACCCCTACGCCGACGACCGTTCCGCTCCCGACATCAACTCCGATGACCGAGGAGGAGTTCCGCCGATTGTACGGTATTTATCTGGAGCAGTCCCTGGGACCACCGGACATTTCGGAGCAGCAGTACCGTTCCTGGGTCGAGGCCTCGCTGTTGATTAAGAAGTTGCAGGAGCGGATGAATGCGGAAGTCCCCACCGTGGCCGATCAGGTCAAATTGCGGTTCCTGACTGTGGATAGCGAGGAGCGAGCAGATGGACTGGCTGCCCGGCTGGATGGAGGGGAAGATCTCCAGGCATTGGCGGATGAGTTGAATGAGGAAGATGAGGGTACTGGTTACGGTACCGAGTTGGGTTGGTTTCCCAAGGATATATTGGAGAGCAATCTCGGCACGGAGTTGGCCGACCTGGCGTTCAGTTTAGAGGTGGGGGAGCATAGCCAGCCGGTGCTGGGCCAGGATGGCGCGTGGTATTACATCATTGAAGTGACGGGCCACGAGGAGCGGGCATTGGACTCGTTTGTGCGTCAGCAACTGGGGGCAGAGGCGTTTCGGGAGTGGCTGGACGCTCAACAGGTTTTGGTGGAGCGCAAAACGTATAGTGACCGTGAGCCGGCGGAACCGTAACCGTACCCTTGCGAAGGTTGGGTGGCGGTTTTCAGACCAAGAGCGTCTTCGCTCACCAAGAATCTTCCATTACCAGGGCTATTCGTAATCTTCGCAAGGGTAGCAGCCCGGCTTCTGGCAGAGGCCGGGCTTTTGTTTCATCCCGTGTGTCGCCGGGCTTCGATCACGTTGGGCAGCCGCTCGATCTTGGTCAGCACGCGGCTGAGTTGGGTGATGTTGTTGATTTCGATGGTGATATACAGCGTGGCGATGTTCTTCTCCCGGCCCACGTTGACAGCCGACATATTGATATTCTCAGCGCTGATGACGCCAGAGATTTCGTGTAGCAATCCAGTGCGGTCATAGGCCGTGATCAAGATTGCGACCGGGACGGTTTGTAGGCGGGTGCCCCAACTGATCTCTATCAGTCGCTCCGTATCTCTCAAGCACAGGATGTTGGGACAATCGCGGCGATGGATGGTGACACCCCGTCCTCGCGTGACATAGCCGATGATTTCATCTCCCGGCAGTGGATGGCAGCACCGCCCCAGCCGGGTCAACAAGCCACCGGTGCCCTGTACCTGAATGCCCTCGATGGTCTGCGTAGGGGGAGGGGGCGTGGGGAGCAGCCTTTCTTCTACGCGGGAGCGCGTTTCGGCGATTTTGCTGGCGATCTGTTGGCTGTTGATGTCCCCAAAGCCGACGGCGGCGTGGAAGTCGTCGAGTTTCTCGTAGTTGAAGAGTCTGGCGACCAGTTCGTGGCCGAGGTGTTCCATCCCCAGATGCTTCAGTTCGCGCTCGACGATCTCCCATCCTTGAGCGATGTTCTGTTCTCGATCCTGGCGGCGGAACCACTGGCGGATTTTGGCGCGGGCGCGGGAGGTCTTGATGTAGCCGAGTGCCGGGTTGAGCCAGTCACGGCTGGGTGCGGCCCGCTTGCCGGTGATGATCTCCACCCGATCGCCGGTGCGCAGTTGATAATCCAGCCCCATCCACTTGTCGTTGGCTCTAGCACCCCGGCAGCGGTGGCCGACCTCAGTGTGCACATAGTAGGCGAAGTCAATCGGTGTTGCTCCGACCGGCAGGTCAATGATCTTGCCTTTGGGGGTGAAGGCGTAAATACGGTCCTGGAAGATGTCGGTCTTCATTGCGTCCACGAACTCATTGGCGTCGGTGACCTCTTGGCGCCACTCCATGAGCGAGCGCAGCCAGGCGATCTTGGCCTCGAAGATCCGGTCCCGCTTGCCTCCCTCCTTGTAGCGCCAGTGAGCGGCTATGCCGTATTCTGCGAGGTGATGCATCTCCCAGGTACGGATCTGCACCTCCAGCGTCTTACCATCGTCACCGACGACCGCTGTGTGCAGGCTTTGGTACATGTTGTCCTTGGGGGTGGCGATGTAGTCGTCGAATTCTCCGGGGATAGGTTTCCACAACCCGTGCACGATGCCCAGGATGTGGTAGCAGTCGGGGATGGTCTGGGTGGTAACACGGACGCCGCGAACGTCGTGAACCTGGCTGAAGGGCACGCCCTTGCGTTGCATCTTGCGGTGGATGCTGTAGATGTGCTTGGGCCGGCCGGTGATCTCTGCCTCGATGTTCCCCTCGGCGAGTTTTTGTCTCAGAACCTCGGTGTGGCGCTGGATGCTGGCCTCGCGCTCCTGCCGGCGCTCTTTGATGAGGGCTGCGATCTCGGCATACGTGGTGGGGTCGAGGTGGTGGAAACTCAGATCCTCCAGTTCCCATTTCCACTGCCACACGCCCAGCCTGTCGGCCAGTGGGGCGAAAATCTCCAGCGTTTCGCGGGCAAAGGCCTTGCGACGTTCCTCTGGGAGGGGATCGAGCGTGCGCATGTTATGCAGACGGTCGGCCAGTTTGATGATCACGACACGGATGTCCTCCGCCATGGCGATGAACATCTTGCGCAGGCTCTCAGATTCGCGCGCGCCGCGTAGTCCCTCACTCTTATGACTGAACTGGTCAATCTGCTCCAGTTTGGTCACGCCATCTACCAGGCTTACTACGTCAGGGTTGAATTCCTGTGCCAATCTTTTTAGGTCAATATCCGAGTCCTCGACCACGTCGTGCAGTAGGCCGGCGGCGATGGTGTCTGGGTCCATCCCCATGTCGGCCAGCAGGAAGGCCACGGCCAGCGGGTGCTGAATATAGGGCTCACTGGACTTGCGTATCTGGCCAGCGTGGGCTTGTTCGGCCACGGCGTGGGCGCGTTGGATAAGTGCCCGCGCGCCATCGGCTCGCTCGCCAGGAGGGATGTGCTCCAGTATATCTGAAATGTCGAGAGTGTGCTGTTTGCTCATCTCCGCTCGTGGTCACCTGACCCTGATTTCAGTATAATGTGACTGGTGAATTTGTCAATAGTGGAGGGGTGGGGTATAGTCGTGCGTGCGAGTGCGCTCGGAGAGGAGGGATGCTGTGCGAGTCATCGCGGGCAAGGCAAAGGGACATCGGCTGAAATCAGTGCCGGGGAAAGGGACACGGCCCATCACGGATCGGGCCAAATCGGCGCTTTTCAGCATCATTGGCAACGACGTAATCGGCTGCCGCTTCCTGGACCTCTTTGCCGGTACAGGGCAGGTCGGGATTGAGGCACTGAGTCGGGGAGCAGCGGAGGCCGTCTTCGTGGAGCGGGCGGGGGTGGCGCTGCGCACGATCCGCGAGAATCTGGCTCATACCCGGCTGGAGGCCGGGGCACGGGTGGTGCGGGCTGACGTGTTTGATTTCCTGGCCCTCAAAGTGGAGCCAGCGGAGCCGTTCGACTACGTCTACATTGCGCCGCCGCAGTACCGGGGCTTGTGGGTGAGGACGCTGCGGGCGCTGGAGACCAGCCCCTGCTGGCTGGCCGACGATGGCTGGGCCATCGCACAGATTCACCCGCGGGAGTACGAGGAATTGGCGTTGAAGCACCTGGCGCTCTTCGACCAGCGTGCTTACGGGGGTGTGATGTTCTGTTTCTATTGCGTAATGCGTGAAATGTAATTACGCTCTAGTATCGCAGTCCGGTTTGCAATGCGAAACACGGCGGAGGCCGAATTAGCCCGCGATACGCCGGTAGAACAGTGGCAGGCGATGGGTGGGAGTGTCACTGAAGGTGTGCGCGGCCAGCACCTGCTCGCAGGCTGCTGCCAGTCTCGCCTCGTCGTTGGCGTGAATGGTAAACAGTGGTGTGCCCTTCTGTACCAGATCGCCCACCTTGTAGTGCACGATCGCGCCGACGCTGCGATCAATCGGGTCGTCGATCTTCTCCCGTCCGCCGCCCAATTCCACCACAGCCTTTCCTATCTCAGCCGCGTCCACGCTGACCAGGTAGCCGCTGCGCGGTGCAGGCACGGGCTCGACCAACCTGGCCTTGGGCAACCGTTCTGGCTCGTCAACGTAGTGCACATCGCCGCCCTGGGCCTCCACCATGTCCCTGAACTTATGCCAGGCTGCCCCAGAGGCAAGGGTCTCCAGGGCCAGTGTGAGTGCGGCGTTGGTGTCTGTGGCCTTGCCGCTCAGCATCAGCATCTCCGCTGCCACGACCAGGCAGTGCTCGCGGAGGTCGGCGGGGCCGCCTTCGTGTAGCGTGTTGATCGCCTCCCGTATCTCCAGCGCATTCCCCACTGCCCAGCCCAGTGGCTGGTTCATGTCGGAGATGAGCGCGACCACGCGGCGTCCGATCTGGCCTCCCATCAGAACCATAGCCTTGGCCAGATCCTCTGCATCCTCCAGCGTCTTCATAAATGCACCATTGCCCATCTTGACGTCCAATACAATGGCGTCAGCACCAGCGGCGATTTTCTTGCTCATAATCGAACTGACGATGAGGGGGATGGACTCGACGGTGGCTGTCGCATCGCGCAGGGCGTACAGTTTGAGGTCGGCCGGGGCCAAGTCGGCGGTCTGCCCGGTTAGCACGATGCCAATCTCACCGAGTTGGGCCTTGAGTTCGGCTTTGCTCAAGTCGGTGCGGTAGCCGGGAATAGATTCCAGTTTGTCCACCGTCCCGCCGCTGAAGCCCAGCCCCCGCCCGGTCATCTTGGCGACCGGCAACCCGCAGGCCGCAACCAACGGTGTTACGACCAAGCTGACTTTGTCGCCCACGCCGCCTGTGGAGTGCTTGTCCACCACGAGGGGAGCGACGTCTTTCAGGTCGAGTACGTCACCCGAGTGAGCCATCGCCAGCGTCAGATCGTGGGTTTCGCGGTCGGTCATACCGCGCAGGTACACGGCCATCAGCCAGGCGGCGGCCTGGTAATCGGGAATCTCTCCCCGAGTGTATTCCTGGATGAAGAACTCGATCTCCTCCTGTGAAAGTTCAGCGCCGTTGCGCTTTCTGGCAATTACGTCTGTTGCATGCACGGGTCACCTCGATTTCTGGTATTGTTAGATGCTTCATTATAGCACAAATCTGAGAGATAAAAAGCCGGTGCGATTGGGAAATTTGCACTGAGATGCAACTGGGGTATAATGAGCCAATTCAGGCCCACCATAGGAGGAACGTGCGTTATGACCGATGTTGACGTGATCTTGACCGGTGGCAGCGTCGCCACGATGAACAGTGATTTTGATCTCTTCACCTCCGGCGCGGTTGCTGTTCGCGACGGCATCATTGAGGGTGTCGGGCCGGCC
>DAOUEC010000168.1:0-2078 GCA_034430655.1 Anaerolineae bacterium
ATCCGCCTTACGTCCGCCAGGAGGACATAGATCACATCCTCCGAGTAAAGGGGGCTCCCAACAAGCCCTACAAAGAGTTCCTCAAAGAGCTGTTCTACGAAGAATGGGGTAAGGGCGCTCCAAAACCTTCGGCCCGGTCTGATCTATACATTTACTTCTGGCCCGACGGGGCCCACTTTCTGCCCGAGGGGGGCTACATCGGCCTATTGACCGGAAGTGGTTGGCTTGATAACGAGTATGGCTTCAAGTTACAAGAATTCATCCTGGAGCGATTCCAGGTGCTCGCCGTGCTGGAGAGCGACGTCGAACCGTGGTTCACCGAGGCACGGGTGAACACTGCGGCGACTATTTTGCGGCGCACTGACGACCCCCAGACCCGGGCCGACAACGATATCAAGTTTGTCTTGCTGCGCCAACCATTGAGCCAACTCTTGCCCCAAACTGAAAACGAGGCCGTGCGCCAACAGGCCGTAGATGCCTTGGTCGCCGAAATCGAGGGCTTGACAGAGAACGCCAAAGACGACCGCTGGCGGGTGCGCGTGGTTAACCAGGGACAACTGACGCTGCAGGGTTGGGAGTTCAAAGATGAAAGCACCGCGCTTCCCGCGGATTGGGACGGCGACTGGGCCACGCTGCGGGAGCAAGAGGGACACTACGCGGGCACCAAGTGGAGCATCTACCTGCGCGCTCCCGACCTGTTCTTTGAACTGCTGGACGCCTTCGGCGACAGGCTGGTGCCGCTGCGCGATGTGGCGCGAGTACGCCGTGGCATCACGTCTGGCGCGGACAAGTTCTTCTACGTACAGGACATCACCGATGGCCTGGACAACGAGACCCTGGCCGAGGTCTATGGCTTAGCCCGGAGCCAAACGGGGAGTGTGCGCGTGGTGAAAGCCGGTGACGGCTCGGCACACCTGATCGAGGCACAATACTTGAAGCCGTTGGTATTCAGCGTGATGGAAGTCAGTGGTCTAATCATCAATCCAGCAGCATTGAACAAGAAGATCTTGGTTGTTTCAGAAGTGCCTGAAGCCTTGGACGGCACGCACGTATTGAAGTACATCCATTATGGAGAACGAGAAGGTTTCCATGAGCGTCCAACGTGCGCCGGTCGAGTGAGCGATAATCCAGACAATCCTCGCCAATGGTGTGATCTGCGCCCGCCAGAACCTGGTGCTGTTCTCTGGCCACAGGCCCATCAGTATCGTCACATCGTACCGCTGAACCCAAAGGGATACATTTGCAACAAACGGTTTTTCAATGTTTATCCCAAGCATGACATCAATCCAAGAGTTCTGGCAGCGCTCCTCAACTCAACTTTGACCTGGTTCTTTAAGGATTTCTATGCCCGTAGCGTAGGCCGTGAAGGTTACCTAGACACTGATGTGTTCATCGCCAAGATAATTCCTGTTGTGGAAGCAAGGGGCCTGAAAAAGGGTTTGCAAGAGCGGCTTGTGAAAGCCTTCGATGCCATTAGTCAACGTCCGGCGCGGTCCATTTACCCAATGGGCGACGAGTTGGAGCAAGCCGACAGGGTGGAGTTAGACGACGCTGTCTTTGAAGCGCTCGGCGTGAGTGATCCAACCGAACGGCAGCGATGGCGCGAGTGGGTATACGATGAATTGAAGCGGCTGTATAAGCGCAAGCGGGAGTTGGAAGAAATCGCCATGCGAAATCGCATCAAAGCCGCCCGCACCAAGCGCACATCCAGTGCCCGCACCCTGGCGAGGGAAATCTGGCGTGAAATGGACAAATCGGCCTTTCGCCGCTTCCCCGACGACTTTGTGCTGCCCAGTATGCCGACCAAGAAGTTCCGCTTGCCTGAAGGCGAAATACAGGTGGGGCGCGAACTTTTCACCGGGGCGGGTTCGTTAGGCACCGGCTACATCATGATTGGAGACGACCTCAGATTTGTCGGGAGCATGGTCAAGGCCGAATTCGTCCAGGCCTGGCAAGAGGCTGGCAACACTGGGGCAGTCCACGTCCCCGAAGACGATGAGGTCTGCCAGCAAGTATTGGATGCCTATCAACAATACCGGGAAGAGATACAAGAGGACATTCTTCGGTGGGCAAGGAGC
>DAOUEC010000169.1:0-39445 GCA_034430655.1 Anaerolineae bacterium
AATGAGCTCTTCTGTGGCCCCGACGCCTCCCAGATGTTTCGTGAGGCCCACCTCAGCTGCAAAATCGAAGAAAGTTTGTTTATTCTCCATTTTCTCAATCCTCCATTCTCGGTGATGCTCAACTGTTTCTTGCACTGGCGGCTACCAGATGCCCGGCAGCAGGCGGTAGCGCACCCGCCCGGCGTACTCTTCGTAGCCTGCGAGTTCGTCCTGCAATGTTCTATCCTCCAGCGCCGTGCGGATGATCAAGATGCACATCGTCAGCCCCGCCGGAATGAGCGCCCACGGCGAGCCGAGAGCCAGGGACGTTGCGAACGCGGACACGATATACCCGACGTAACCCGGATGGCGCACGACCCGGTAAGGCCCGCCGCTGGCAACGGTATGATTCCGATCCATCTGGATGCGAACAGAAGTTGAGAAGAACTTGTTCGACACCATCGCCCAGGTAAACAGGCCTTGCGCCAGCGCAAAGAGAATCAACGCGACGACCTGGATCGCCACAGCCAGCGGTGGCGACAAGCCGAAGCGCTCATCCAACCCGGCTATGATCGGCACGCCCAGCGTGGGGAAGATGTTGAGAGTGGTAAGCATCCTGTCCCAGGCTTTGACGTCCTTTTTATCAGTCCGGCCGCGTTCTGCTATCAACTCCGGGGGCATGACAAGCACGTTGATTGCCAAAATGGTCACACCCACGCCGAGATAGGCCCACGCCCACACCCAATCGAGGCGGCCCGACGAGATGAACAAGATCGCGGCCAGAAGCAGGAATTGGACGACGACTTGGAGCATCCGTTTCCGAATCCTGCTTGCCAGGTCGGATTTACCATCTGGTTGATTGGCAGATGTGTTGGCATTCATTTTGTCCTCCCTGGATAATGGTCAGTTGCTTCGCGTGCTGGCGGCTACCAAACGCCTGGCAGCAGGCGATAGCGCGTGCGTTCAGCATACTCCCGGTAACCGTCCAGCTCGTCCAGCAGCGCCTTATCTTCCAGTACAGTCCGCACAACGGAGAGCAGCGCCGATAGGCCGCCGGGGATCAGCGCCCACCACGAGCCAAGCATGACCGGCGCGGCAAGCTCGAACAGGATGGTCCCGACGTAACCTGGATGGCGCACAAATCGGTAGGGCCCGCCGGTGGCGACAGTATGGCCCCGCTCTTTCTGGATGCGGACGACCTGTGAAAAGAACGGGTTCGCGGCGGTGGCCCAGACGACCAAGGCATAGCCCAGCACGGCAACCACCAGCATGGCGATCTGGAGCGGGAGCGAAATCCCTGTCGTCCACCCGAAACGCTCATCCAGGCCGGCCACGATGCATCTGGCTATCGTGACCAGACCGATGATGCTGAGGATCACGGTATCCCAGGTTTTGGCGCCCTTCTTGGGTCCGGTGCGTTCTGCGAGTAACTCCGGGTTTCGGGCGATCACGACCAGCGCGGTGGCGGTACTCCAAGCCAGCATTATGCCGACCAGAGCCCACCCCATCACCCAGTCCAGCCGGCCCGCGGAGAGGAACAGCATCGCTGCCAGCATCAGCAGGCCCATCGCTTCTCTTACCAGATATCTCACAACGTTGCGGGTTGTCTCAGATTGATGACTCGGTTGCTCGACAGATGCGTTTGCGTTCATTTTTTGTCTCCTGGTGTCATTTTCTGTTTGACGGACGTGTTGGTGCTCATTTCTATCTCCTTCCAACGAATACCGCGTACCCCAGGTACCTGAAAATGTCCTTGGGGAGACGCTGCCTTTTTGCCATATACTTTCTGAAAGCCGGATTTTTGATGTACAGGAATAGTGTTCTATAGAACATTCTCCACATATCCTGGAAACGATACCGCTGAACTTGAGTGGACTCGCGACGCGTACTGAATTTGTAGGTCTGCACGACGATGTCACGCAGGCCGGCGTTCTCCAAAAATCCCATCCAGCCCTCCAGCGTTGGAATGTCCGGCTTGATGTCCCAAATGTGTCTTACACCTTCGACCAACTGGGCGGGTGGTGTCTCGAGCCAGAGTTCCTCGTTCAGCCCCACGCAGCCGCCCGGCCTGGTCACGCGCGCACATTCGTTGAGCACGCGCTGTTTGTCTTTGATGAAGGTGAGCACCGATTCGCCGATGACGACGTCGAAATGCGCATCGTCAAACGGGAGGTCTTGCGCATCGGCAACCCTGAATTCAACAAGAGCCTCTACGCTCTCTCTTTGTGCCCGTTCATTTGACCTGGCAATCATGCTTTCCCGGAGGTCTACGCCGACCACGCGGCAGCCATACGTTTTGGCCAGGTAGCAGGCCGTCGCGCCGACGCCGCAACCGACCTCCAAAACATAAGTGTCCTGGCCGATGTGACACAATTCGATGAGCGCCTTTGTGGTCTCGAATCCCCCCATGTGTTTGGTGGTGCCGATATAGGCTTGCAATTCAAAGTAGGAAAGTTCTGGAATCTCTTGTGGCAACTGTTTTTTACTCTTCATCTTTCACCTCAACCCAAAATCTGTGTCATGCAACCCCTTGCCACAACCTCTGAATAGCTACCTTACCATCCGCGCTTACACCGAGTTGATAGATATCTGGCATCGTCAGCAACTTCCAGAATGTAAAATCGATTGATGGGTCAAAATGCTGCAACAACAATGCCAACAGGTTTCCGTGCGTTAAGAGTACGATGTGCCCGGTTGCATATTGTTCCCGCAGTCCGCGCACGACGGCGACTCCCCGCTGTTGTGCGGTAGCATTTGATTCGCCGCCTGGATGGGCAAACGATGGGTCACACCACGTTGCCTCTACCGCTTTGAAAAAGTCTTCAATTAGGCCATCGCCGAGTTGTCGCTCGCGGAGATCAGGCGCCGTGTGGATGGGCAAATCTAGTCGGGTGGCGAGCGGTGTTACCGTTTGGCGTGCGCGGCGGAAAGGGCTTGCGTAAATCCCCGTAATCGGGAACTGGTGCAACATATCCGCCACACGGTCAGCATCCATGTGCCCTCTGACCGAAAGTGGCCGATTCTCGTCTGGGGTCCAGTCAGCGTGTGCGTGACGTACCAGGTAGAAAACTCTCATCTCGCTCTTCCCAGACGCTCGGCTCCTTCATCAACTGTTACTTGACCTGACAGCCCGCATTGCGAGAGTGACGACCAACGCCGTCAAGAGCAGCCAGATGGCATTGTCTCTTTGAACACCTCACCCACTCCAGCTTACCAGATGCCCGGCAGCAGCCGGTAGCGCACCCGCTGGGCGTACTCGGCGTAGCCGGGCAGTTCCTCGCGCAGCATTCGGTCTTCCAGCGCGGTGCGGACGATGAATAGGACGACGATCAGGCCGCAGGGAATGAACGTCCACCACGAGCCGAGGAACAACGGGATAGATAACCCAAAAAAGATCGTTCCCACGTACATGGGGTGGCGCACGTACCGGTATGGGCCGGTTGTGACGATCCGGTGGCCCCGGTCGTCCTGGATGCACACCATCGTCGAGAGGTAAGCGTTAGCGGACATGGCCCACAGGGGCATGATCATCGCCGGAATAAAGAGCACGCCCCCAATCACGTGCAAGGCAGGCGACATCGCAGACCACTCGAAGCGCACGGCGTCCAGCCCGGCGACCACCGGCGCGGTAAAGAGCACGAGCGAGTAGATTCCCATCAAGACCTTGTCCCAGCCCTTGATATTCTCTGCCCGCCTGCCGCGTTCGTTGATCAAGCCGGGGGACTTGTGCATCACGAACGCCGACAGCAGCAAGAGGAGGAGCCAGCTGGCGAGGAAAAGCCACCCCCACAGCCAGTCCAACCGACCGGCGGAGAGAAACAACAGCGCGCTGATGATGAAAACAGACACAACAACCTGCACGCTGCGCCTTATCCCCGAACGTTCAAGGGACGGTTTCTGACTAGGTGGCGAAGGCGCTGTATTTGACATTGGCACACCTCACATAGCAAACGATATCAACCCTCTATGCGACTTTCCAGTGCACGGGCGAACAACTCGCGATCCTCCTCCTGAATGAGGTCCAGCGCCCGGTCCCCCAAAAGAGCCAGGATTTGGGGGAGGTACAGGTCTGTCCGCAGGTGATGTTCGGCGATGAAGACGAGGAGGGGGCTGCTGGTCCAGGAAGCGCGGGCCTGGTTCGCGGTCAACCACTCGCCGATCAGCACCTCCTCCCCGTCAATGACCAGGACCAACCCCAGCCCTCTTGCCTGGCCGAGGGTCTCCTCGGACACGTGGGCGACGACCACGCGACCACCCGGCAGGTCGAACTCGCTCGTGGTATAGAGCACTACCCGTACCCCTCGCTCGATGACCTCCTCCAACGCAGGCTGCAAATCCGGGAACGTGACCGGCAAGAGCGCCAGATAGATGCGAGTCCTCGCCTGACCGATCATCTCCCTCGCCTTGGCCATGATGTTCTCGTGGCCCTCGATGTTCCAGACGTATTCGAGGTCGGAGGCCGAGGCGAGGGTGATCAGGTCGTCCTTGAGGGAAGTGGTGAGTTCTTCGTGCTCGCGGTGGAGTTGGTCGAGGAACTCTTCCGCCGGAACCGGCGCATACTGGGTGGAATCGCCTTTACGCAGCGTCATCGCAGCGCCACGGGCGGTGAGTTTGCCCAGCACCTCGTAGATCATAGAGCGGGGGACACCGGAGGTCTTGGCGAGTTCGTAACCCGTGACGGGGCTTTTCCTGAGCAGTGCTACATAGGACTTGGCCTCGTACTCCGAGAAGCCGAGTTTCACCAGTTTATCAATAGGATCGCCGTTCATCTTCCCTTGCCCCCTTAGGCGTTAGTATCATAACTACGCAATATTCTACCGCGATTCACTCAGTTTGTCAAGAGCCAGAATCTTAAAAAAAGCGGCCCATTCGGTCTTCCATGCTGGGAGACTGAATAGCCCTTGGGAACCCTGCCACCTATGTGCAAGCCGGGCGTAACGTCTACCCGACACTGAGAGCATTGCTTAACCAGGCTCAATCGCCAGCCGATCCACCTCCATCCACTGGCGGCCCGGCACGTCCAGCAGCCCCCAGCCCAGCCGCCCCCACGGTGTCACCACCATATACTGGTTATCCAGCCACATCACGAAGCCCAGCGGCCCCTGGGGCGAGGGGGCATCCTCCAACACCGGTTCCTCGTCCACGCTGAAACACACCCGCTCCGTCCCCCATTCGATGACGTAGGTATGCCACTCAGTCATCTTCGCCTCGACGGTGGCCTCCCGCACGTTCAGTGCCCGCTGGATGGGGGGCCACAGGGCGCGGTAGGGGGAACGGAGGTTCATCGGCAGCACTGCCAGCGGCGCGATGTGGGCCAGCAGGAGTGCAGCGGGGCGCAGGGCATCTATCGTGGCCGCCTTCCAGCCGTGGCCCGGCGTGCGCAGGTCCAGTTTCATGTTCGAGGGGGGCGAAGCGTAGAAAAACCATAAGGCGCGGGGGAGGGTCGGCATCCGCCCCCCGGTCATCAGGAAGGGGTCGTTCCAGAAGCCGAAGCCAGCCGTACCGCGCAATTTCCCCACCGGGTGGGAGAAACGAGCCCGCACGGCCAACCACAGCGGGGGCCGCCAGGGGAAACGACGGCGGGGCATCCTCTGGTAGTCATCTATCTGGGCGTCGGAGTACCTGCGGGAGGTGGCGTCGGCGACAACGAAGCGGATGGTGGAGCCGGTAGGCTCTAGCGCGCCGTTGCCCACGACATAGCGGTGCCAGCAGGGGCCGGGACCCGCCGTGAAGTCCTCATAAGCGGCAGTCGGGACCTCCCGATCGTAGGCCATCGCTTCTAAAAGCCCTCCAGTTCGGGATGTTCCAGCGTCGCCTCGTAGATCGACCCCTGGGCGACAAAGCCCAGCGCGCGGCGGCTGCCCCGCACAGCCAACAGCCGGTCGCCGGGCCGGACGCCGGCCTCCGGCGGCAGCATGACCTGCCCGTCCTCGCCGATCCGACCCCGACTCAGCGCACACTCCTCCAGGGGTATGGTCATCTGCCCCGTGGTGCCGACGTTGAACCCGCCGGAGCGGCGGCTGCCCCGCAGGAAGAGCACCTCACCCCCCGCCCGGAAGCCATACTCACGCCGTGCCTCTGGCGGGATAGTCACCTCCCTTTCAGGCCCAATGACGACCCAACCGTAGACCCACTTCCCACCCTTGATCAATCTGGGCATTTGTCAATCCCCTTCACTCTTGCGGACAGCAGATGCGTATCCACAAAAACCCGAAATAGGCCGGCTTCCCCCGTTCCACCTGCAACCCGCAGCGAGCGAGCAGGCCCTCGAAATCGCCCCTGGCGAAATCGGGAAAGTATTTCGACTCCCAGAGCGAGACGATGGCGATGTAGAAGGCCCGTAAGATGGGGGTTCGCGGTGGGTTGTAGTCAACGATGACGATTTTCCCCTTCGTCACCCTCCCCATCTCTTGCAAGACCTCCTCCCCGACTCCGGGCGGCATATCGTGCAGCGCGAGGGAGATGGAACTGACGTCGAACTCGTTGTCTGCAAAGTCCAGTTTTGTCGCGTCCATCTGCAAGAAGCGGATACTGCTCTCCTTGTCCTTTCTCCGGGCGACAGTCAGCATCTCTGCAGACAGGTCAATGCCTGTCACGTCATCGCACCGCCTGGCGAACTCGAGGGCCACGTCGCCTGTGCCCGTGCAGACATCCAGCACCTTGTCTTTCCGTCGCACTCCGCTCATCTCCACCGTCTCCTTGCGCACTCCCTTGAGCCTGAAAAGGGAGAGAAAAGGGTCGTAGAATCTGGCCCACTGGCCAAAGGCCTCGGTTGTGTACAGGCGATATTCATCGTCGCCTTTTGTGTTTCTCCGCATTGCTTTTCTCCTGCTGCTCTTTGCCCCTTCTCCGTAAACCCCCACGCCTCCAGAAGCCACCCGGCATTTCAACCGCCCCCCCTTGCAGCGGACCCGGGGCAGGAACATCCCGCCCCGTCGCCGATAGATGATGTCATCGCCGTGGACAAACTTCATCTCGAACTCAGCGTCGGCAACGGCGGTTAAGGCAACGGCATCCCCTACTCTGAAGCGTGCGTTGGTTGCACCCTCCTCAGCAGCGCGTTGGCGCACGCACGCGATTGCCGACGGAGAAACATCCACATTTTCCCACTCCTCGTTGTCGTCTACGCCCTCGTAGGCGCGATGTGTCAGCGTCGCTTGTCTCTCAGCAGTTTCCAGACGAGGACCAGCCCTGCCAGCACGCCCAGCCCAACCCACACACCGCGCCAGTCCATCGGTATCTGGGCATTGCCTTCCGAGACAGGTGGAACCGCCGGGTCAATGTACGCGTACAACCGGTCCAGCGCTGGCGTCGGGACGGAGGTGGCACGGGCCAAGGCCTTGAATTCGTCGGCGAGGTGCTTCATCTCATCGCGGGCAGCGTTGGCGTGCCCCGCCATCCCGATTTCGGCCATCTCTGTGTTGAACACGCGCCGCATCAAAGCGACGAGAACCGGCTCGGGTATCCAGTCGAAAACCTTGAGTTTGGACGGCGTGATAGGCACACCGAGCGCCCGCAAGACCCTGAAGCCCTCACGAACCGCGCGAATCATCAACACCACCCCGTCGCGCGTGCGCGCCAGCCGGTAGTTGTCGCCTCCAGCCATATAGATGGCATTGGCGATAGGGCTGATCAGCGCAACGTGAGTCCTGAGATATGCCTCTATATTGGGGCTGAAGCCCACCTGGGTACCGGCTCCTCCGAACCCCTCGGCGATTCTCTGCAACCGTGGCGTAATTTGTCCGTCCAATTCTCCGATAAGAAGCGGTGCATTCCCATAGTCTGACCTGGCAAAGTAGCGAATGACGTGTCCTTCGCGCACGCCCCCGGTGCCCCCAAAGCCCATCAGGACACGCTCGCGGCCCAGCGCTTCGACCATCTTGCCAGGGCCAGCGGCGTTGTTGCCCACGAACAGCACGTTGGGTGTGCGCCGGCTAGCAGCCAGTGCCGGCAACACGGCCTGAACCTGATTCGCGCGCATCAGCACCAGAACCAGGTCGTAGGCGTCATCCGGCCCCAGGCGATCCACGACGTTCACGTGGGTCGTGGTGCGAAATCCGGTCTCCAACTCCTCCAGCACGATGCCGTGCTCGTGGATGTCGGCCAAACGCTGTCCCCGTGCCAGAATCGAGACGTCGTGCCCACCCTCTTTAAGTTCCGCCGCGTAGACGCTCCCCAGTACGCCAGCGCCATAAACCAGGATCTTTATCGCATTCTCTTCTGTGACTCTATATTCACGTTCTTCCCCCCTGTGGGTGATTCTCTTGGCGACGATCCCCAGCGCCAGGAGAGGGGTCCCCAGCACCAACAAAGCCAGCGTCGCCAGTTCGCTCCCCAGGCTGCTGCCCTCGGCCGGACGCCCACGCAGGCGGCTGAGCAGGGCATCGAAGGTGTTGCCGGACAGGTTGCCAAAGGTGATCATGCGGATGTGTGCGAGAATATCCCGCGCTTTCTCCTGACCGTAGGTCTCCACCAGTTTCTGTACCATCTCTGGGTCAGGGTGGTCGCCGCTTTCGGCGTAATGCTGGGCAAAAAATAGCGCGGGGGCTTCGTCCGGTGAGACGTGACCGATCTCGCCGCCTAGCAGGAGATTCACCTCTTCTTGGCTCACCCCACTGGCCAGAGCTGCTCTGGCGTGGCCATAACTGCAGTAGCGACAGCCATTGACAGCGGGGACAGCGAGCATGATCTTTTCGCCGAAAGCCTTGCTGATGCGCTGGCTGCGCACAGCCAATCTGAACTCGTGGAAGTGGGCCAGGATATTCTGGAAATCCCGGAGCAGGGGGCGCGGGGTGTAGATCCGTTTGGAGAAGTATCCTCCCTGCATCTGAGTCGTCTTATGCCTCCTCTCGCTGGCTCTATCCTACAATGATTTCCTTCCCAACCTGCACATCCTGGTACGCCGCGCCGAACGCCCGTCGAAAGACCCCGATGCTCCAGTCGCAACTGTCGTGGGGTGAGAGGGCGACCAGTTGCGGATTGCGGCGCTGCAGGTATGCGATAGCAGTCTCCACGTCCTGCCGGTTAATCGGGTCCCAGGGCCATTTGCCCGTGCCCAGGATGCGCTGCAGCGGCAGCCCGAACTTCACATCCCGCGAGGCGGTCACCGGGTAGTGCAACCCGCCGACGACGCCGTAGATGGGCTCGTCGAACAGCATCTCGGCCCGGTCAACGATACGCTGGAGGGTGGAGTGTCCGCAGCCAACGATGATCACGATCCCTTTCCCCTCCACGCTGACCGCAAGCGACTGCTCCGGTGTCCAACCAAGGAAGAACAGTTGCCGGGGAATGGTCCCCATGCTGGCGACACCGGGGGCGATTACCCGTGGGCCGCCCACGACCGTGACCTGCACTGTGGGGTTGGATAGCGGTACTGGCACGTAGGCGGGGATTCCTTTCAGGTCAACCGGCTGACCTGAAAGGGCAAAGGTACGCTGCACCATGTGTGACACACCTCCCACGTGATCCTCGTGCGCGTGGGAGATAACCAGCACGTCAATCCCGGCCACATCCACACCCAGAGCCGCCATAATGCGCAGCAAGGGGGAAGGATGCTCCTCACGCTGGTTGAAGCCCACATCGAAGAGGATGTTGGTGTCGTCGGTGCGGATGAGATAGGAGACGCCCGGCTCGCCCACCAGACCCTCGCGGGCGGTGTACCAGTCAATGAGGGGCAGGATAGCGAGCCGTTTCACCGCGCCCACATCTTTGAGTTTGGGGTAACGGGCACTGGCCCACGCTTCGTCGGCGCGACGGCGGCCCAGGTGGAAGCGGGCCATCAGCCCTCCAGCGGCGGCCAGCGCCAGGCCGCCCAGACCAATAACAATCGTTTGTTTGGTTTTCATCACATTCTCTCCTTGTATCCCTTGATCAGGCTGGAGCAGGAGCACGTCATCATCCCCACGCACCCGCTGTACACCGTACTGAGGCCATAGTCAGGCTTGCATACAACCAGCAAGGGGTACTCGTGCCGCACTTGCCAAGGGTTTCACTGTACATCAGAATGCTCCTCTGTGCAAATTAAAATTCAGGGGGCCAGATAATGCACCAACACCGACAACGTAGCCAGCGAGATGGCATGCACCGCAAGACCATAGCCGACAAGCAACCATTGACGATGCTTGCCAACCGGCCCCTACGCGGGTACAATAGCCCCCATGAACTCGAGGCCCTTCCCCCATATCTTCTTGGTCGCCATCGTCGCCGTTTACGTCGCGATTGGTGTACTCTATGCAGGCTTCACCCCCACCTGGCAGGTCCCCGACGAGCCTGCCCACTACAACTACGTCCGCGCACTGGCCGAGGGCCGGGGCTTCCCGGTCCTGGAACCAGGCGACTACGACCAGGGATTGTTGAACCAACTCACCGGCCAAGACTTCCCGCCGGAACTCCCAGTAGAACCGCTGGAGTACGAGGATCACCAGCCACCACTCTACTACCTGCTGGCGGCTCCGGTCTACCTGCTCTTTGGCGGCGCGGTGTTGCCGCTGCGGCTGATCTCGGTGGCGCTGGGCGCGCTGCTGCTGCTGGTCGCTTTCGGGACGGTGCAGGTGATCTTCCCGACGCGGCCCGAGTTGGCATTGATGGTTGCTACCTTCATCGCCTTCATCCCCCAGCACGTGGCTATGACCGCCGGAGTGAACAACGACGCACTGGCAGAACTGGTGGTGGGGGGCACGCTGTGGGCGCTGGTGGCCTACGTCGGCGGGGGCCACGACCGCCCATGGCCGGTCGGGCTGCTGCTGGCGGTGGCGTTGCTGACCAAGACCACGACCTACTTCACCGTGGGGGTGGCCGTGGTCGCAGTGCTGATCCGCTGGCGGCAGGAGCGCCGGACGTGGGGATGGGCGGTGGGACAACTGGCCTGGATGCTCGTCCCAGCGCTGCTGCTCTCTGCGCCCTGGTTTATCCGCAACGGGCTCACCTACGGCTGGCATGACCCACTGGGGTTGGTGCGACACAATGCAGTCGTCGAGGGGCAACCGCGCTCCTCCGAGTGGCTGACGCTCTACGGTTGGAGCGGGCTCCTGAGCCGCATGGCCCGCACGACCTTCCAGAGTTTCTGGGGACAGTTCGGTTGGATGAAAGTGGTGCTCCCAGCCCGCATCTACCAGGCTCTGGCCTTGTTCTCCGCCCTTCTAGTCGCCGGCTTCCTGTGGTGGCTGTTCGACCGGCGTCGCCCCAGATTGACCGGGGTCCAACGCGCTAGCCTGATCTTACTCCTCGCCTCATCTTTTCTCACGCTACTTGAATTCCTGGGGTACAACCTGACCTTCGTCCAGCATCAGGGCCGCTACCTCTTCCCGGCCCTCATCCCCATCGGGGCGGCGGCTGCGCTGGGGCTGGACACGCTGGCGGGCATCCTGCCACAGCGAATACGTCCCTGGGCGATTGGCGCCTTCTTCGCCGGGCTGGCGATGCTGGACGTGTACTGTTTGTTTAGATTCATCATCCCATATCTTATGGCGAGGTGACCGATGGACGAACTTGCGCCCGGATTGACAGGCGAAATTGAGACAGTCGTGACCGAGGCGGATACGGCCGACCGCTGGGGCAGCGGGCTGGTGCCCGTCCTCGGCACTCCCGCGCTGGTGGGGCTGATGGAGGGCGCGGCAGTGCAGGCACTGGTAGGTCACCTCCCGCCGGGCCAGACCTCCGTGGGTGGGCGGATTGACGTTCGCCACCTGGCCCCCACACCGGTGGGGATGCACATCCGCGCCCACGCTGAACTGCTGGAGGTGGAGGGCCGCCGGTTGGTGTTCCGCGTCGAGGCGTGGGACGAGGTAGAGCAGATCGGGGAGTCTACCCACGAGCGATTCGTCGTGGACGAGGGGCGGTTCGTCGCAAGGGCGAAGGCCAAAGGGGAGTCAACATCGCCATAAACTGGATACGGGATGCTAGATTGTGTGTTCACTGCTTGCATAAGCGACCTATTCGCGGTATAATATACTTTGGCAGAATCCTATGGGAGGTTAGTGAGACGTGCCGCTGTACGAGTATCAGTGTCAGGCTTGTGGTGTGCGATTTGAACGCCGGCAGCATATAGACGACGAGCCAGTGAAAGTCTGCCCCGAATGCGGGGGCGAGGTGCATCGCCTGATTCAACCCGTCGGGATCATCTTCAAAGGCTCGGGTTTCTACGTCACCGACAACCGGGCCAAGTCTTCCACCTCGGGGACGGGGAGCACCAAGAAGTCGTCGAAAACGGCCGGGGAGAGCGAAGCCACTGACGAGAGTAGTGCAAAAAGCGAATAACCCTCTTTAGACAGGCGGGCGTGACTGCAGAAGCCACGCCCGCATTTATGTGTAGGGGCACTTTTCCTCGCCAGGCCCACTACAACTGGAAGCCCCCGCTGGCACGGATGATCTTCTGGCTATAGTCGGTCACGTAGGTGAGCAGTTTCTTTTTCAACCTGCGCCACTCATCCGATACGAGGACATGCTGCAGGCTCTCCAGCTCCTCTGCAACGCCACCTGTGAGGATCTGCGGACGGTCACCGTAGGCAGTATACCAGGCGTCGGTGGGCCGCACCCCCAGTTTGGCCAGTCCCGGCCCGAACTCCCGCACGACAAACTCGAAATACTCGTCCTCGTAACCAGGCCGGATGTTCCAGGACATCAGGAGTTTGAACATCGGTTTATCTCCGATCCTGACCGCCCGTTCACGGGCACCCCAGGCTAGCCATCGCCTGCTCGCCCTGGATGCGCCAACTCGACGGCGGATCCAGAGCCAGGAAATGACTGTATGCCTCGCAGGCGCCTACCGTATCACCGCTCCGGGCGTATGCCTCTCCTAACGCATAGTATGCCTCCGGCGAGTCCGGTGCCTGCCCAATAGCCCGTTGCAATGCCTCGATGGCGGCCGCGTAGTCCCCCTGCTGAATGTGGACGTTCCCCAGGCCAATGAGCGCCTCAGGCATGTCCTCCTCCAACCCCAGCGCAGCCTCAAACTCGGCGACCGCCTGCCCCAGCAATTGCGGATCTGGCAGAGCCGCAGGATCGGCCCCCGAAAGCGCAAGGACGAGGTAAGTAGCGCCGAGTTGGTAGTGCGTGTCGGGGTCGTCAGGGCCCAACCCCAAGGCGGCCTGGAACTCGGCGACGGCGGAGCGAGGGTCCTGCAACTGGAAGTAGGTCACACCCAGGTTGTGGTGCGCGGCGGCATTGTCGGGGTCGAGCGCGATCACCGTGCGAAACTCATCGGCCGCCTTCATCAAGTCGTCGGTCTGGTTGTACGCCTGCCCCAACAAGAAGTGAGTCTCGCTGTTATCTGGGTCCGTCTCGACGACGGCTTCCAGGTCGGCGATGGCCTCCGCGTACCCGCCCGCCTCCAGGTGGGCACGTCCCGACTCCAACAAGTCATCCACGCCTGCAGCCCCGCCCTGGCAGGCGACCAGTATCAGCGCAAGCAGTGCAACGACAAACAGATGAAACTTCCGCACCTTATCCTCCACTCCGTTGCTTAGGTTGCAGAACGACGACCTGCGTTTCTTCCGACAGGCTGGTTCGGCTGATCTGGAGCACTTCCTGACTACTCACCTTCTCCAGCCCCATCTCTTTCAGAAAGCGACCCAGGGTGCCCAGACTGCCCTTCAGTCCCCGCACTTTATAGTACATCGGGATAACTAGACTTGGCTCAAAGAGGCTGATGGCCTCGGAAGCCCGAGCCGGAGTCAGGCTCCCGCCGTCTCCCACGGGCACCAGCAGGATATTCACGGTGCCCAGACCCTCCACCTGGGATTGAGTGGGCACGTGTCCCAGTCTCCCCAGGTGACACACATTCAGGCCGCCGAAGTCAAAGGCGAAAACGGTATTCAGGCCACGTAATGCTCCACGCTTGCCATCGGCGAAGGTAGCGATGCCGGTGACAAACACGCCGCCGATCTCGTACTCACCGGGGCCATCGAGGAGTTTGGATGGTCCGCGCACGCCAGCCGTATAACGGCACTGAGGATCATCGTAACTTACGGTGACGATGTCGGCGCGGGTACGTGGAAGAGCAAGGCCGACGTCAGGCGGATAGGGATCGGTCACGACGGTCGCCAGACCGCGCTCGCTCAGCCGGAAGCAAGTTTGCCCATACCAGGTAATTTCCATACGCAATGTCTCTCTACTTCCTACTTCCTACTCCCTACTCCCCACTCCCCACTCCTTTTTGGTTCTGGCTTGTCCAGGTTAAGATTATACTGTGAAATCGGGTTCAGCGCAACCGCCACTGTCGGGTGAGGGCCACCTGCGCGGCGTAATCAGCCACCTGGCGCTCGATCTCCGCCTCGTCCCAGCCCAGACGTGGGGCCATCAGTTCGGCCACATCGCGAGCCCGCTTCAGCCCCCCGTCCCACGTCTCGTAGATGACGTGGGTGCGGCGGATGAGCACGTCGCACAGCGTCAGCGCCATCTCGTGCTGTACGGCGTAGAGGGCTTCCGCCATCAGATAGGGCAGTTCCGGCACGATGCGCTCCCCCAGGTCGGGGTTCTCCTCCACATAGGCCAGCACCCACGTGGCATCACCGCCATAGGCCTCCATCAGATGCTTGCCCATCGCTTCGTCCACACCGCTCACCTGCGCGCGCTCAATCTGCGCGCCTTCCAGGGGTCTCTTGGTGCGACACTCGGACCGAGCGTGGATGTCAAACTCCTCCGCCAATCTTTTTTCGACGTAGTCGGCCAGTTGCTCGGCCATCAACCGGTGTATGGTCAACTTGCCGCCACCGATGGTAACGAGGCCAGATTTATTCTCCACAATCTGATGCCCGCGGGAGAGCGCGGACGGGCTGCCCGGGGCAAATATGAGTGGGCGAAGGCCAGCAAAAGTGCTGATGATCTCGTCATGTTTAATCTGTGCGCCGGGAAAAGTGCGCTGTACTGCCTCCAGCAGATATTCAACGTCCTCAAGCGTAGCAGCCGGGTTGTCCAGGTCGCCCTGGTAGTCGGTGTCGGTAGTACCGATGAGGGCGAAGTCGCCCCAGGGGATGAGGAAAATGTGACGGCCGTCGCGGGGAACATTAAAGATGACAGCGTGCTGGCTACTCAGCCGTGCGCGGGGGATGAGCAGATGAGTCCCTTTGGTCGGACGGACCATCAGCCTTGCGTGACGTTCGTCCAGTTCGCGCACGCTGTCTACCCAGACGCCGGCGGCGTTGACGACGATCCGGGCTCGTACTTCGATCTCCTGGTTGGGCGAAGGTCTCCCGACTGAGTCCCCCACTTCATCCACGACGTGAGCGCCGACGATGCGCCCCCCGGCTTTCATCAGCCCGACCGCGCGGGCGTGGTTGACCATCACCGCGCCGTGGAGGTGGGCAGCCCTGGCAGTCATCAGCGTCAGGCGAGCGTCATTCACCTGGGCATCATAGTAGCGCGCCACGCCGAGCAGACCCCGCCCGGCTACCAGCGGCTCGCGTCGTTGCACTTCCACTGGTTGCAACCAGCGGTGGCGTTGGACGTTGCGGAAGAGACTCAATGCATCATACAGCATCATCCCGACGCGGAGTTTCCAGGGAGCCGGTTTCTGCCCCCGATAGAGTGGGTAGAGGAAAGGCAACGGGCGCACCAATCGGGGAGCAATCTTGCGCATCACGCGCCGCTCACTGCAGGCATCGAACACCAACTTGAATTCGCCATATTCCAGGTAACGAATGCCGCCGTGGATGAGCCGCGTGGAGCGACTGCTGGTGCCGCTGCCGAAGTCATCCTTCTCGACCAGGGCGGTGTGGAAGCCACGCATCGCTGCATCGCGAGCCACCGCCACGCCGGTGATGCCACCGCCCACGACCAGCAGATCGAACTCCTCCTGGGCCAGACGCTCTACGTTCTCCCGGCGGATAGCAGCAGAGAAGGAACGCACGTGAGAAGTTTCATCCATTCTCACCTCCTCCTTTACGAGAGCAACAGGATGCCGGGATTCATAATGCCGGCCGGGTCAAAGGTCCGTTTGAGTGTCCGTAACACCCTCATACCTACCAGGCCGACTTCTTCCTTAAGCCACAGGGCGTGGTCGCGGCCTATGCCGTGATGATGCGTCAGTGTACCGCCAGCGGCCAGGATGGCCTCAGTGGTGGCCTGCTTGACCGCCCGCCACTGAGCCTGTCTCGCCAGCGGGTCGGGGTCATCCACCTGGCAGCCCAGGAAGGTTGAATAGAGCGAAGCGCCGTGTTCGTAGGCGTGAGAGATATGGGTCATTACGTAGCCTGGGCCGCCGCCGGTGGCAGTGATGGATACCTTCAGTGCACTGACCATAGCCTCATAGAGATGCATCAGATTCGACCAGGTGGTAGCCGTCTCCAGTGTGTCCACCATGACGCCGTGACCGAGAAGTGTATCACGCAGGTAGGGCTGAGCGTAACGGTCGCGCATCCACGACCGCCCAACCACCCGTCCCAACGAGAGGCCTCGATGATCGCCGCATGTCTCCAGTGCCAGGTCCCATTGCCCGGCAACCCATTCGGTGTCCCCGTCGAAGCCCAGCAGCATCAAGGTGCTGCCCGTAATGAGGTCATACCCCCGCGTTTTCAAATACCCATCTGTCAGGCTGTCGGCCAGCCGGCGCAGCCCGTGATGCTCATGGCTCATCACGGCGGAGGCAGCCGTCTCGGGCGCGTCGGATAGGCGTATGATGGCCGGACGCAGGTACTGTCTCTGCATCAGATCGCGGAAAGCGGCGACGCCGTCCTCCAGGTCGTGGAAGAGGATGCCGCGATAATCCTGCACCGCTGGCAGGGGATGGATGCGCATTGTGGCCTCTGTGATGACGCCGTAGGTGCCCTCGGAGCCAATGAGCACACGCAAAAGGCTGGGGCCAGCAGCAGTAGCGGGCGTGTCCCTCGTCTCAATGATACCGACCGGCGTGACGACTCGCACAGCCTGGGTTAGGTGCTCGATCTTGCCATAGCCAATGGAGTTCTGACCGGCCGCGCGGGTGGCCATCCAGCCGCCAAGGGTGGAGAACTCGAAGGACTGGGGAAAGTGACCCAGCGTGAAGCCCTGCGCGTTCAGTTGGGCTTCCACTTCCGGGCCGGTCGCGCCAGCCTGGATGCGGGCCGTGCGTGAGACCGGATCCACCGAAAGTACGCGATCCAGCCGTGCCAGGTCGAGGGTGATGGTGGGGCAGTCGCCGGGTTCCGGCTCGACGCCACCCAGGACGGAACTGCCGCCGCCGAAGGGGACGACAGCGACGTCGCGGTCGGCCGCCCAGGCCAGCAGGGAGACGACCTGTCCCTGGTCGGCGGGGTAGACGATGGTGTCGGGGGGATTAGGGATATGACCGGCGCGGATGCGCACCAGGTCGCGGTAGGATTTGCCGTAGGCGTGCTCGACGCGAGACAGTTTATCGGTACGCACCGCTTCCTCGCCCAGCAGTCTGCGCAGATATGAGAGCATCGGGTCGTCCAGGCATGGCGGCCGCAGTGTGATTTCCTCGAGGTGGACGGGGGGCGTCTCGTGCTCAAGCGCCTCGTCGGGCAGTTCGAGCCATTCCCGGAGCGCGGGCCAGAAGGTCGGACGGCCCTCCAACGAATAGTCCTGGTCAAGTGTGCCCCATCCCCACCAACGCAGGTTGGGTATGTCCATAGACCATTAGCCCCCTCTCTTACTTCCTAATTGCCACCGACGATATTCAAGATGTGCTTGACAAAGAAACGTTTGTTCGGTATAATGTATCTAAATTAGCCATTTTGGATATTAGTCAGGAGGATGCGATGATTACCAAAAGCATCGGTTCAACCCAGGCTCAAAACAACTTCGGTCAAGTTTTGGACGATGTCACTCACAATCACACTCGCTATATCATCGAACGTCGCGGTGTTCCTCAAGCCATTATACTCAGCTTTGATGATTTTGCCTATGTGTTGAGTGACGAGAGCGAGCGCCAACAGATGGACACCATTTTAAGAGAGCTCCGTCCCGAATATCGTCTGGGGCAGATTCTCAGCCCGACGGCTGGCTCGAAATGACAGCAATCAACATCTTGGAATACCCAAAATGACATTCTTACCAGACTTACAGAGCAGGCAAGTGAAACAGTTGAGGCTACCTGGAATAGAGACAGAGCAGCATTCCCCGGTATCGAACAACAACGGCACAGGCTTCAACGACCCTGCATTTGCCAGCAACAAAACGCTACCTATCCACCGATGGGTGCCGTGGATCGCTGGATTCTCCAGTGATTTCGTCAGAGACGTTCTGAATAGATACTTAGACAGCAAAGGAACTGTTTTAGACCCGTTCTCTGGTGTGGGTACTACCCTGGTAGAAGCCATTCTGCTCGGTCATAATGCGATTGGGTTCGAGATCAACCCGTATGCTGCCCTGGCTTGTCGCACAAAGGTAAACGCTTATCGCATTGACATCGAAAGATTATACGATAAGGTTTTGAGATTCCAGATATTCTATAACGAGAAAGTCTCATCCAGTTATGTTCCAGAAAGCACACTCCCCAAAGGATTCAAGACGCGAGCCGAGTTTTACAGTCCTAAGGTGCTACACAAAGTCTTGATCCTACAAGATTTCATTGACACCATCGAAGAATCCGACTTGCAAGACTTATTCAGATTGGCCTTTGCTTCGACGATGGTGCGCTATTCAAATTATTCTTATGAGCCGAGTCTAGGCAGGCGGGTGAGCGCCGGGAAAGCAGAAATTCGGGATTTTCCAGTAGGCCAAACATTCCTGAGCAAGTTGACCGAAATGGCAGAAGACGTCGCCTGGTTTCAAGCAAATTTGCCGGACGGACAGGCGAGTGTACAGATCATCAATGATTCCTTCTTTGAATATCAAACTTACTTGGCTCCTGAATCGGTTGATTTAGTAGTGACATCACCGCCTTATCTAAACAACTATCACTACAATCGAAACACGCGGCCACAGTTATACTGGTTAGGATATGCAGAGTGCCCTCAAGACCTAAAACCCCTCGAAGACTTGAACTTTGGTAAGTATTGGCAGACCGTCCGCGCTCAAGAACGCTTGAACCTGGACTTTTCTCTGCCAAATACGGACCTGGAAGAACGGCTGCAGGCGCTTAGGAACCTTAATCCTGAAAAAGGCGTGTACGGCGGTAGGGGATGGGCCAACTACGCTGCCTCATACTTCAACGATTGCTACAGATTTGCAATGGGCATCAATTACGCGCTCAAACCGGGTAGCACGGCATTGGTTGTCATTGGAAACAGTATATTGCAAGGCATCCTGATACCAACCGACCAATACTTTGGCAAGATCGCTGAATCCGTTGGCCTTGAACTGGTCAGGATTGACGTACCACGAGCAACCCGCGTTGGGAATAGCATCATCCAATCAGACGTTCGTGTGGCTAAGGCTCAGGATTCGCATCAGTTGTATGAAGCCATAGTAGAGTTAAGGAAAAGGTGATCCTTCCAGGGATTGCTGAACCTTCGTGATCACATCCTCCAGGCGCGGTGGCTCTCCGGTTAGTCGCTCAGCCCACGGCCTGCCGGGATGCAAGACGTCCCACTCTGACCGCGCCTGATTATACCGACCTGCACCGGGGTCGTGATTCCCGAAGCCATCTACGACCGTATTCCAGAGCGGCTTGTATCTGCGAATCAGGTCGGCCTCTACGGGTACAACCAGGTCACTTTCGGCGCCGTCGAGAATCACAAACCGACATCGGAAATCATCAACCCGCAAGTTGGCTGCCTGTCGTATGTTCCTCGCATGCTCTCGTAGTCTTCGGTATAAGCCCGGTGTTTCGGAGTCTATGGCGCGTCCCGTTCGCCACCCTGGTGGTACAGTCTTGCCCACATAGATTGGTTGAACGCAGGTTTCCCGGTTCAAGCCGACGATCCTGGCATACAGTTCGTAATCACCGACGTAGTATAACCCATAAACTCCAGACCCGATAAACTTGCCGGTCGGCGGCAACTTATGCACGGGTGTTTCAGTGAAAAACCCGATCGCCTCGTCCACTACACTCCGGAACTTGGGTGAGTAGAAAGTATGCAGGCTGTAGTCGAAGTCCACCATCATTTGCTCTCCGTTTTCCCCTCCACCACCATTCTACTGCCGTGCGATGAGAGTGTCAATAGGAATTGCGGCCTACTGCACCCCCACCCTGTGCCAGGCGTTGGGGAGAATCGGTTATGAATCACCGCTATGACCAGGACCACCCGCGCCAGAACGACGCCAGTGACCTGGGTGTAGAGAACGCATTTAGCGGCGACGACGGCTACCCGAACTTGATGCTGTGCCCGCCGCTCGAACTCGGCTTCGGCAGTTTGGGGATCAGCCACGTGAGGAAAGCATCCTCACTGCGGGTCTGCATCAAGAATCCACCTGGGCCAGTGAGGTCCACTACTAATCCCTCACCGCTGAAGAGGGTGGACTTGAGGCCGCCAACGGCGCGCACCCGGAAGCCCAGTCTATCGCTGAAGGCAACCAGGTGACCGGTATCCACGGTGTAGGTCTGGCCAGCCGCCAGTTCCATCTCGTGGATCGCTCCGTAACTGGAGAGAAGCAGCGTGCCGGTGCCGCTCACCTTGAGCAGGATCAGCCCCTCGCGGGCGAAGAAAGTCTTGGGTCCGCCCCACTTGGTGCTGACTTCAATCCCCTCGCTGGAGGCGACGTAACCGCCGGACTGAACCACGAGCGTCCCACCCTGCATCTGGCGCACAAAAATATCACCTGGCAGCGCTGGCGCGAGCATGATCTCGCCACCGTTACTGGGCGCCTGATAGGTGTTGACGAAGAAAGACTCGCCGCCCAGCATTGAGCGGGCCAGGCTCTTGAGGATCCCGCCCCTGGCCTTCGTCTCCAGCGTCATCCCGGCCGACATGCCGACCATCGATCCAGCCTCGACCTGGATGGCCTCGTTGGGTGCCAGCCGTGCTACAGCCAGCGCGTAGGACGGACGGTACTGGATTTGGACTTCCATTCTTGACCTCCTCTTTTGGTGCTCCCCGCCTCCGGTGGGCGGGCCAGGCATAGTATATCCCAATCACACGAGAAGGGAAGCAAAGGACGCTATAGACAGTTCAAGGGGAAGCGGGCTTTCTCGCCGCTTCCCCTCAAATCGCTTTAAGCGCCGGTTGTCTACATGGCCTATCGCTTCTCCAGAGTCACCACCGCCGGTATGTCCACAATTTGTCCAGCACAGGGCTCCGGCTCTGCGTTACCCATCGCAGGGGCCACACCACTCGCTGACACATACTTACGCAACACAATGTTGTCCACGTAACCTCCCTCGGCATAGTTTAAGGAGTCATCGCTGACAAATCTCAGCGCGACCCATACCTGGGACCGGCCCATCAGGTTACCCAGACTATAAACGTCCTCCAGGTCCAGAACCCGATCAATCCAGCCCGCTGAGTCCCCTGACGTGCAGGTGCCGGAGAAGTTAGAGCCGTCTATCGAGGCAAACCGGCAGACCGCATCGTAGTTCTGCTCGCTGTTTATCCAGAGCTTGAAACTGAGGTCTCCAGCCGTAGCACCGGCCAGGCTGAACGGACCATAGATCATCCAGGATTTGGCGTTGTCGGGGTAGTGGTTACCGCAGCCAAGGGAAGCCCCATTCGCTCCGCCTCCAACTGCCCAGCCACTGTAGCCGCCTTGATAGGGCCGACAGTTCCGCTTGCCCCAATAGTATTCTCCGTAGCCGGGCTGGTCATCGGCGACATTCCACGCACCAGGGAAGGGATCCTCAAAGTCCTCGCTGAGGATGGTGACCCAGCCAGAAGGTGGTGGATAACCCCTGACCACCAGCGGCAGATAGACCCTGCACTCTCCTACAGTCACGCTGCTGGTGTTATTGCCGGGCGTGTTGTCCTCCGGGTCCGAGATGGTGGCCGTGTTGGCGAACGAGAAGTCGCTCTCCAGGCCAGGGCTAATCCAACCGTAGATAGTAATCACGCCGCTATCTCCTATCCCCAGTGGCTCGACGTTCCACACGTAGGAGAGAACGCCGGTCGGCGTGAGTGCGAGTGTGCTGGCAAAGGTTGGGTTTAATACCTCGGATGGCACGTCGTCGGTGACGACCACGCGCGCAGCCACCTCGTTGCCGCTGTTGGCAATGGTGAGGGTGAAGGTGAGGGGATCGCCGGGCGCGAAGTCACTGCCGATGACCTGCTTGGTGACGCCAACGTTCGGAGCGGGGGCTGCGCTCGTGCGCAGGCGGATGGCGACGTCGTATGACGATGCACTCCACAACGCGCCGGAGTGACTAATGTACGTGCGCCCCGTCTCTGGCGGGCCATACTGGTCACGCGGAAGAGGATAGTTGGAACTATCATTGGTGAACTTCACCACCACGATGACGTCGTCGCCAGCGGTCACCGGCAGAGGCGAGGCTAACGCTACCGAGTGATAGCCAGCCTCGTCGAAAGAGTGATTCAGACTCTGTCTCAGCAGGTTGGCGGGTGCGTTCCCGTCGAAACCATCGTAGATGTAGACGTCAACGTCGGTCGTTGCATCCGTAGTCCAGAACTCCGCCCGCGTGGCGTTCGTGCCGACAGTTGCGGTGAACACGGCAAGGCCCCACGCGGTCGTGTCGCCGTACCCCACACTGACCGACCAGCCTCCCTCGTCGTAGTACCAAATGTCGCCATTGCTGTCGTAGTCCTGCCAGTCGTACATAAACGAGGAATACTTGCCTATGCTGGCTGAGCCATAGGCGATGGTAAAATATCCGCTGTCTCCCCAGGAGGTGCCCCAACTGTTCTTCACGATCCAACCGCCGGTGCCGCTGCCCGCATGGGAGAGGCTGTCATCCCAGCCGACGATGAGCACGGCGTGATTGGGGCTCTCTGTGCCGGCGTAGTACAGGGTGTAGGAGCCGCCGTAGTCCTCGAACTCCGCATCCCAGGCATCACTGTCACCCGCATATAGCGACGTGTAGACCGGGCCGTAGTCATAAATGTACTGCTTGAGCACATTTGTATTGGGCACCGCATTGCCGGAGATGATGCGCCAGTCCAGGAGCGTCTTCTGATAGGGACAGGTGGACTTGCAGTTAACGTCGCTGGCCACGTAAGGGTCGCACGTTTCCAGCACCGTGCCTTTCTTGGAGAACAGGTTGGCCAACAGAAAATAGTTCCCGCCGTCGCAACTGGTGCCACCGCCGGTGCCGGTGATTTCGTCCCAGTTACACTCCTTGGCGTTGTTCTCCGAGAAATCGTATGTGCCAGCACCATCTATCAGCATCTTCGATTCGATGTTGCCGATAGCGGCGAAGGTGTAGCACGCGCCGCAACCGCCCTGGTTCTTCACCGACGTGACCTTCCCGTGAGCACGCCAATCCCAACTGCTTGGCACCGCCTGAGTCCTGACTCCCCCCGACGGCATCTTCTGCCCGGTCAGGTGTGAGAGGTCCATCGGCGGCGGGACGAAACCCTTGCCCTGTGATGGTTGTTCCAATGCTCCCTGCCGCAGCGGAGCATCCTGCAGCGCTGGCGCTTCCACCACATGCGGGAGCGTGGGGCCAGCAGGCACCTGCGCACTGCCGGTCGAGAAAGTCGCCAGCAACGCCAGGCAGATCAGTGAGCACAATGCTATGTGTGACGTTCGTGTTTTCATCTGTCATCCTCCTTGGAGTATTGGGGGTCCCCAGGATTACGGGGGATTGCGAAAAACGGCGCTGCTTCAAGGGTGAAGTCCGCCACATACCAGCGCCACCAGGTGGACACGCGTCTCACCTGCTTGCCGATAGACTTAATTGTACACTTAAGACAGGACAAAGTCAACAGTTCAAGATAGCCAATCTCCAGACCCCTCCATAAGTCGTCAATGTTTTCAAGGCGAGCAGCAGTGGGATTCGATGGCATCAACGACCGTCCCTCTTGCGCTGCACAGGAGAAGTCTAACACGCCCCCACCAAGCACGGCTGGCTTGACACAGCGGGGACTCCGTGCTATATAGGGAACTGGACCGAAGATGGAGAGCAACAGGATGGAGGATGACATGGTCTCCGAACGACCCGTCATCGGCATTGATCTGGGCGGCACCAAGATCAGCACCGCTCTGGTAGACACTGCTGGAACAATCATCGCTCACGACTACCGGGAGACCCACGCGACAGAGGGTCAGAAGGCAGTCATCGAACGCATGCTAGACGCCGCTCGCCGGGTGATGGTACGGGCGGGGGTGAACCAAGCGCAGGTGGCGGCGGCGGGCATCGGCGCACCAGGCCCCCTTGACGTCGAGGCAGGCGTGGTGGTAGCCCCCCCCAACCTGCCCGGATGGGATCGCGTGCCCCTCAGGCGGCTGATTGAAAGTAGACTGGGAATTACAACTTTTCTGGAGAATGACGCCAACGCGGCGGCGCTGGGCGAGTATCGCTTTGGTGCCGGGCGAGGCGTGGAGCACATGATCTACGTCACAGCCAGCACCGGCATCGGGGGCGGGTTGATCCTCAATGGGAGATTGTACCACGGGGCCAGCGGAATGGCGGGCGAGATCGGCCACATAACTATCATGCCCTACGGCCCACTCTGCGGCTGTGGAAACCGGGGTTGCCTGGAGGCGCTGGCCTCAGGCACGGCTATTGCGCGCCAGGCAGGCGAGCGCGTGGCCCGTGGCGCGCCGACGCTTATAGCCGACCTGGCAGGAGGCGACCCGGAACGGGTCACGGCGAAACTGGTCGCCGAGGCTGCCAGCCAGGGAGACATGGAAGCGCAAGAGATCCTGGCCGAGGCGATGCATTACCTGGGAATAGGGATGGCCAACCTGGTCAACCTGTTCAATCCGCAACTCATCGTCATCGGCGGGGGGCTGACGAACATCGGGGAGATGCTCTTCGGGCCTGTGCAGCGTGCCATTGACCGACGTGCCCTTCCCACACTGGCGCAGGCGGTGCGGGTCGTGCGGGCCGAGTTGGGTGACAATGCGGGTGTATTGGGGGCCGCAGCGGTAGCGCTGGCGCAGATCGGCTGAGTCTGGCACGTCACTGCCTTCCATCCCGTTCATTGTTCATTGTGCATTGGTCATTGTTCATTGGTCATTGTTCATTGATTTGGGAGGTGCATGATGTCCGAGTTACCTGTCCGTCCCCCGGCCGTCGCCGGCCAGTTCTACCCCGGCGCGGCTGATACGTTGCGCAAAATGATCCGGGGATACCTCGACGAGGCCACTGTGCCCGAGGGCCTGGGGCCTGTCCGTGCAATCATCGCTCCCCACGCTGGTTACATCTACTCTGGCCCCACGGCCGGATATGCCTTTAACGCGCTGAAGACGAAGGCGCTGGTAGCGCTTCCCCAGAAGAGCTGGACCGTCTTCCTGCTCGGTCCGGCTCACCGCGCCTACTTCCGCGGCGTGGCCCTGGGGAATCACTCCGCCTTTCGCACTCCGCTGGGCAACGTCCCCATCGCCGTTGACCGTGTCGCGGAAATGCTGGCGCGCTCGCCGCTCTATACCTCCGCCCCCGAGGCCCACGCACCTGAGCACTGCCTCGAGGTCCAGGTACCATTCCTTCAGATGACACTGCCGGACTTCCGGCTGGTGCCCATGCTGTTCGGCGACGTAGATCCACGGGAGGTCTCCGCGGAACTGGTTGACCACATCGGCGAGGACGACCTGATCCTCGTCTCCAGCGATCTAAGTCACTTCTACCCTTACGCCAGAGCCCAGCAACTGGATCACGCTCTGCTGGAGGCGTTGATGGCTGACGACGAGATGGGGGTGCTGAGAGGCGAAGCCTGTGGTCGTGCCCCTATCGTGACGCTGATGGGCATTGCCCGCCGCAAGGGTTGGAAACCCCACCTGCTGGACTACCGCAACTCCGGCGACACAGCGGGCGACAAATGGCAGGTCGTGGGCTATGCCTCGGTCGCGTACACTGGTTGATGGTAGAAAGGAATACTACAAATGCCCCTCACATCCCAGGGACGACAGACGCTGCTGACGCTGGCGCGGGAGACGATCACACGCGCGGCTCACCACCAGGAACTGCCACCGGTGGACATGGACGCCGTACCGGAGAATTTACGGCGCGACGGGGCCAGTTTCGTCACTTTGACCAAGCACGGCCAGTTGCGGGGCTGCATCGGCTCACTGGAACCACGTCGCCCACTGGTGCTCGACGTGCGCGAAAACGCCCTCAGTGCAGCCTTCCACGACCCACGCTTCCCACCCGTGCGCCCAGAGGAGTTAGGCGACCTGCACGTCGAAATCTCCGTATTGAGCATTCCTCAACCGTTGTCCTACGACGGCCCCGAAGATCTCGTCGCCAAGTTGCGCCCAGGCGTGGATGGGGTCGTCATTGAGCGCGGCTGGAATCGGGCCACCTTCCTTCCCCAGGTATGGGAGAAACTACCGGACCCCCACCAATTCCTGCAGCACCTGTGTCTCAAAGCCTTCCTTCCCGATGATGCCTACCGCTATCCCGGCCTCGACGTGTACACCTACCACGTGGAGAAGTTCGAGGAGGAGAACACGGGGTAAGGGAGTAGGCAGGATACTGCGGGTATACTACGGGCCCTCTCTACGCAACGCGGGTAGCCAAGCCCTGCATATCCCTATCACCAGTGAGGAACTCCCCCAGCAACCTGCGGAAGCGCTGCGGCTCGTCCACCATCGGGAAGTGGTACGAGTTCGCCATCGAGACGTACCCCGCAGAGCCCAACCCTTCCAGCCAGCGAGGCATCGGCGGCCGGACCACGCGATCATTGACGCCATGTACCAGAAGTAACGGCACGCGACATCCCTGCACGAGGGGGCGGAAAGAGCGCTCTCCCACCTCTCGTGCAGTACGGGCCACAGCCGTCCAGTCGCTGGCGACCAGGCCATCCCGGGCCAGGCTGTAACCTGGACCGGAGCGGAAGAAGCGGGTGTAGATATCTGGTGTGCGCGCCCCCTTGAGCCAATCGTCCACCTGGCTGCCCATCAGTGGCATAGCGACAGCCATCAGTCGCTCCACCTGAGGAATGCGCACGGCTGCAAAGAGGCCCACGATGGCTCCCAGCCCGTGTCCTACGACCGCGATGTGCCTTAACTGAAGTTGCTGGACAAACTCACGCATCTGACGCAGATAGCCGTCAATCGAGTACATGTCAGCAGGGCGGCCGGACTGGCCAAACCCCCACAGGTCAGGGGCAACGGCGTGGCTGGGGACGGGCATAGAGGTCATCGTATCAAGCCAGTAGGCAGAGGCACCCACCCAGGTGTGGAGAAAGAGCACCGTCTGCTCCCCCCATCCGTACTCCTCGTAATAGGTTACCATTCCCCCATAGCCCACCTCAGCCATCTCTCACCTCCTGGGACATCTGCCCCGATTTGGCACAACTTGAGGAAAACATACTCCCCTTGAGCAAAAACGGGACCCCCAATTCCACCGCCCACTGCGGCCCCACGGTTTTCGCCCTCCCCATCTACTTCTTCACCATCATCCAGGCAAAGCCTCGCTAAATGTAGCACAACTCCTTCGCCGCCCGCGTCAGTTCGTCCCGAAACTGGGGGGCGGCGATGTTGATCAGCGCCTGCGCCCGCTGGCGGATGGTCTTGCCATAGAGGGAGGCCACGCCATACTCGGTGACGATGTAGTGAACGTGGTTACGGGTGGTGACGACCCCCGCACCCCGCTTGAGCATGGGCACGATGCGGCTGATCTGACCACCTTTGGCAGTAGCAGGGAGCGCGATGACGGGCACCCCGCCCTCGGAACGAGATGCCCCATAGATGAAGTCCAGTTGCCCCCCCACACCACTGTAAAGTTTGGGGCCGATGGAGTCAGCGCACACTTGCCCCGTCAGGTCCACCTCGATGGCCGAGTTGAGCGCCACTTGCCGGTAGTTCTGTGCAATGACGAAGGGGTCGTTGACGTACTCGGTGCGGTGCAGTTCGATCAGCGGGTTGTCGTGCACCCACTCGTAAAGCCGCTTCGTCCCCAGCATGAAACCGGCGGTGATCTTGCCAGGATGTAGCGTCTTGCGGGCGTTGGTGAGCACGCCGGCCTCAACCAGGTCAATCACGCTATCCGAAAACAACTCGGTGTGCACTCCAAGGTCCTTCTTGTCGTACAGGAAATGGAGCACGGCGTCGGGTATGGCGCCGATGCCCATCTGCATCGTCGCCCCATCGGGAATCAGTTCGGCTATGTATTCGCCGATCTTGACGTGTAAGTCCGAGAGACCCCCCTCCGTCATCGGCAGTTCCAGCAGGGGATAGTTCACCGGCACGATGTAATCCAGGTGGCTGACGTGGATGAAGGAATCGCCCAGGCAGCGGGGCATGTTCTCGTTAATCTCGGCGATAATGATTCTGGACGCTTCGGCCGGCGACTTGGTCAGCCCGGTCTCAATGCCGTAGGAACAAAAGCCGTGCTCGTCGGGCGGCGAAAGGTGGGCGAAGGTGACGTCCACCGGCAGGACGCCCTGTTTGAAGAGCAGCGTAAACTCCGAAAGGAGCACGGGGGTGAAATCGGCCCGGCCCTCCTGCACCGCTTTGCGCACGTTGGGGCCGATGAAGAGCGCATTGGCGCGGATGTGACCCTCCATCTCCGGCGCGACGTAATCGCTCGACCCGATGGTGAGAGCATGGCAAATCTCGACGTTCTCCAGTTCGGGCGCGCGCTCGACCAGTGCCTTCATCAGCACCTGCGGCACGCTGCAGTTGCCAGTGAGAAAGATGCGGTCGCCCGACTTGACGGCCTTGACGGCCTCCTCGGCGGTAGTGACACGGCTCTCGTAAGCCTCCATCCAACTCATCGCTCACCCTCCATTCCAGCGTAGTAGGTCGCAGCCAATTGTCCGTTCACGATTTTCCCGTCTCTGGTGGCGACCCCCCGTGCCAGGTCCGGCATTTCCTCCAGTGCCTGCTCCACATCCACCTCGGCGACGTGACGAAGGTGAGCCCAGACTGCGTTGTTAAAAGCGTGGGTCGCTGTGCGGGGAACCGCCCCGGGCACATTGGGGACACAGAAATGGACTACCCCCTCCTCAGTGAAGACAGGGTCCCGCAGTGTGGTGGGCCGGCTGGTCTCCACGCACCCGCCCTGGTCAATGCTGAAGTCCATGATGACCGCCCCCTTCTTCATCAAGCGGACCATCTCGCGGGTGACGATGATAGGGGCTCTGGCCCCTGGCTTCAAGACCGCGCCGATCATCACCTCGGCAAAGCGGGCCACGCGGGCGATGTTGAAAGGATAGGAGACCATTGTGGTAATACGACCGTTGAATTGCCGATCTATCCGGCGAAGTTTTTCCAGGCTGTGGTCGAGGACGAACACGTCGGCCCCCATCCCGAGGAAGGTGCGGGCGGCGTTGGTGCCCAGCACTCCTGCTCCCAGGATAGCGACTCTGGCTGGCGGGATGCCCGGCACGCCGCTGAGGAGCACCCCCCGCCCGCCGTGGTCGCTCTGCAGGAAGGTAGCGGCCAGTTGCGGGGCCATACGTCCGGCCACTTCGCTCATCGTGCGCAATACCGGCAATGTCCCATCGTCCTCTTCGATAGTCTCGTAGGCAATGGCTGTGATCTTCTTCTCCAGCAATGTCCGCACCGTCTCCCGTCGGGCGGCGGCCAAGTGGAGAAAACCACACAGGATTTGCCCCTCGCGCAGCCAATCCAGTTCCTCCCGAGTGGGCCGCACTGCTTTGAGCACCATGTCGGCCCGGCCATAGACCTCCTCGCCGGAGTAGACAATGTGCCCACCGGCTCGCTCGTAATGGTAATCGGTGAAGCCGGCCCCTAACCCAGCCCCCTTCTCAATATAGCAGATGTGACCGGCGCGGGTGAGCAAATCCACCCCGTAGGGCGTCAGCCCTACCCGCTGTTCCAGGTCTCTGCGCTCTTTTGGGATACCAATGTTCATATTCCTTTCCCTCCTTGTAGTCTCATCAAGAAGCAGTTAGTGGTGGCGACTTCAGTCGCTCGTCCCTCCATGGACGACTGAAGTCGTCACTACGAACAAACTGCCAGTGTCCAATTACTCAGATGCAGGACGGACCAGAAGCACAGGGCTGTGCGCTCCCTGCAGTACCTTGTCCGCCACGTTTCCATACACCCAGCGGCTCAGGCCAGAAAGCCCGTGCGTGGTCATACCAATCAGGTCCGCCTCGACTTCGGCGGCGTAGGCCAGGATTTCGTCGGCCGGCACGCCCTGTCGGACGGCGATGCGCACTACCGCGCCGTGGTCGCGCAACACCGCCGCCACGCTGCGCAGGTAGCGTTGCAATTCGACCCCCGCATAATGCAGCGCCGTCGTGGAGAGTTGTAGCCCCGGCGGGTAACTGGTCAACAATGCCACGGTGCGATCCCCTAGCCCGGTCGTCAGAACCGATATAAGGAAGATGCGTGTGCCCCCCCCCGGTTCCCCCTCCAGGGAAGAAGCCCGGTCGGGACGGATGAGCGCTTGCACGTAGGGCAATATCCGCTCTGCCAGTTCGGAGCCGTCCAGCGGCACCAGGATGCGCTGATATGCCGTCCGAGGCGGCTCGAAGCCGGCCTGTACCAACAGCACCGGGCACGTGGCGCCGCGCAGTATCCGGTCAGCCACGCTGCCGAAGATCCAGCCGCGGATACCAGAGCGGCCGTGCGTGGTCATCACAATCAGGTCTGCACTCACACTGTCAGCGAAGGCAAGCACTTCGTCGGCCGGCCTGCCAAACCGGACACTGACTTCCACCTCGGCGGCCACCGGTTCCAGCTGCTTTGCCACCTTTCGCAAATACCCTCTCAATTCTTGCCCGACGCGCCGTCGCTCCTCCCCTCTGGGATGCAACTCCACCACAGGTGGCACTATCCCTCTCATCGTCGGGGCGATGGAGAGCAGGTAGACCCGGCTACCCCGGTCGCGGATCAATTCCACGACGTGAGGCAGCACCCCCTCGGCCAACTCCGAGCCATCAAGCGGGACAACCACTCTGCGGTACATCTTCGGCTAACCACTAACTCCTAATCGCCAGCCGCTAATCTGCCAATCGCTGACTGCCACCAACGGGTCCAACGACTCGGCAGGGGCGTATCGCGCAGTTCGACCAACTCGGACAGATGCTGGCGAGCGGCTTCTTCACCAGTTCTCAGTCACACGTCCGCTTAGTCCAGATCTGGCCATTTCATTATGGCCATTCCAGCGTGGGCACGGGGCGCGGGGTGGTCGTTTCCCAGAGGGGAACCGGTCGTATCGTCTGGATGATCGCCCGTAACTCCTTCACGGCCCCAGCCAGTTTCGGATCGCCCGCCGCTTCCAGTATCTCCTGCGCTGAGAGGAGATGGGTCCGCACAGTGGTGGGGTCGGTATTAGGGTCCAGTGCAGCGTCCAGCCACATCGCTGCCTCGGGTGCAACACCGCTGGCGTCCACCTCATCCCGTATCGCCTCGACCCGTGCTTGGGATTCGCGATCCAGGGCTCGATCAGTCCCGTAGGAATACCACCATGAGCCTTGCACAAAGGCCACGCCGATGACGCCACAGGCCGCTAGGGCCAGAATCGCTCCCAACACAATGACGCCAACGTGCCGCCCCCACCCTGGGCTGCGCGGCGTCGCCTCCTCAAGTTCCGGCTCCACAGCACTGACCAGGCTCATTGGATTATCTCGTCTGACAGTTTCCGATGTATAAGTGGGGCAGACTTTCCAGCCTGCCGCTCGGACAGGCCAGAAAGCCTGCCTCACCATTAGCCATTGCAGACCGCCAACTTGACCGCTAACCGCTAGCCAACGCCGCGCCTTTCCGCAGCGCCTGCTTGTTCAGACCCAGTAGTTTACGGTGGCGCTCCGGCAGGTGCTCGTCCAGCGCCTGTTCCACCGCCTCCAGCGGCACGACACCGGTAGCCCGCACCAGCGCGCCCAGGCAGATCACGTTCGCCAGCCGGGCGTTGCCCAGTTCGATCGCCAGGTCGGTGGCGGGCGCATAGAAGACGCGGATGTCGTCCCGCTCGCTCTTCTGCGGCACCAGCGAACTATTCACCACCAGCACACCATCGGGCTTAACCAGCGGCTCGAAGGCCTCCATCGAAGGAAGGTTGAGCACGATGGATGCGCTGGGCCGCCGCACCAGTGGCGCGCCAATTTCCTCGTCGGACACGACGACGGTGCAACGGGCCTTGCCGCCGCGCATCTCCGGGCCGTAGGAGGGGATCCATGTCACGTGGTAGCCACTGTCCATCGCGGCGTAGGTGAGCAACTGGCCCGCGAAGAGCGCGCCCTGCCCGCCGAAGCCGGAAATGATGATTTCTTCTTGCATCGTTGCCTCCTACAGTTCCTTCACCCCATCCGCCACCTTGAACTCGCCCAGCGGATAGTAGGGGATCATAACATCTCTGATCCACTGCCTTGACTCAGGTAGCGACATGTGCCAGTTGGTCGAACAGGTAGATAGGAATTCGACCATCGAGAAGCCCAGCCCGGCCAGTTGCACCTTGAAGGCTGTCTTGATGGCTTTCTTGGCCCGGCGGGTGCTGGGTACGTCAATCACCGTGTGGCGGGCAATGTAGGCCACCCCCGGAAGGACCGACAGTAATTCACACATCTTCGTCGGGTAGCCTGCTACCCGCACATCGCGGCCATAGGGCGACGAGGTCGTCACCTGCCCGGGCAGCGTCGTGGGGGCCATCTGCCCGCCGGTCATACCATAGGTGGCGTTGTTGACGAAGAAGACGGTGATCAGTTCACCTCGATTGGCTGCCTGGACGATCTCGGCCATGCCGATGGAGGCCAGGTCGCCGTCGCCCTGGTAGGTGAAGACCACCTTGCCCGGGCTGACGCGCTTGATACCGGTGGCCATCGCTGGCGCCCGTCCGTGGGCCGCCTCAGCAAAGTCCGCGTTGAAATATTCGTAGGCTAGCACCGAACATCCCACCGGCGCGATACCAATGGTCCGTTCCCGTATACCCAGTTCGTCCAGCACCTCGGCGACGAGGCGGTGGATGACGCCGTGGGTACAGCCGGGGCAGTAGATCGTGTGAGCGTCGGTCAGGCTCTCCGGCCGCTCATAGACCAGTTCCATATCCGCAGGAATTTCAACCGTTGACATTCTAACCCTCCCTTCCGCCCACAACCTCAGCGTCCAGTTTCTCCAGTTCGGGCAGGATCTCATCAGGCAGCGGGACGATGCCCCCCATCCGCCCGTAGAACCGCACCGGGCAGCGCCCCTCAACGGCCAGCCGCACATCCTCGACCATTTGCCCGGCGTTCATCTCCACGACCAACATGCCGCGCACCTGTCGGGCCAGTTCGGCCAGGCGGGCGCTGGGGAAGGGCCAGAGGGTGATGGGCCGTAAGAGCCCCGCTTTTACCCCGTTTGCCCGCGCCTCCCGCACCACCGTCTGGCAGATGCGGCCCACGGTGCCAAAGGACACCAGCAGCAGGTCGGCGTCCTCGGTGCTGTACTCCTTCCAGCGCACCTCGTTGGCAGCGATCTCCTTCAGTTTGGCCTGCAACCGCAAATTGACTTCCTCCATGTTCTCGGCCCCCAGGTAGAGCGAGGTGATGATGTTGTGCTCCCGTCCCTTCGCGCCGGTGAGCGCCCAGGAGGGTCGCTCCTCCGGCGGGCGAACCGGGCGCATGGGAGGCAGTTCCACCGGCTCCATCATCTGGCCAATGGAGCCATCAGCGGCGAGCATGGCGATAGTGCGGTACTTCTCCGCCAGTTCGAAGGCCAGCACTATCAGGTCAACGGCTTCCTGGACATTGGCCGGGGCCAGGACGATCATGTGGAAGTCGCCGTGGCCGGCGGATTTGACCGCCTGGAAATAATCGCTTTGTGCGGGCTGGACGTTGCCCAGGCCCGGCCCGCCGCGCATAATGTTCGTCAGCACTGCCGGCACCTCGGAACAGGCGATGTAAGAGATGCCCTCCTGCATCAAGCTGACGCCCGGGCTGGATGAGGAGGTCATCACCCGCGCGCCGGCGCAGGCCGCGCCGTAGATCATATTGATGGCGGCCACCTCACTTTCGGCTTGCAGGAAGACGCGCCCCTCCTCAGGCATTCTCCTGGAAAAGTGCTCCAGCACTTCCGACTGGGGCGTGATGGGGTAACCAAAGAAGGCTTCGACCCCCGCCCGTATGGCAGCCTCAGCGATGGCTGCGTTTCCCTCGAGCAATTCTTTCGCCATTCCTTAGCCTCCTATGCTGTGGCGAGCGCCCGCTTGGGCTCTCGCTTCCGCCGATATACGGTGAAGACCACATCAGGGCAGATGGTGGCGCACATGGCGCATCCGGTGCACGCCTCAGAGTCCGTCACCTCGATGGGTTGGTACCCCTTGGCGTTGAACCGCCCCTCTGCCAGTTGGAGGATGTGCACGGGGCAGATAGACACACAAAGACCACACCCCTTGCAATAGTCCTCATCTATCAGAACCATTCCTTTTGCCATAGTTATGCCTCCAGACTTGCAAATATCTCCCTTCAGCGTGAAACGTGATGCGTCACGCCCATACCACCAGCGCCAGCAAGCCCTCGCTCCAGGCAACGACTTCCTCGTCGGCGAAGTGAAGGCACGTTGCGCAGACGAAGAACGATCTTGACGACCGAATCCCATTCTTACATGCCCGCCGCACTCTGTCAAGGGCCGGATGTCACATCCGTGCCTGCTATCCGTCACGAGGCCCGTCAAGTATAGGGGGCCTCGGTGAACCAGTTCTTGCACTCAGTTGGGCTCCCGTGAGGGGATGGATAACACGAGATATGGGACCACCTCCTTGCGTGATACTGGAAGTGTACCACAAGGGGCGGGATAGGTCAAAAAGGAACGTGGAGGTGTGGAAGTGTGGTGAGAACGGCCCGGCGCAACCCCAGGTATCGCCGCAACGCACGTGGTTGACCGACTTTGGACGGAGGCAGCAACCCGACAGATGTTAGAAGACGTACTCCCCGAAATCCTGCGCCAGTTCCACCGGGCCACCAAAGGCAGCGGCTGCTTCCTCGAGCCAGCGGTCGTACTGCCAGGGAGCAGGCCGGTAGTGGATCAACACTAGACGGCCTGCACCGGCCCTGCGAGCGGCCTCTCCCGCCTGGGCAGCACTGGAGTGACCCGGCGTATTCTTCGCCGCCTCGTGGATCAGGACGGTAGCATCCTGCGCCAGGGCCACTACCGCGTCGCAGGGTGAGGTGTCGCTGGTGTAAGCCACCACTCCTCCGCTGCGCTTGTTTTCTATCCGCAGGCCCATGGTAGGCACCAGGTGCTTCACCGGCGCACCGGTGATACGGAACTCTTCGTCTTCCAACACCAGTGCGCCTACCTCCTCGGCAAAGGCCCGCCGGGGCACAGGAAAGAGTCCAGGCCATTCTTGCCAACGAAACAGATCCATCATAGCCTCGAACCGTTCCAGTGCATCCTGCAGGCCATAGACAGGCAACGGGGCGGTGCGTCCCAACAGCCAGATATTCATAAACAATATGGGGATGCCGAAGACGTGATCGGGGTGGAAGTGGGTGATGATCAGCCCGCGTAAGCGTTCGGGCGCGAGACCTGCATGCCGGATCCGCACGAGAGGGCTATCCGCACAATCAACCAGGAAAAAGCCCCGTTCACCCTCGACTGCCAGGTAGGTATTAGCGTGCATCTCATCCGGCACCGCCGCCGCAGTCCCCAAAGCCACTACTCGGGCCACAGATGCCTACCCTCCAAAGGCCCACGCCACAATCGTCGGCGTCACGCGCACCTCGACGGCCGCTGCCAGGACCAATAGCGGCAGGAGAAGGGCGATAAAAACCTTGACGAAATCGGCCAAGGCCCACAGCCACCCATCGCTCACTGTCATCCCGCGTGGAGGTGACATAAAGGCCGCCCCCAGACGCACAGCCAATGCCGTCGCGATGGTCGCAGCGGGCAACTCCAGCAACCCATGAGGGAGCACAAAAGCAGCGAAGAACAGCGCCGGACTGTAACCCACGTACGCGGCCTGAGTGACGAAAAAGAACACAATCGCCAGTGGGGCCATCAGCAACGCCACAGCCAGCGTGCCGAAGGAGAATACCGCAAGCAGCGCCGCCGCCATCAGCGATCGCACATTGTTGAGCAACACCCCCCAGACAGTGAAGACGGGCAGCCAGTCCACGGCCGGCAATTCGGAGAACGTCTCGGCCGAGACGTTCTCCAGTTGCAGTACCCCCGGCGGGAGTTGATAGCGAGTGGCGAAGTCGTAGCCAATGCCGGCTGAAAACAGCAGCCCAATCACGACCACCGCGAGCGCCAGCCACGAACGGCGCAGAATAGCCGGGATGTCGCGCCCGTAGAGCCCGCCTACCATCCCCAGCCAGCGCAACCAGGCTGGCATCTTCTGTAAATCCAGTCCGAAGAACCAGGGTTCCCAGCGCAAATACCCACAGAACTTACGCCACAGAGAGGCAACGTTCAACTGGTCAATCTCGCGCCCCAGCAGCTCCTCACGATTGAAGATGTGGATACCCATCCGCACCAGGATGACGTCCACAACCACCAGAAAAAGTACTACCCACCACAGCACACCGTAGTTAGCCCAGAACATAATGATGGCCTCACCCTGTATCAGGAGTGTCATTGGGATAATGATAAAACTGGCCAACAGGTTGGCTGCTCGCACACTCGTTGTCTGACTGGAGATCACTACTGCACCAGATACCATCACCAATCCCTCCGCCGTCGTCAGCAGGACAACCAGCACCAACAAAATCGGCGGTGGCGACCAGCCCTTGAAGAAATGCAATCCGGCCAGATAGACAGTGATACCCAGGTAGGCTGCCAATAAGGGAGGAAGCATCGCTGCCAGCGTCTTGCCCAGGTAAAGTTGTGCATCCGTCAAGGGCGTTGCCAGGAGTGGCTCGAGGCTCCTGCGCTCCTTTTCCCCCACAAAAGTCTCCAGCGCAATCACCAGCGAGAATGAGATAGGGAAGAAGCCTACCACCATCAGCAGAAAAGGAAGCATCCGCTCGCCGACGATCGGCGCGCCATACTCGGCGACCCAGTCTAGCGCCATATTGGCCACAAAACTCATCAGCGCGGGGAAGAAAAGTGTCAGGATCACAATGGGCACGATGATACGCCAGTCCCGCAATGTATCCCAGACTTCACGCTTTATCAACGTGAGCACCAAGCGAGGCGCCTCGCCCACCGTCGCACGCATACGCTCAGTTACCGCTACCATCCCCTACTCCTCCACCGCCCGCAGATAGACGTCCTCCAGGCTGCGCGGCACTTCACTCAGGGTAACGACCCCCACCCCATACGCTGCCAACGTCTGGAGCAGAAGAGGATTGGTCTCCTGAGGATTGGCAGTGGCATAGCGCAGCCAGTTCTCTCCCTGCACCTCGACTTTGACCAGATCTGAAATGAGGTTCACAACGCCATCGGTCGGATGGAGCAGGCGCAACTCCATCAACGACGGGCCGAGCAGGCGCGCCTTCAACTCCGCCGGGGTTCCCAGCGCGATGATCCGTCCACGCCGGATGATGGCAATACGGCTAGCCAGGGCCTCCGCTTCCGCCAGGTTATGCGTGCAGATGACAATGGCTCGCCGATGGTGGCGCAGGCTACGAACAGTGTCGCGGACTAACTTGGCGCTGTGGGGGTCCATCGCTGAGGTCGGCTCATCCAGCAACAGAACAGGCGGGTCGTGTAACATCGCGCGCACCAGCGCCATTTTCTGCCGCATTCCCTTCGAGTACGTCCCCATACGCTGATCCCATGCCTCGGGCATCCCAAAGCGAGCCAGCAATTCCCTGGCCCGGCGCTCACACTCATCAGCATCCAAACCCATCAGGCGACCAAAGAAGTCCAGATAGTCCTCACCCCGCATGCGCAGATAGAGCCCCGGATATTCAGTCAACAGCCCGACCCGCCGCCGAACCTCCTGCGCATGCTCGGTCACACTGTACCCGGCCACGAATGCATGTCCCATCGTCGGACGCAGGATCGCCGCCAACACACGCACCGTCGTCGTCTTGCCGGCTCCATTGGGACCCAGTAGCGCCAGAATTTCGCCCGGTGCTACCGAGAGCGTCACCCGATCCACAGCAGTGAAGCCATCAAATCGTTTCGTCAGACCGACCAAATCAATCATCGCGATTAGAACAGCGGATTGCAGGACAACAACGGATCCCATCCTGCCCTACCGTGCAGAACTGGCACCTCCACCCATCACTACGGCCAGGCATAGATAACGTGCCATAGATAGTCCCATTATACCAACATTGGGCCATCCTGACAATAGGTACAGAGTACCACACCAAACGATGAGCCCTCTCAAGAACAAACTGCCGGGCACCGTTTCCACCCGGCAGTTTCATGATCTCCTGGTTACCCCGACCTAACTGCCCGTCTCTTCCCGCCGGGAGACCGCGTAGACATATAGAATGCGCTGAACCATCGTGAACACGGAGAGCACCGCCAGAGCCCATATCATCACAGTGGGCAGCCCGACTGCCGACAGCGCACCGATGAGGATGATGCGCTCCAGGCGGGTCAACAACCCCACCTTGCAAGGGAAGCCCTCCGCCTCAGCCCGCGCACGGGTGTAACTGACCATCAACGCCGCCACCAGCGAGATGAGGAGCAGGACAACCTCCAGGTGTGCCCCCTGGCGTAGATAGTGCACGGTGAGCCCCAGAATCAGGGCCGCGTCTGAAAGCCGGTCAAGGGTCGAATCAAGAAACGCCCCAAAGCGGCTTTGCTGTCCGAGGGCTCGCGCCAACGCCCCGTCCAGCGCGTCCACCGGCGCAACGATCAGCAGCAACCAGCCACCGAGCATCAAATAGCCCAGGCCAAACACCACCCCCACGCCCGCTTGAAGCAGGCAACCGACGAGAGTGACGGTATTGGGATGGATGCCCAGCCGACCCGCGACACGGGCGACAGGGGTCAAGAGTACCCCTGCCTGGGTACGTGCCCAGTCGGTGAGCGAATCCCACCGTCTGCGTTGCCGCTTCTGTTTCACGCTCTGTTCGCAGTTTACTCGTTGCGCGCTGCTCATCTTGCGCCATCGCCTCCACCATAGCGATAGATGCTTCCGACCTCTATCGTGCCTTGTTGCTGTCGAGCCACACCAATCGCGCCCCCTCTACATCGCTGCCTGGGTCAGCACTGCGATGAATTCAGCATGGCGGCGTTCGATTTCAGGCAGGTTCAAGAAGCAATAGACCTCCCGCCCGGCCCGCCGGACCTGGACCAGACCGAGTAGGCGCAGCGGGCGCAGGTGAAAGGACACGAGCGGCTGACTTACGTGCAGCGCCCGCGCCAACTCTGTCACAGTCATCTCTTTGTTACTGGCTAGCGCCACGAGGATGCGCAGGCGCAGGACATCCCTAAGCGCGTGGAAATAGCGTGCCATCTCCCGCAACTCCTCACCAGTCGCCTTGCGCTGCTGGACAGCCATATTGCCCTCCGCAGTTCCATAATGCATCTACAATGTATAAAGAACAGTTTTATAAAAAAGCACTTATATATTACCGCAAAAATCCGAGTATGTCAAGTTTTGCTTGCCAAACGGGTATAGTTCAAAACTTTGGGGGACTTTGGGCAACGGGGCGGTAGACCTGCTGCCAGGCCCATTGGAAACGGCCACTGTGTAACTCACCAAGAGCGGCCAGCATTGCTTGAGCATTATCCCGCTTCC
>DAOUEC010000170.1:0-12944 GCA_034430655.1 Anaerolineae bacterium
TATAGGAGCACGATAGTCCGCTCCGAGAGGCCCAGGTCGAGCAGGCGGAAGTGGAGGTGGCCCCGGTCGGCCTGGGCCGGGGAACGGCGGTGGCGCATGCGGTCGAAGATCTGCCAGGCCACGTCCACGACGGGCAGCCCCATCACCAGCAGCACGGTGGCCACCCGTCCACCGGCGATCAGGCCCAGGCCCCCCAGGGCGTAGCCCAGAAAAAACGCCCCGGCGCTTCCCAGAAAAACCCGTGAGGGAGCGATGTTATAGGGCAGAAAGCCCAACAGGGCGCCGAGGAGCGCCAGCGGCAGCAGCGCCACGCTGGGCTGGCCCACGCGATGCATGTGGATTGCCAGCACAGCGCACAGGATCGCCCCCACTCCCGCAGCCAACCCCCCTAAGCCATCGAGCCAGTTGACGGTGTTCATCATCCCCGTCACCCAGAGAATCGTCAACGGGACGTAGACCCAGGAGCCCCAGCGATATGCGTCCAATGCCACGAGGCCGAAGAAGGGCAAAGTGAAGCGTTCGAGCCAGAGCAGTGTGGCAAGGGCGATCAGTGAGAGCACGAACTGGCAGGCAAACTGCGGTCCTGGTGGCAGATCCAAGCGGTCATCAATCAACCCAAAGAGAAAAGCGCCCAGCCCGCCAATCAGAAGACCATTCAGCCGGGTGAAATCATCGGCGCTGTAGCCTGAGGTGAGGATACCGCGCCACGCTGCAATCCCCACGGCGACGGCAAACGCCACAAACAGCGCCATGCCCCCCAGACGGGGCACCTCACCCTTATGACCCCGGCGTCCCCCGGGCCGGTCCACGACACCCAGCCGCCGTCCCAGGCGACCGGCCAGGGGGGTGAACACGAGTGCCAGGGCAGCGGAGATGCCGAAAACGAGAAAATACTGCGGCCAGTGCGCCAACGGATCACCAACGGACAATCTGTTCCCCATCCGTTGACTACCCTGTGCCAAACAACCGGTCGCCTGCATCTCCCAGGCCCGGCACGATCAAGCCCGCCTCGTTCAGCCGCTCGTCCACAGCAGCCAGGTACAGCGGCACGTCGGGATGGGCTGTTGTCAGACGCTGCACGCCCCCGGAGGCCGCGATGACACCCACAAACTTGATGCGCCTGGCCCCCCAGCGCTTGAGAATGTCCACCGCTGCCACCGCTGATCCGCCTGTAGCGAGCATCGGGTCGAGAACCAGGCAGACATCCACAGTCGGGCTGACCGGCAGGCGGCTGTAGTACTCCACCGGCTCCAGCGTTTGCTCGTCGCGGAGGAGACCGATGTGCCATACCTCGGCACTGGGCATCATATTCCAGATTCCCTCCACCATCCCCAGCCCGGCGCGCAGGATGGGGACGAGGCCGACCCGCCCTCGCAGCCGGTAGCCGCTGGCCCGTCCAAGCGGGGTCATCACCGCCACCTCTTCCGTCGCCAGATCGGCCGTGGCCTCGTAGGCGACCAGAATGGCAATCTCCCGCAGCAGTTCGCGAAACTTCTTGGGGTCGGTACGCTGGTCACGCAGAAGGGCCAGTTTGTGCTGCACCAGCGGATGGATCGAAATGTGTACTTGCGCCGCCACGACTCGCCTCCTGGGGCCTTGAGATTTGAGATTTAGATTGTACCCCTGAGCCTTCCGCTTGTCAAAGCGGTATTTCACTGTATAATCCACTCCTGAAATGACTGAGCGCATCATCTCACCCCAACCCCAGGAAGACGAAATTGTGCTCGACCGCGCACTGCGCCCCCAGCGCCTGGCTGACCTGATAAATCAGGACCGCGTGCGGGAGAACCTCACCATCCTGATCGAGGCGGCCAAACAGCGCGGTGAAGCGCTGGACCACGTGCTATTTTACGGGCCCCCAGGCCTTGGGAAAACCACGCTGGCCCATGTTACCGCCAACGAAATGGGCATGCCAATCCGGGTCACCTCCGGCCCGGCCATCGAGCGGGCTGGCGACCTGGCCGCCATCCTGAGCAACCTGCGCGAGAAAGAAGTTCTGTTCATTGACGAGGTACACCGCCTGGGCCGGGCCGTCGAAGAGATCCTCTACCCGGCGATGGAGGACTTCGCACTCGATTTCGTCATCGGCAAGGGGCCCAGCGCCCGCTCCATCCGGCTCAAATTGCCGCACTTCACCGTCGTGGGAGCCACAACCCGCCTGGCGCTGTTGACCGCCCCGTTGCGGGCGCGCTTCGGCGCCACCTTCCGCGTGGCTTTCTACGACCAGGAGGCGCTGGAGTCCATCGTGCGCCGCGCTGCGTGGGTACTGGAGGTGGAGATAGACGACGCAGGGACGGCGGAGATCGCCCGGCGCGGCCGGGGCACGCCCCGCGTGGCACTACGGCTGCTCAGGCGCGTGCGCGACTTTGCCCAGGTGCGCGCCGACGGGCACATCACCGCCGAGGTAGCCCGCCAGGCCCTGGAACTGCTGGAGGTGGACGAGCGCGGACTGGACGACCTGGACCGGCGCGTGCTGCGTACCATCATCGAGAAATTCGGCGGCGGGCCTGTGGGACTGGATACCGTCGCGGCTGCCGTGAGCGAGGAATCCGACACGATTATGGACGTGGTCGAGCCATACCTGCTGCAACTGGGCTTTCTGGATCGCACACCTCGAGGACGAACGGCGACGGCGCGAGCCTACGAGCACCTGGACCTGCCCTACCGACGACCGGAGCAGCCAACGCTGCTATGACGATGAACCTGGGGAGATTGCCGTGAACGGAATGGAGATGATAGGCAAACTGTTGATGGCTATGGGCGGTGCGCTGGTCTTGCTCGGCGGCTTGCTATGGCTGCTCTCAAAGGCGTCCTTCCTGGGCCACCTGCCAGGGGACATCCGCATCGAAAGGCCGGGTTTCACCTGCCTGATCCCGCTGGTCAGTTCGATCCTCCTCAGCATCCTGCTGACAATTATACTGAACATCATCGTACGCATCATCAAGCGCTAAAGGAGACAGAGAAATGTTGAACGTTTCCTCGTATGCTGCGCTCGTCCCGCACGTGGCGGCGCTGCTGGGACACCTGGCTGGCCTCGTAGTCGCCATCATCCTGCTGATCCGGGCCAAGGGAACAGCGACCATCCTGGCCGTGGTGGGCTTCGCCCTGCTCACGTTGATCAGCATCGGACAGATAGCCCTGGCTCTGCCAGCAGTCAGCAGGCAGCTCTTTCGCGTAGGCCCATTGTGGTTGGGATGGCCCCTCAACTGCTGCTGCGGCTTCTTAGACCTGGCCGCCATCGTCTGCCTGATTATCGCCCTCTGGCAGGCGTTCTCCGGCCAAATCATCACAGAGGCAGAGACACCAGCGCCTGGAGATGAACCAGCGGTAGAAGAGATCGTGTGAAGACGGCCGATTTTGACTACGAACTCCCGCCCGACCTGATCGCCCAGACCCCCATCGAGTCCCGGGATTGTTCCCGCTTGATGGTGATGTACCGGCGCACTGGTGACATCACCCACCGGCACTTCTACGACCTGCCCGATTTCCTGCGCCCGGGCGACCTGCTGGTGCATAACGAGAGCCGGGTCATCCCAGCCCGGCTCTTTGCCCGCAAACCGACCGGCGGGAGAGTAGAGATTCTGCTGCTACGGCAACGCGCCGATGACACGTGGGAGACGCTGGTCAGAGGAAGACATATCCGGGAGGGCACGCGCCTGACGTTGCTCGACGGCCTCGACGGTCGGCCCACCGGCGCGGAAGCCGAAGTGATCGAGGAGAGAGAGCGCGGGATGCGTGTCCTCGCCTTCGACCAGCCGGTGCTGCCGCTGGCAGAGCGGGTGGGCGTCACGCCGCTGCCGCCCTACATCCACACCCCGCTGGCGGATGCCGAACGCTACCAGACGGTCTACGCGCACACGCCCGGCTCGGCGGCGGCTCCCACCGCCGGCCTCCACTTTACACCCGCACTCCTGCAGCGGCTGCAGGAGATGGGCGTCCAGTCCACCTTCGTCACACTGCACATCGGCCTGGACACCTTCCGCCCGGTGCGCGAGGAGCACGTCGAAGAGCATCGTATGCACACCGAGTACTGCTCGCTGAAGCCGGAGGTGGCCGCCCAGGTGAACCAGGCCAAACTAGAAGGGCATCGCATAGTAGCGGTGGGGACGACGAGCGTGCGGGTGCTGGAGACGGCGGCGGTCGAAGCCCAAATCGTGCCGCCGTTTGAGGGGACCACCGGCCTATTCATCTACCCCGACTACGAGTTTCACGTCGTGGATGCCCTGATCACCAACTTCCACCTGCCCCGCTCGACGCTCTTGATGCTGGTGGCGGCCTTCACCAACAAGGAACTGCTGGATCGCGTTTACGCCGAGGCGATCCGGCTGCGCTACCGCTTCTACAGTTTTGGCGACGCGATGCTGGCATTGTAGGGGCGCGGTTACCGCGCCCCTACTCCATCAACATTTTGAACTGCCGCGCCGTGCCCACCGCCTGCCCCTGCCAGTGGTTGTTCATGTAGACCAGCGTCAGCGGTGCCTCGGCGTCCAACTGGCGGATCCTGGGCACCCACTCCATCAGTTCCTCGTCGCTGTAGGTGTAGTCGTACCGCTCCCACGCCTCGTCGTGCTTCCACCACTTCTCGTAGTTGCGGCCGTGGAAGCGCGTGTAAGCCACGGGGCCTGTAGCAACCGCCACCGGCGGCACCAGGCTCTTGAAGCGCGGCTGGTCCACACAGCAGAAGCCGAACTTCAGCGCCCGCAACTCGTCGAAAGTGCGCTCGCTGATCCAGTCGCGGGAGCGGAACTCGACCACGACCGGCAGGTCGCCGAACCCCTCGCGCACTTGCTCAAGATAGGCGCGGTTGGTCTGATTGGCGTGGAAGGAGTGGGGGAACTGGGCCAGCACACAGGCAAACTTCCCGGCATCAATCAGCGGGGCCAGCGCCGCTGCGAACTGCTCCATCTGCGGCTCCGGTTCCTCCCGCTCGTGGGTGATGCCCCGGAAGGCCTTGACTGAGAAGAGGAAGCCTTCGGGGACTTTGGCCGCTATCTGGCTCAACGTGCGAGCACCAGGGATGCGGTAGAAACTGAAGTTCAGTTCGCAGGTGGGGAAGCGACTAGCGTAGAAGGCGAGCCACTCCTGCCTGGGCAGGCCCTCAGGGTATACCGGCCCGACCCAATCTTTGTAACTGAAGCCACTGGTGCCAATCAGCACCGTCATGCTCTCCCTCCTGACCTCACCCCTTGCCCCCGATAATCACCCGGCGGGTGCGCCCTGCTGCCTCAGGCGGGCCAACGACGCCCATGTCCTCCATCATTTGCATCAACCGTGCAGCGCGTGGGTGACCGATGCGCAACTTCCGCTGCAGGAGCGAGGCCGAGGCACTGCCGGTCTGTCGCACCAGCGCCATCGCCTCCTGCAACAATTTGTCGTCCACATAATCATCCTCAGCCAGACCGCGCTCCCCTGGCCGCATCATCCGCTCCCAGGGGGCCTCCTCCTCGACCGCCCCCCACTGCCCGCGCCAGAACTCCACCACGCGCTCCAGTTCCTCCTCTGAGACAAAGCAACCCTGCACGCGCACCGGATAGCCCGCGTCAGCCGCCAGGTAGAGCATGTCGCCCCTGCCCAGAAGCGTCTCTGCGCCCGGCATATCCAGGATTACCCGCGAGTCGGTCTGGCTCACGGTGGCGAAGGAGATACGGGCCGGAAAGTTGGCCTTGATCAGTCCTGTGACCACGTCTACGCTCGGTCGCTGCGTCGCCACGACCAGGTGGATGCCGGTGGCACGGGCCATCTGAGCGATGCGGCAAATAGTGCGCTCAACCTCATCGGGGGCCAGCATCATCAAGTCGGCCAATTCGTCCACCAATACGACGATGCGCGGGACGAGCGGCTCCCCCTGCTGCTTCATCAGACGGTTGTAGTCGTCGAGGTTGCGCGCAGTGGCAGCGGCGAAGCGCTTGTAGCGGTCGTCCATCTCCCGCGCCACCCAGCGCAATACCTTGACCACCCGCTCCAGGTCCACCTCCACCCGACCATAGAGATGGGGCAGCCCGTTGAAACGCACCAGTTCTACCATCTTGGGATCAATCATAACCAGCCGCAGGTCGTCGGGCGTGTTGTTGTACATCAGAGAGGTAGTGATGGCCTTGATACAGACCGACTTTCCCGATCCGGTAGTGCCGGCGATCAACAGGTGCGGCATCGTGGCCAGGTCAGCCACGACCGGCTCACCAGCCACGTCGCGGCCCAGGGCGAAAGTCAGCGGCGAATCGAGTTTGCGAAACTCCCTCGACTCCATCACCTCGCGGACACCCACCAGTTGGACCTCGCTGTTGGGCACCTCAATGCCGACGATGGAACGACCGGGCACGGGAGCCTCGACGCGCAGACGGGAGGCCGCCAGCGCCAGTGCCAGGTCATTCGCCAGCGTGCTGATCTGGCTCACCCGCACCTTGTGGCGACGGCGCTGGCCACCGGCCCCCGCGCGTTCCACGAAGCCAGGCCTGACGCCGAACTGGGTGACGGTGGGGCCCACACGCACCTCAGCAACTTCCACCGGCAGGCCGAACTGGGATAACGTCTCCTCAATAATGCGCGATTTCTCGCGAATCTCCTCGTCGGTCAACGCTGGCCCTTCGGCCTCGTTCAGCAGATCGAGCGGGGGCGGAGTGAGTTTGCGCCGGCGAGAACGGGCGGCAGGCACTGGCGCAACGCGAGGCTCGACCTCGGCGGGGGACGGCACGGCGCGACGGGGCTCCTCGGCCGGGCGTGCCTGAGGCAGCGGGGCAGCCTTCTGCGGGGGAGGCTGTGCACGCGCAGGCCGTGCCGGGCGCGCTTGACCACGCCCCACAGCGGATCTGGCCGGGCGGCGCGCCGCCCGGCCCGCGAGCATCCCCCACGCCCCACTCGCGACCCGCTTGATGTCGGCGAAGGTCAAGTCGAAGGTCAAGCCCAGACCCAGGGCCAGCAGGGCCAGCAGAATGAGCACAGCCGCTGGCCAGCCCAGGTAGATCGAAAGCATAATGGATAGCGCCCAACCGACGAGCCCCCCACCCCAACCAGCCTCCACCAAGGCCCACGGGTCAGCCCTGCCAGCAAGGGTATGCGTCAGTGCCAGCAGACTGAAGAACACCAGTTCCGCGCCAACGAAGGGCCGCCACCGCCACCTCACCGAACGGTCCAGGTGATGCTGGAGCCACAGCAGCCCGGCCAGGAGGATGGCCACGGCCGCCGGGTAGGCCCCCCACCCCAACCCGTACCGCAACAGGTCTACCCACGCATCGGCCCAGCGCCCCGTCGTCACCCGGAACAGCGCCAGCAGCGTAATCACGCCCAGCGCTATGATGAGCAGGGCCATGATCTGCTGCAACAGCGGGTTAGCCAGGACCGCCCACCAGGAGGCACGGGGCTCCGGCTTCTTTTTGCTCCTCCTAGTCATTCCCCTCACCCACCCGCCGCAGACTCAAACCCATCCGCCGCCGCTCACCGTCAATATTGAGAATACGAGCAGTCACAACGTTGCCTTCTTGTACTACGTTGTGGGGATGGAGGAAATTCCCCTCTGCCAATTCCGAAACGTGAATCAACCCCTCCAGGCCCTCTTCCACCCGCGCAAAGGCCCCGAAATCAACCACGTGTGTGACGACGCCCTCTACAATCTGACCGACGTGGTAGCGCTCCTCGACAGACTGCCAGGGATCGGGCCGCAAACGCTTGATACTCAGACCCACACGCTCGCGCTCGCGGTCTACGTTGATGACGTACACCTCCACAGGTTGGCCCGGCTCAAGGACGTCGCTGGGGTGATCCACCCGTCCCCACGAAAGTTCCGAGACGTGCACCAATCCCTCCAACCCACCCAGGTCCACGAACGCACCAAAGGAACAGAGGTTGGTCACGCAGCCCTGACATACATCACCGGGGGAGAGTTTGTCCAATAACTCCTGGCGGCGGCCTTCATCGAGGCGGGTAGCCCGCTCCGAAAGGACAAACCGGTGATGTTCCCGATCCAATTCGATGATCTTAAGGCACAACTGGGTCCCGACGAGGCGCCGCAACTCACTGTATCGCTCGCCCGCATCCGCAGAGGGCGAGAGGTTGACCAGATGAGAGGCGGGGACGAAACCGCGCAGACCATTCCAACCAACCAGCACTCCACCGCGGTTGTACCCTATCACCGGCAACTCAAGCACCGCTCTTCGCTGCAGTGCCTCGTGAGCATCCTTCCACACGTCTTCAGCGACCACTGGCTCCACCGATGCCGGCGCTTCGAGGAGATTGAGGCCCTCTCCATCCTCCAGACTCATCCGGCTGGCGACGGGAGCCGCTCTCCCATTCTCTCCATCGCGCAACAGTGCCTCCCAGTACCCCTCATCCGGCGGCACACCCCCAGAAATCCACTTCCCCACCTGCCCCATCGTTCTTTCGCCTCCTATCACCCCACCGTACCTTTACGCATCACACATCACGCACCACGTCCACTCGCATCGCCGGCCACTACGTGTGCCGATTATATGGCGCTGCCAACACCTTGTCAAACCGCCTACCCTCTACGAGAGAGGGGAGTCGGCTTTCCCATTGTCCAGCTCATCCCGCTCCATCTCTACCAACATCTGCGACACTGCCTCGATCGCTATGCGCTGCTTGCGGTACAGGTCAGATTCACTCATCGCCAACCGCCGCGCGATCTCGCGCACCCTGCGCCCCTGGAGAAACTTGAGTTCAAGAATGTTATACAGAATCCACTCCGGCGCTGTCATCTGACGCTGCCCGTCTGGCCGCAGCCGTTCAATGGCCTGCCTGAGCACGACCCGCAACCCCTTCATCGCATTGCCATCGCGCTCTCGCGCCGCACGCTCCACCACCTGTAAAGACAGGAGCGGACTCGTGGTCAATCTGCGTCCACCCCAGTAGTGACTGAGCGCGTCTCTGACCCACTGTCGAAACTCGGCGGCCTCCACCAGGCTGAACCCGGAGAGCGTCTGTTCCCCGACGTAGTGCAACACCCCACGGCGACGCTGAATATCCTCAATCTCCGGGATAATCCGCTCCAGCGCACTGAAGATGCCCTGTTGAAGTTGACGGTCCTCCAGCGCCGCTGCCGCCTGGGCGAGTAAGGTTTCCATCCCCACCTGCTCTTCCAGGCTCAGGTGCGGCTCCGTCGCCCGCGCCGCCACGCCCACCACACCGATGACATCCCCCCCCTTGGCCCCTCCCTCAGGGGAGGAGGAGGGAGTGGGGGTGCGCAAGGGAGCCAGCCAGTAACCGTTCCAGACAAACAGGTCCCCGTGCCGCTTGATACACCTCCCCTCTGGGGATGCTCCGGCGAAAGCATGCCATGTCTCCGGCGGCAGGTCGGCTGCCCCCTGCTCCAGCGGTCCGCATACGACCTCCAGGTGAGGCACGCCGCCGTCTACGACAGCCACGAATGCAGTCCTCACCCGCAGCAAGTCGCACAGCGCCGTGAGCACGTTCTCCAGAAACTGGCGCAGGTCGGTCGTCGTAAGCAGCCGGTTGCCCAATTGCTGAATCCATTCGATCTCCGGCTGATCCTGACGGTAGAGCGCCCGGTCAATCAAGGGCTTGGCCAGTTCGATGCCGAGTTGCAATAGCAAGATGACGCCGACGACACCAAAGAGCATCAGGCGGCGGCCCGAAAGGCCAAGCCATCCTCCCGCCTGCGACGCAACGATGATCACCACGACCACCAGCGTGGCGACGAACGGCCCCCGCAGCAGGAAACGTATCAACCGATGCTTCACCACCCGGTCGGGGGTAAGCGCACCAAAGAAGGCCACACTGTACGACAGGAGCACCAGCATCAGCCCGACGGCCACGTTCCCCAGCACCAGCAGCAGCCAGAATGCCGTGCCGGGTACAGAGGCGGGCCAGCCGGTGAGAAGCAGATAGGGGAAGACCCCAGCCGCTGGCGCTGCAAAGGTGGCCATCAGGTAGGTCATTCGACGCCGCGAGGTCGAGGTGAGGCAGCGGCGGCGCGCCCGGAGGACATTGGCCGCCCCCCAACCCACAGCGGCGAAATAGTAAAGGACAAAGAATGGAAAAAGTGGCCCCGGCAGCAGATGAGAAACACGAGGCGCCAGTGCGCCACCGCGTACGACGTGGTCAGTGAAGACCGCACCCAACAGCAGAAAGGCGCTGAGAAAGTAACTGGCGCGCACAGCAACGTCGCGCAACCTGCTTCGGGCACCGGTAGTGATCAGCAGAGCGTTGGAAAAACTCAGATAGGCGGCCGGGGTGAAGGCGATGCCCACCCACTGGAATCGCAGCCAGGGAATTGCCGCATTCAGGTCTTCGACGCCGACCAGCGCCAGGTCCACGAAGTAGGCGGCCAGTACGCAGGCCAGCAGCATGGCGAACGAACGGGCCACGTTGTTGCGGGGATTGTAGATGACAAGATAAAGCAGCAGGGCAGAGGAGACGATAACGATGCCCGAGGCGAGCACGACGTTAATCAGTTCAAGAAACTCTTGTAATTCGAGCGCCGATAAGAATCCCATCAACCTGATTACAACACAGTTCTACGCTACCGCAATGATCCTCCAAAGAACAGAGCAATATCCTGACACGGCCAATAGTGATCGTTGTAGCCACAAAAAACCAACCCTCGCGACCGACAGAACCGGATGGCTGGATAGTTCTTGGTCTGTACTTCGATCACCAGTCGCGCCAGATCGTGGTCGTGGCCCCATTGAGCAGCAGCCCGCAATAGCGCCGTTCCTATGCCCCGCCGTCGCTGAGGCCGGTCCACAATCAGATCGCCCACCCAGGCAATGCCGTGTTCAGTTTGGGCGGTAAACGCCACGTAACCACGAACGCCCCCCTCTACCGCCACCAGGAAACCGTCACACCGTCGCCAACCCACCAGCAGATCTTCACCCTGACGAGGGTAGTCAACCCGAATCTCACGAGGCAACTGCGCCACTCGGAAGGTGATCGTCTGCACGCCATTCTCCTCCCGCGTCTCCATCTGCCAGACACGGTCGGTAGTGTAGGAGTGATCCAGCACACCACACGCTTCCAGGTCCCTTGGCCACGCCGGGCGCACCCGCATCCGCTCCCTCCCAACTGCTAACTGCTGACCGCTAACGGCTATTCTACCACCAGGCTACCGTTGGCGCAAACGAGCCTCATCAACTCCATCCTCCATCCACTGCCTCACCACGGCCTCAATCTCCTCCATTGTCGTCTCAGTGGCGTCGAATCTTCTCAAAAAGTAGGGGCGAGAGTAAGTCGGATTGGCAATCCGACCTACGTTACCCCGGATTATTGAGAAGATACGTGGCGTCGAACCACTGGATGGCAGGGTCGCTGAGACGGAACCAGTTGTACTGGTGGCGAATGAAGCGGCGCGTGGCCCGCTTGATCTCCGCCACCACCTCCTCCAGCACCACCCGCCCCCCGAAGTAAGGCCCGAACTGCACGTACCCCAGCCCCGACATCGCCGGGAGGTCCCATCCATATCCCGCCTCCACCAACCGGCGCACCTCGTCCTCCAACCCGGCTACCATCATCTCTTCCACCCGCCGGTCGGCGCGGGCGTAGAGGGCCGCCCGCTCCATCGTCAGGCCGATCTGGAGGATATGATAGAGAGGCGGCTGCTTACGCTGCTGCTCGGAGATGGGCCGTCCCGTGATCAGGCAAACCTCCAGCGCACGGGCGACCCGGCGGACGTTGCGGGGGTCAATGCGTTGCGCAGCGTCGGGGTCCAGCCGGGCCAGACGGGTGTGCAGCGCCACGGCCCCCTCGCGCCTGGCCTGGGCCTCCAGTTCGGCCCGCAGCGCGGGATCGGGCGGGACGCGGGGGATGCGCCACCCCTCCACGACGGCCCGCACGTACTGCCCGCTGCCCCCGACCAACAACGGCAACCTTCCACGGGCCTGGATGTCCGCAATGGTGGAGTAGGCCCGTTCCTGGAACTCCGCCAATCCCACCGTCTCGTCGGGCTCGGCGATGTCAATCAGGTGATGGGGGACACGAGCGCGCTCCTCAGGAGAGGGCTTGGCCGTGCCGATGTCCATCCCCCGGTAAAACAGACGGGAATCGGCGGAGACAATCTCGCCATCCAGCGACTCGGCCAGGTGGAGCGAGAGCACCGTCTTGCCCACCGCCGTCGGCCCCACAATGACCAGGAGCGAATTGCGAATTGCGAATTGCGAATTGCGAATTGCAGATTGCAAATTGCAGATTGCAGACTGTCCCTCTGCTTCCTTGCTTCCTGCATCCTGCCTCCTGCCTCCTGCTTCCCGCTTCCTGCTTCCTGCTTCCTGCCCCATCATGCCCCTTGCCCTTCGCTCTTCAACTGATACTATCGTACACCTCGACCCGCAGCAGCCTCCCCGCCCAGTCCATCTCCACCGCTACCAGCCCCACCCGCCAGTCCACGTCACCCAGGTCGTGCTCGCCCAGATAGGTGAGCGCCACGTCAATCATGCGTTGCCACTTGTTCGGTGTGATGGACTCCTCCGGCGTACCGAACTCCCGCCCGCGCCGCGTGCGCACCTCGAAGAAGGCCCACACCCCGCCCCGGCGGGCCACAACGTCTACTTCGCCAACCTGGCAGCGCCAGTTGCGCGTCACGATCTCGTAACCGCGACCGGCCAACTCCGCGACAGCCAGTTCCTCCCCCCGCCGTCCCAGTCTCACCCTCGCGTCGCTCACCGCGATTCTCCCTCGTCCAATATGCACCCGCTCCGCCGAACATGGTATACCAATGAAGAGCGAACGTCAAGCAAGACCATCCGCTCTCGTGTAGATACAGCGGGTCAGTTGAATGCCACGACTTGTCGCGGCACAGTGCGAACAAGTTCGCGCTTCCATTTCAGCCCCTTGTCCCAAACATGGGGGGATTTAAGAACTCAAAATAGGACACGGATAGTCACGGATCAGACGGACTCTCACTGATTTTTCTGTGTTTATCCGTACAATCCGTGTTGATCCGTGTTCCATTCATCTGCCTGTGTCGTCAAAGAAGGAGT
>DAOUEC010000171.1:0-17740 GCA_034430655.1 Anaerolineae bacterium
ATCTTGGGCTCGGTTGTCTGCATGCCGAAGTGCATCACGACCGCTAGCGACTTGATGCTGGGGCCAAACTCCCCTTCGTAACCGGGAGGCAACTCAGCCAGGTACGTCTTGCCCTCGGACGCGGAGTAGTACTTCCGCTTCCGAAACAGGACGTTATCGGTGTGAATGCTGAGGTCTTGCACCGTGACCTCTTCGTGGCCTTTGAACTCCGCATCGGCTGGCAGGCATTCTGGATCAACATCAAGTTCTGCCTCGCGATCAATCTTGATCTTGTCCAGTTTGCGGCCTCTCTTCCGCTTTTTGGGTTGATGCCGCTCTTTCTCGGAGGAATGGTTGGAGGAAGTTCGTGGCTTCTTGTTGGCCTTGATGTCGGGTTTCCCTTGCTCACCCTTAAGACGGTTGATTTCGTCACGCAGCCGCTGAACCTGCTCACGCAATGCCTGGTTTCCCGTCTTCAGCGTCTCGACCAGGTTGAGCAGCATCATTATCGCTTGCCGTGCGCCCTCAAGGTCTTGGATTTGCTTGGGGTCGAAGCCCTCTAACAATGTGCTCACTCCACAAGATCGGTTCGTGTGCTGCTTGAGAGACAATTGCCGTGATTGTACCACGCGCTCGTTATCTTGCCGTTAAAGAAACGTCAGAAATCTGTAAGAACCGACTCTACCCCGGAATATTGAGAAGATACCGCTGCACTTCCTCCGGCTAGCGCAGATCACCGGCAGTCACCCATCCCGGGCGCAGGCGCTGGAATCGCTGCTGATCAACAACCATGCCGTCCGTCTGATTGACGAGGTGGAGTGGGCCAAGGTCGCGCTTTCGACCATGCGTTTCGCGCTCATCCGGCTCGCAGGCGAGGACATAGACGTGTGGCAGCCGCTCACCCGCTCCCAGTTCGAGGTGCTCATCGCCGACGCGACGCGCCGCATCAAGGCCTGTCTTCTCGACACACTGGATCGCTCCGGTCTACAGATGAGCGAGATAGACACCGTCGTCCGAACAGGTGGCTCGGCCCAGATTCCCTGCTTCATCGAGATGCTGGGGCGCATCTTTGGCCCGCAGAAAGTCGTCCTGTCGGATGTGTTCAGCGGCGTGACGGCCGGGCTGGCGATTAGCGCGCACGTGTAAGCGCGACGGGCTGAGCGTCAACTCGACACGCTGGCGTAACGCCGTAGCCCAAACCAAAACAGTGCTGACGCGCCGATGACCAGCACCGTCGCCAGCGCTACACTATAACGCAGTAGCGCAAAATTCACCCTGTCACCCTGAGCGAAGCGAAGGGTCTCCACCAGAGTATAAGGGAGATTCTTCGCTACGCTCAGAATGACGGTTAACCATCAGGGCGACTTTTGCGGTACTGCACCAATGGTGTTCAATTGTTTTACGAAATGAGAGCCCATCGGCCCAGAAACGTCGTTGCTCGGGTGCTGGCAGTGCTCTGAGCCGAGTTTGTGGTCCCCCTACGCAAAAAAGGCAGTATCTTGAGCCTATGCAGGCGTGAATCATTGATGAACTTCATGTATGTGCAAATATAGGCTACATAACGACTACAAGGTTGTTCGGTGAAAATGCAACGGGCTTGTCGAGTAGTGATAGTTTGACAAATCGCATTGCCTGTTGTGCTTGAAGTATCACGAGAACCAGACTTCGCGAAACAATTGAACACTATTGGGTACTGCACTATAACATAGCGCTAAGTCCTTGTACAACGCTGGAAAAACCTGGGCCCGCCAGTTAGTGATGAAGGTGGATAGTGGCCTGGTCAAGGGGAACTTTTTTGCCCCCTCTAACGTCCAGTGAACAGGACACTCACCCGAAACTCTGATTGGAGGTGAACCAATGACCAAGCAAATCATCCTCTCACTGGCCCTCGCGTCCATTCTGATCTCTGCCTGCGCGCCGTTGCCGACACCCACCCCCGGCCCCACCGCCACGCCAGCCCCCCCACAGCCGGTCGAGGTGCGTCCCGGGGGCTTTGCCGCCTACGTGCCGGTGGCGGTGGACGTGGTGCCCACCGCTCCCGCCTACACCCCCGACCTGGACACCGTCGCCAACCCCGACCTGGTGGCCCATCTGAACGACGCGCAGCAGGCGGCGCTGGAGGCCAACGGCTTCGTCGTCGTGCCCCAGGGGTATGAGCAGATATACCAGATTTACCAGCACGCCGACGAGGCCGGCATCCCTGCCTTCGTCACCACCGACGCCGTGCTCCACGGTTTCCACATCCTCTACGACTACGCCCTGCGCCTGGCCGAGATGGGGCACTTCATCGCCGATCTCGAAGCGCTCAACCAGGCGATGCTGGAGGCGGCTGAGGCCGACTACGCCGCCACCGGCGGCCCCGTGCATGAGGCCGCGCGACAGAACCTGGCCTTCTTCGCCGTCGCCACCAAACTGCTGGCCCCCGGCGCCGATGTGCCTGCCTTCGTGCGCGATGTGGTGCAGGAGGAACTGGCGCTCATCGAGGCTCACGAGGGGATCACCTTCTCCCCCATCTTCGGCTACCGCGAGGACTACAGCCAGTACATACCTCGCGGCCACTACACCCGCAACGAGGACTTCGAGCGCTACTTCCGGGCGATGATGTGGTACGGGCGCATGTCCTTCCACCTGGTCAACCGCGACGATCCCGAGGCAGCGCGGCGGGAGACGCGAGGCGCGCTGCTCGTCGTGCGAGCGCTCTACAGCGGCGAGGCGGGCGGCGAACCGGCGCTCGACGTCTGGGAGCGCATCTACGAGCCGACCGCCTTCTTCGTCGGCACCGCCGACGACCTGACGGTCTACGACTACGCTGCCGTCGCCGACGAGGTCTACGGCGGCCTGCCGGATGCCGCCACGCTGGCCGACGAAGCGCAACTGGATGAGTTCATCGCCGCCGCCCGGCAACTGCGTCCCCCGGCCATCGTCGGCGGCTACGTCACCGACCAGGAGGACCCCGAGGAGGTGACGATGGGCTTCCGCTTCATGGGCCAGCGCTTCATCCCCGATAGTTATATGTTCCAACAGTTGGTCTACGACCAGGTGAAAGGGTATCGGGGTGGCGGCGAGCCGTTCACCCTGTCCCCCTCCCAGGCCGGTCCCATCCGCGGTTTCCCGCGCGGCCTGGACGTGCCCGCTGTCCTGGGCAGCGCCCGCGCCCTGGAGATTCTCACCGCTGAGGGCGACACTGACTACGATGGCTACGCTGAGCAGTTGGCGAAACTGCAAGGCGAGTTCGCCGCGCTGCCGGAGGAGCAATGGACCGCCAACCTGTACTGGAACTGGCTCCACACCCTGCGCCCACTGCTGCGTCCTGAGCCTGCCGAAGGGCTGGAGGTGAAAGGCGAGGGCGGCTACCCGTATTTCATGCAGTCGCCCGCCTGGGTTGACAAGGACCTGCACACCTGGTTGGGCTCCTGGACCGAACTGCGCCACGACACCATCCTCTACGCCAAGCAATCCTATGCCGTCATGGCCACCAGCGCGATGCCCGAGCCAGAACCGGCGCGGGGCTACGTCGAGCCGCAGCCGGAGGTCTACGCCCGGTTGGCCGCGCTCACCGCCCAGATGCAAACCGGCCTGGGCGGTCGTGGCCTGTTGGGTGACGAGACGGGCGGGAAACTGGAGCGGATGGAGCAACTGTTACTCACGCTCAAGATCATCAGCGAGAAGGAATTGCGCGGCGAGGGGCCGACCGAAGAGGAGTACGCCACGATCCGCTCCATCGGCGACACGCTGGAGGATCTGACCACCTTCTCGGAGGAAATCGAAGGGGAGATCACCTCGCAGGCCGACGAACGCATGGCGCTCGTGGCCGACGTGCACACCGACCCCAACACAAACCAGGTGCTGGAGGAAGGGGTAGGCGACGCCTTCCCCATCTACGTCGTCGTGCTGGTGGATGGGCGGCAAGTGGTGGCGCTGGGCGGCGTCTTCTCCTACTACGAGTTCAAGTGGCCCATCGGCGACCGCCTGACCGATGAGGCCTGGCAGGCGATGTCGCCCCTGCCCGGCCGGCCGGCGTGGACGGGGAGTTTCATCGTCGGACGGTAGGGGCGGGATTACTCCGCCCTACGCGCAGTGGAGCCGGACACCGCGTCCGGCTCTGCTGTTATCAAGCCCACCTTGCCCGAATCGCCCCCCTGGGTTACAATCTGGACACTGGCAATTTGTTCGTAGTGACGACTTAAGTCGTCATAGTGAGGAGCGAGCGACTGAAGTCGCCACTACGAACCCCCTAACTCCAGTTGGTCATTGGTCATTGGTCATTGATTTCGAATGAATGAGCGTATTGCCCGTATCTGGCTGATCGGCATCCTGGCGGCCTTCGTCCTGCTCGCCAGCGCCTACGCCTACGTCACGCCCACGCTGGAGGCCCCCGACGAGATCTACCACTACGACTACATCCGCAGTCTGGTGAACACCGGCCGGCCGCCGGTACTGCAGGCAGGAGAGGGACGGGGCTTTGGGCATCACGCGCCGCTCTACTATGCCTACGGCGCGCTGGTCAGTTTCTGGGTGGGGGAGAACGACCTGGAAGAATGGCCGGCGCGGAATAACCCCTTCTTCGGCTACCGCTTCGGCGACGTGGGCCGGGACAACAAGAGCCTCTACCTCCACCCCGACGACGACACCTTTGGCCCGAGCGACACCTGGTTGGGCATCCGCGTCGTGCGCTGGGCCTCCGTCATTCTGGGCGCGATCACCGTCTGGGTGGTGTACCGCGTGGGGCGCGAGGTTTTCCCCGGCCGGCCCGAGATGGCGCTGGGGGCAGCGGGGCTGGCCGCCTTCATCCCCGAATTCCTCTTCATCTCCGGCGCGGTCAACGACGACAACGGGGCTGCTCTCTGGGGCGCGCTGGCCCTATGGGCGATGATGCGTATTCTGCGAAAGGGTCCCACCCCGCGCCGTTGCGTTGGCCTGGGGCTGGCGCTGGGACTGGGATGGCTCTCCAAACTAACGGTCGTGTCGCTGGTGCTGACGGCAGCCCTGGCTCTTTTTCTCACCGCCATTCGCCATCCGCAACCCGCAACTCACAATTCGCGATTCGCAATCTGCAATCTGCAATCTGCAATCTGCAATCTCCTCCGCTGGGGGTTGATCGTCTTCGGCGTGGCCGCGCTCCTCATCGTTCCCTGGCTGGTGCGCCAGACTGTTCTCTACGGCGACCCCACCGGCACGGCGCGGGAGATGACCGAGTGGGGATTGCGGGAGCGCCCGGTCACCCTGACCGACCTGGTACCCGACTTATACTGGCTGCGCACCTCCTTCTGGGGCCGCCTGGGCTACAATCAGATTCCCCTCTCCGGCTGGATCTACACCCTGCTGGACATCGTCTCCCTGCTCGCCCTCCTGGGCCTCGCGCGCCTCACCATCCGCCATTCGCCATTCACCATTCGTCATTCGCCATTCACCATTCGCAATTCGCCATTCACCATTCGCAATTTACAATTTGCAATCTTGACCGCCTCTGTCCTTCTCACGCTCGGCCCGATGATCGTGCGCCGCTTCCTGCGGCCGATGCCCAACTTCGGGCGCTACCTCTTCCCCGTGCTGCCAGCCATCGCGGTGCTCTTCTTCTCTGGGTTGACCGCCTGGCTCCCACGCCGCTGGCACCGCCACCTGGCGCTGGGCGTGACGCTGGCGATGCTGGCGCTGGGGATGGCCGGACTGGCCTGCTTCCTGGCACCAGCATACGCCCGCCCTCCCATCTACGACACATCCACCCTCCCCCTGCGAGGGGGAGGGCCGGGGAGGGGGTCCGCTGCCCCGGAGCCAACCCACCGGCTGGACTGGGTTTATCTGGGGGACGGCCAAGAGGACCCCTCCCCCGGCCCCTCCCCGAAGCGGGGAGGGGAGACTCCTCTTTCCCTTGCAGGGAAGGGGGCTGGAGGGTTAGGTGACGGCCAACCCCTGGCCCGCCTGTGGGGATATGACCTGGACCGGGAGGCCATCGAGCCGGGGAAGACGCTACGGGTCACCCTATACTGGGAGGTGCTGGATGAGACCCCCACGGATTACGTCCTATTCGCGCAGTTGTTCGGGCGGGAGGGGGCGAAGGTGGGCCAGCGGGACACGTACCCCGGCCTGGGTCATTACCCCACCTCCTTCTGGCGTGTGGGTGAGGTCATCGCCGACGAGGTAACCATTCCCGTGAACCCGGACGCCATCGGCCCCAGCCGGCTGCGGCTGGACGTGGGACTCTACGAGCAGGAGAGTGGGCAACGACTGGTGGTCGTGGACGGGGCGGGCCACCCGGTGGGCACGGCGACGGCCGGCTGGCTGAAACTGGCCCCTGCTGGAGAAGTGCCCCCGCCTCCTGTGTTCGCCGACTACCGGCTGGGCGACGCTATCGCCCTGACCGGCTACGACCTGGAGGAGGTTATCCCTTCCGCTTCGAGAGGGGCGGGGGGGATGCTACATCTGACTCTCCACTGGGTCTCCCTGGCCCCGCTGGAGCGGGATTACACTGTCTTCGTGCACCTCGTCGGCCCCGACGGCGCGCTGGCGGCCCAGGCCGACGGTCCCCCTGTAGGCGGGGACTACCCGACCTCGCTCTGGGCTCCTGGTGAGATTGTCGCCGACGGGCGGTTCGTCTCCACGGAGGGCCTCCCACCGGGGACCTACGATCTCCGTGTGGGGATGTACCTGCTGGAGACCGGGGAGCGGCTGCCAGCCTTCGACGGGCAGGGCGTGAGGCTCCCCGCCGACGCCATACCGCTGACCGCGCTAGAGGTGGCACCGTGACCCAGGCACAGCGATGGCGTTACCTGGCACCCTGGGCAGTGGTCGGCCTGCTGCTTCTGGCTTTCGCGCTGCGCACCTGCGCGCTGGGCGTGCGGGAGTTGACTTTTGATGAGATCGGCAGCGTCTTCATCGCCGCCCGGGGTCCCCTGGGTCTGTTCATCTACCTGCGCGACGCCATTCGCGAACATCCTCCCATCTATTACCTGTTGCTCTCCCTGTGGCTGCCGCTGGTCGGGCGAAGCGAGTTTGCTGTGCGCTTCCTGTCCGTCATCATCGGGATGACGATGGTGGCGGCTACGTACCGGCTGGTGCGGAAGACCGCCCGTCAGCCGGTGGCCCTGTTGACGGCGCTCTTGCTTGTGCTTTCCCCCTTCCACGTCTGGGCCTCGCAGGAGGCGCGGATGTATGGGTTACTGGCCCTGTGTACTCTGCTCTCAATCTTCATCTTCGTCCGGCTGCTGAGCGAGGATCGAACGCGCTGGTGGGGCCTGTTCTGGCTGGTGACCGGCCTGGGGATGTTTACGCATTACTACATAGCGTTCGTGCTCCTGGCCGAGGACCTGTTCTTGCTTCTCAACTGGCGGCGCTATCGCCACCTCTGGGCCCGCTGGCTGGTCGTCCACTTGGCGCTGGGTGGGATTGTGGCCCTCTGGGCGGCCCTCTCGCCAGGGCTGTGGGCCACGCTGTTCTCCTTCTGGCGCAGGGGCACCGCCTCGCACGTGCGCTGGGAGGGCCTCTTCCGCGCCCTCAACGGACTCTACCTGGGGGCCACGCTCCGCCCCAACTGGTTGCACCTGGGCTTGCCGCTGGCCCTGACTGTACTCGGCGTCGGGCTGGCCCAGTGGCGGAACCTGTGGCTGCCGCGTGGGCACCGGCACGGAGGGGTGTTGTTGGGATTGCTGCTGGGCGTGCCGTTGGCCGCAGTCCTGGCCCTGCCCGAGCACGTGACTGGCCGCTATCTGACGGCGGCGCTGCCGGCCTGTGTCCTGGCGATGGGCCTGGCGCTGGATTGGTTAACTGGTCATTCGTCATTCGTCATTCGTCATTCGTCATTCCTGCTACTGCTGGGGGTCCTCTTTGTGGACATCTCCGCCTATCACCTGGTCTACTTCCCGGCGGGCGAGAGTTTTCGCGCCCGCGCGGAGTACCTGCAGGTGCATGCTCATCCCAACAATGGGCTGCTGCTTCACGGTCCCTGGCAGGAGTTGCTGCTGACGTACTACGACCCTGGGCCATTGAAGCATTACACGATCCCCTCGGTAGAGGCTGACCCGGTCGCGGAGGCGCTGACTGGCATTTTCAACGCTCACGACCGCATGTGGGTCTCCTACAGTTCTGTGGAACCGGTGGACCCGGATTGGGTCGTCTCCCGCTGGCTGCACGAGCACGCTCATCAGGTCTGGTCCGAGGGGGCCCTGGTGCTCTACTACATGGCTCCTGCCCAAGGGTTGCCATCGGGCCTGATTGAGGACACATCCGAAGGCGACGGCCCGGCGACGGCTGTCCTGCCCTTCCAGGCGTTCCTGCCGACCGTAGTGCGCGATGGGGCGGCCAGGTACGAGCGCGCGGAGCGCGTGGATGTCCGTTTTGGGGAGTGGCTGCGACTGGAAGGTGTGGCGCTTGCAAACACACAGCCTGTCGCCGGGGAGGCGGTCCTGCTCCTCACCCAGTGGCGCGTCCTTCAGGACATCCCGCACAGCCTGGTGCTGCGGCTGGAGTTGGCCGGTCCCGCCGGTCAGGTCTGGGGGGAGTACCAGTTCCGCGCCGGTCCGGCCCACGTCCCCACCCAGGGCTGGAGCGCCGGGGAGACCTTCGTCGAGCGGCGTGGGTTGGTCATCCCCGTCGGCACGCCTCCCGGCGACTACGTCTTCCGCGTGTGCGTCTTCCCGCCGGAGGGGGACGAGTGGTGGCCAGAGGGAGGAGGTCCGTTTGAGGTCGGGCTGGTCCACGTGGGCCGCTCCGCGCCAACCGGGGCGCTGGCGGCCTTGCCCGGCCACGAGTTACACGCCACCTTCGGCGACGCTCTGGCGCTAGTCGGATACGAGCCGTGGGGGTTGCGCTTCACGCAGGGCAACCCGCTCTTTTTCAATCTCTATTGGCAGGCGCTGGCCTCCCCGCCGGAGGACTACGAGTTGGGGGTCGAGTTGGTGGGTGGTGACGGGGCGGTGCTGGTGGAGCGGCGTGTCCAGCCGGTCGCTGGCTGGTTCCCCACCGGCCGCTGGCAGGCTGGCGATGTGCTGCTGGGCCGCTACGCCGTGCCCCTTCCGGTGGATGCGCCCTCCGGGGGCTACCAGATCCGCCTGACCGTCTACGCCTCCGATGGATCGCCGCTGCCGGTGGGTGGGATGCGCGCGTACAAAGTCCTCAACTGGTGGCCCAGGGAGCAGACACTTTCCGGCACGAGCGTTACGCTGTCCGGAGTGAAGGTGGAGGCCCGGCCGCGCCACTATCGCCCCCCGGCGATGGGACACCGCCTGGACGTAGTGCTGGGCGACGACGTGCGGCTGCTGGGCTACGACCTGGCCGCTGCATCCATTGAGCCGGGTGGCACCATTGAGTTGGCGCTCTACTGGCAACCGCTGCGCCGGATAGACCGCATGTACGCTGTCTTCAACCACCTGGTCAGTCCCGATGGGACGGTGATAGCCCAGGAGGACAGTTGGCCGCAGGGAGGCGCGTACCCCACCCTCTATTGGTTGCCAAACGAAGTGGTCGAGGACCGCTACACCATCCCGGTGCCGCCCGACGTGCCTCCGGGGGAGTACACGCTGCTGGTCGGGATGTACGACGCCGCCACCAGCGAGCGGCCCGTCACTCTCGTGGACGGCAAGCCGGTTCCCGAACGGCACGTCGTATTGACCACCATCACGGTCAGCCGCTAGCGTTAGCCGGAAGCAGGAGGCAGAAATGAGCCCGTTGGAAATTCCAAATCCTAAAGCCCAAAGCCCAAAGCGCCGGTTGGTCATTGGTCATTGGTCATTGGTCATTTGTTTGCTGGCCTACCTGGCCGTGGCTGTGCTCTATGGCGTGACCATCCCCATCTTCGAATCGCCCGACGCGGGAGGCCACTACGCCTACATCCACGAACTGACCGAAGGGCGTGGTCTGCCGGTGCAGGGCTCCCCTTCCGGCGAGCGGGTCACCGGCTACGTGGCAAGCCACCCGCCGCTCTATTACACCCTCTGTGCCGCGTTGACCTTCTGGAATGAGGAGGACGTGGATCGCCAGGACTGGGCCTGGCGAAATCCCTATCACGCTATGGGACACCCCGGCTCGGTCGCCAACAAGAACTACCTGGTCCACACCCCTGCCGAACGCTTCCCCTGGCGTGGCACTCCCCTGACGATGCACATCGCCCGCCTGGTCTCGACTGCGCTGGGTGCACTGGCTGTCGTGGCGACCTACGGCATCGCGCTGGAACTCTTTCCCGACCGCCGGTGGCTGGCCTTGGGGGCAGCCTCTCTCACCGCCTTCAACCCGATGTTTGTCTTCACGGCGGCGCGGGTGAGCAACGACGCTGCCGTGGCCGCTTTCGGCTCTCTCGTCGTCTGGGGCGCGGTGCGACTGGCGGTGCGCGGTCTTTCTCGTCGGGGGCTTGCGCTGACCGGCGCGGCGCTTGGCCTGGCGACGCTCTCCAAACTCAGCGGTATCATCCTCGCCCCCGCCGTCGCCCTGGCTCTCCTGTTCGATACCTTTCGCACTTGGCGTCAGTACCCCCAGATATCCCGCCGTCGGCGTTCAGGATTGGTCATTGGTCATTGGTCATTGGTTATTCTGCCGGCTTTAGCCGTCTGTGGCTGGTGGTTTGTCCGCAACCTGCTCCTCTACGGCGAACTGATGGGGACTCACGCCTGGCTGAGCCACACTGCCACCGTTCGCTCTGAGCCCATCGGCTTCTTCGATGTGATTCCCGAACTGCGCGGGCTGGAGATGTCCTACTGGGCGATGTTTGGATGGTTCAACGTTCCCGTTGCCCCGTGGATGTACTGTTTCTGGTGGGTGTTGGTGCGCGCAGGCGTCCTGGGGCTGGTGCTCGTCCTGGTGGACCAGTGGAGAGTGCGCCGGTTCTCGCGCCCGGTGCAGGCGGGGCTGTTGATTCTGGCCTTCGCCTTCCTACTCATCTTCGGGTCTGTCTGGCGCTTCATCATGATCGTGCTGGGCTCCCAGGGGCGCTACCTGATGCCGGTCGTCGCCGCCATCTCTGTCTTCTTGATGCTCGGCCTGAGTCGTCTCATCCCGCGCCGCTGGGTACCTGGGCTGGCGGCGCTACTGTGCGGGGGCCACCTGGCGCTGGCACTGGTCTGTCTTTTCGCCTTCATCCTGCCAGTCTACGCTACGCCGGAGGCGGTGCAGGCAGGCGAACTGCCAGAGGACATGCTGCGCTTTGACCTGACCTTCGAAGGGACGTCCATCCAACTCCTGGGCGGCAGCATCGAGACGGATGGAGCACATCCGGGGGAGCCGGTGCCGGTGAGCCTCTACTGGCGGGCGCTGGAGCCACCGCAGGAGAACCTCGTTGCCTTCGTCCAGGTCCTGGGGCGGGATTTAGAGCCCATCGCGGGTGTGGACTGCTACCCGGGTCGGGGCAACTTCCCGCTGACCCTCTGGCGGCCTGGCGTCATCTACCGCGACCGCTACGTCCTGCCCCTCGCCGCCGACGCCGAGGTGCCGACCGTCGCTGCGCTCCACGCCGGGCTCCATCCCCGGGGTAGTGGCCCTCTGGCCGCCACGCTTCCCTCCGGCGAACCGGCACCCGACCTGGTGTTTTTGGATCTCGTGTCCCTCCGCCCAGTTGAACCGCTTTCCACAGACGTCGCCTTCCCCGTGGGTGCACAACTTGATGAGGCTATCACATTGGTGGGATACGATCTTTCGCAATTCGTTATTCGCAATTCGTTATTCCTCACCGTCACCCTCGTTTGGCGGGCCGAGGCGACCCCAGGCGACGACTACACGGTCTTCGTGCATCTGATGGACAAGAGCGGCGCTCTCGTGGCCCAGGCCGACCATCCCCCGCTGGAGGGTGCGTACCGCACCTCCTTCTGGGCTCCCGGCGACGTCGTGCGCGACCCCTACCACCTGACGGTGGGCGAGACTACTGTGCCGCCGTATGCCTGCACGCTCCTGGTCGGGATGTATGATCCGCGCACGGGCAACCGCCTGCCGGCCTACGACGGCCTGGGCACTCGCTTTGAAAAGGACGCCATCGTCGCCGGTGGAGTAATCATCCAATGACCAAACATTGTTCATTGTTAATTGTTTCATTGTTCATTATCCTGGGTATCATCTACAGCCTCGCCACCCCCATCCTGGAGGCCTCCGACGAGTTCAAGCACTATCCCTACGTCCAGTACGTCCAGACCTATCACGACTTGCCCGTGCTCGACCCGGAGACCTGTCTGGAATCTCGCGACGACTGTCCCTGGCTGCAGGATGGCGGCCAGCCCCCTGCCTACTATGCGCTGATGGCGGCAGCCACCTCCTGGATAGATACATCCGACATTCACGAAGTGCGCTGGATGAACCCCCACGCCTTCATCGGCAACCCGGCCCAGGTCTGCAACAAGAACCTGGTCATCCACCTTCCGGAGCGGGAGCGCTTCCCCTGGCACGGCTCCGTCCTGGCGATCCACCTGATCCGCTTCCTCACCCTGGGTTTGGGCGCAGGGACGGTCCTGCTGACCTACTTTTTGGCCCGCGATCTGTTCCCCGGCCGACCCGGCCTGGCGCTGGGCGCGGCCGCCCTCACCGCCTTCAACCCGATGTTCATCTTCGTCAATGCCGCCGTCAACAACGACGCGCTGGCGGCCTTCGTTGGCTGTCTCAACCTGCTCCTGTTCGTGCGCCTGGTGCGCGATGGCCTGCAGGGGCCGCTGCCACTCTGGCGCTACGGCCTGGTGGGGCTGACCGTCGGCTTTTTCCTCCTGACCAAGTTGAGCGGCCTGGGGGCGCTGATTCTGCTTGCTGGCCTCCTGGTCTGGCTCAGTATCCGCCGCCGAAGCCTGCGCCCCCTGCTGGTGGGCTTGCCCATCGTCGTTGGAATCGCCGCGCTGCTCTCGGGCTGGTGGTTCCTGCGCAACTGGCGACTCTACGGCGACCCCGCCGCGCTGAACGTCTTCGTCGCCATCCAGGGGCAGCGGGCGGGAGCGCCCACGCTGCGCGATTGGCTGGACGAGTTCGTCACCTTCCGCTGGACCTACTGGGGGCTGTTCGGCGCGGTGAACGTGATGGCCCCTCGCTGGGTCTACACCTTCTTCGATCTGCTGTCGCTGGCCGGCCTGATCGGACTCGTCACCTGGATCGTGCAACGCCGAAAAATTCTCCATTCTCCATTCTCCATTCTCCATTCTCTATGGTGGATCCCGGCCCTCTGGGCCGCCATCCTCTTCGTCTCCGTCCTGCGCTGGACCTGGATCTACTTCTCGTTTCAGGGACGCCTGATCTTTCCCGACGTTGCCGGCATCAGCACACTGCTGATGCTGGGCTTGCAGCAATGGGCCCCGCGCCGCTACCGGCCCGCGCTGGGGATGGGGGTCGCGCTGATCCTCCTGATCATCGCTGCCATAATCCCCTTCGTCTCCATCATCCCCGCCTATGTGCGCCCCGAACCGCTCACCCTGACCGGCGTGCCTGCTGAGGCCCGCGTCGAGCCGGTGGACGTGGGCGGCGTGGCCCGCATCGTGGGCTGGGAACTGAAGCCGCAGACGGTGCGGACGGGCGAAAACATAGAGGTTGTTGTATACTGGGAGGCCGTCACGCCCGGGGGGAAGGAACACCCCTCCACTTCGGGGGGGCCGGGGGGGGGCAAGGATTACGTCAGTTTCGCCCGCCTGCTGGGGCGCGGCCATCAACTGGTGGGGCAGATCAACCGCTTCCCCGCCTGCGGGATGGTGCCCACCAGCCTGTGGGAGCCCGGCCAGGTCTGGCGCGACCCCTACCGGGTGCCGGTCGCGCCGGACGCATCGGCCCCCAGCCGCCTCCGGGTCGAGGTGGGGCTGTACGACCCTGAGGCGCGCGAGACGCTGGGCGCGGTCCGCGTGGGGGAAGCCAAACTGGCCCCGCCGGAAGCCGCGCCGTCGGTGGCCCAGCCGCTGGCGGTGGACCTGGCCGGCGGGATAACCCTGCGGGGCTATGATCTTGCGCCAGTAGGCGGGGAAACCCCGCCCCTACGACGGGTGGCGCCGGGGGAGGTGATCACGCTGACTCTCTACTGGGGGGCGCGGGAGACGGTATTGGCCGACTACCAGGTCTTCGTCCACCTGCTCGACGCTGGGCCGGGGCCGGTGGCGCAGGGCGACGGGCCGCCGCTGGCGGGCGACTACTCGACGACGATGTGGGCTCCCGGCGAAATAGTCGCCGACCCGCACCCGGTGGCGCTGCCAGCGAGCCTCCCGCCGGGGCAGTACCGGCTGTTGGTGGGAATGTACGATTTGGAAACGCTGGCCCGTCTGTCGCGGCTGGATGGGGCGGGGGACAGCGTCGAGATCCCCACCGTTGTGGAGGTACGCTAGTCCGTGCCCCTAAAGACTTGTCTTCTTCACAGAACATGCTAGAATATTTACACGCACATTCTCGCGCAGAGAGGAAGCGTATGAAGGAAATACCGACCGGCCTGCTAGAAGAAGTCATTGAGCGCCTGGTACGTGGGCTCAACCCTGTGCATATCTACCTCTTCGGCTCACACGCCTACGGGGAACCGGGAATTGACAGCGATATTGACCTGTTCATCATCGTGCCCGATTCGGATTTACCTCGTCACCGAAGAGAGGCCCGTGCCCTGGGTCACTTGATCGGCCTCGCCTGTCCTCTTGACGTATTGGTGTACACCCGAGCCGAAGTGGAGAAATGGGCCAACGTGACCACCTCTTTGCCCCACAAGGTGTTGGCGAAAGGAAAGTTGCTCTATGCGGCCTGAAGACGAATTGGTACGGGATTGGCTGTTCAAGGCCCGGAACGATCTCGCTTCGGCCGAGCGGCTGCTCGTCGGCGATGAACCGATTCTCGATACCGGTTGTTTCCACTGCCAGCAGACAGTCGAAAAACTCCTCAAAGCCTTCCTCACTTACCACGCCGTCGAATTTGAAAAAGCCCATTCGTTGGTCTATCTGGTTGACCTGTGTGTGCCGGTAGACGAAGCCTTCCGGACACTCTACCCTGCCGCTCAGAACCTCACCGTATACGCAGTGGGCATTCGTTATCCCGAGTTCATAGAGCTTTCCATAGATGAGGCGCGGGAAGCCCTGAAGATAGCTCACCGCATCTGGGATTTTGTACTGCGGCGACTTCCTCCCCACGTACATCCATAATGTTCCGGGCAACCGCTCTTCAAGCGGCAGACCGAAAGTCTGCTCCACCCCTGCACCGAAGCGGCGGGGAAACCCCGCCCCTACAGCGGGTTGCACCGGGGGGAGATGATCACGCTGACGCTGTACTGGGAGGCACGGGAGACACCCTCGGCCGATTACCAGATCTTTGTCCACGTGCTAGGCGCCGGGCCGGATCCGGTGGCGCAGGGCGACGGGCCGCCGCTGGCGGGCGACTACCCGACGACGACGTGGGCCTCCGGCGAGGTAGTCGCCGACCCGCACCCCGTGGCGCTGCCGGCCGGCCTCCTGCCGGGGCAGTACCGGCTGTTGGTGGGAATGTACGATTTGGAAACGCTGGCCCGTCTGTCGCGGCTGGATGGGGTATGAGTCTTTTTCGGTCGTGGAGTTGTTGTGAAGATTCGAGAGCAAGCGGCGTTTGATTTTGTGGATGCTTACAAACCTCAAGCAGCCGACCGCTCACCGGTATCGAACGGCGATTTTCCCGAAGATGCTGCAAACGAACTGGCTGTTCTGGAGAGATACAACAAGCATCTCTACCGTCCCAACACCTACCTGCACAAGTGGTGGGCGCGGCGCTGCGGCACGACTTTTCGCTTCATCCTCAAGCAGTTTGTCCCTGATTCGGCGCGGCGCGATTTCTATGCGCCTGGCGGGCTGGAGGGCCTGGTCGTTCTCGACCCGATGATGGGCGGTGGCACAACGCTGCACGAGGCGATTCGGCTGGGTGCAAATGCCATCGGCGCCGATATTGACCCCATCCCGGTATTGCAGGCCCGTGCCACCCTGACGCATATACCTATTGCGCAGATCAATGTCGCGTTCAATCGCTTTTTCGACATCCTGCGCAACCAATTAGCACGGTTCTACACCACCCACTGCCCGATTTGTGACCACCCTGGCAGCGAAATCAAGTTCACGTTGTACGGATTACGCCGTCGTTGCGCGTGTGGTGAAGCGTTGTTCGTGGACACCTTTGCCTTGCGCCGCGAAACAGGGGGCACGATTCGTATCTGCCCCACGTGCCATCAGGTGTACATCGGTGACCACACTTGCCCGGCCACAATCACTACTACGTGCCCGTTACTGGAGAAGGGAACGCGGCGCTGTCCTGTGTGCGGTGAGATGTTCACCGACCTGACTGATTTGCCGTTTCGCCAGCGGTACGTGCCGTTGGTGATTGTGGGCGAGTGTCCACGACACGGCCAGTTCTTCAAGACGGTAGACGAGTATGATTTGGCATTGCTGGCCAAAGCAGAGGGCGAGTTCGGAGTATTGGACTTTGGCGATTACGACAATTTCGCTATCATGCCTGGCCCTAAATCCAAAGACCTGGTGCGCCTCAATGTGCGCAGTTACCTGGATTTGTTCTCGGCACGTCAACTAGGTTGCCTGGAGACGGCGTTGCGTCAATTTCAGGCGATGGAGAACCCGACCGAACGGTTGTTGCTGGCGTTACTGGTTTCGACCTCGCTGGAGTTCAATTCCATGCTCTGCGGGTATAAGGGGGGGGACAGGCGTCGTCCCGGTGCGATTCGGCACACCTTCTCGCATCATGCTTATTCGTTCCCATACACAGCCGCCGAAAACAATCCCATTTTCCCGGCGCGTGCATCCGGTACATTGCAGCGCCTGTTTCATACGCGCGTCGTCCTCGCCCATCGGTGGGCAGCTCAGCCCATCGAACGCAAGATTGAAGATGGTCAGGTAAGCAAAGCTGCCATCACCGGCGAGAAGGACACAGGTACAGAAGTACTTGACCCGGCCGAATTGACATCTGGAATACGCCAGTTCTTTTTGCAGCAAGGGGACTCGCGCCACCTGCCGCTGGAAGACAACAGCGTTGATTACGTCGTCACTGACCCGCCATATTACGATAGCGTGCAATATAGTGACCTTGCTGCATTTTTCCGCGTCTGGTTGCGCCTCTTCCTGCGGCAGGACGTAGATTGGGACTACGACACTCAAAATTCGGCCGTCGCCGAAATCGCACGGTTTGGACCCAGCAAGTACGGCGAGATTTTAGGCGGTATATTCAAGGAATGTCGGCGTGTACTGAAACCTGAGCACGGGCGGCTAGTGTTTACGTTTCACCATTGGAAGCCGCAGGCCTGGGCAGAACTGACGCTAGCGCTCAAGCACGCGGGATTCCATCTGGTGAATTGCCACGTCGTGATCTCAGAAAACCCGATTTCGGTGCATATTCGCACCCTACGCGCTCTCAAGCACGACTGCATTTTGATGCTGGCCCCCACGCCGACCGAAACCGAGTGGACTGAACCCGCTCAGGTGGACAATAGCGACAGTTACACCTTTTGCCGCGAGTGTGGAGCCATCCTGGGGTGGCTGTTAGACAGTTCCAGTACAGACGACGAGATACGAAATATCTGGACAAGACTGCTGGAAGGAAGATGACGATGGCAAATCGGCTCACCTCCTATGTCATTATTGCCCTGGAGCCGTGAATGACATTCAGGCTGTTGAGCCGCTTTGTTCATTGTTCATTGTTCATTGTTCATTGTCTCATTGTTCATTGTAACGGAGCCCCGTATGCTTTCCCAAGACCTCCTCTACCGCATCTTCACCTCCCGCCACCGCTGGCTTTCGGTGCTGGCGACGCTGGTGCTGTGCGCGGTGCTGGCGCTCACCGTAGGCTACCTGCTGGCGGAGTTCGGCCTCCTCATCGCCGGGGC
>DAOUEC010000172.1:0-1916 GCA_034430655.1 Anaerolineae bacterium
CGCCAGACGTCCGCAACACCTGGCCGGCGACGAAAAGACCCGGGCACTGCCCGGGCTGCTGTCGCCGACGGCCACCAAGGCCAACCGGCTGGCCTTCGCCTCGGCCGAGGCCAGCTTCTCCCTGACCGAGGCGCTGCGTGATGAGGTGGATGGCCCGGTGGCTGAAGAAAAGATGAATCTCACCCCGGTCCGTGCCACCACCTTCGTCAAGGACATAGCCCGCTACTATGGCGCCGGCACGGTGGGGGTGGCGACGCTGCAGCCTTACCACGTGTATTCGCATGTCGGCCGCGGCAGCGGCGAATACGGCGCCCCCATCCCGGTGGAGCACCGTTACGCCATCGCCTTCACCGTCGAGATGGACCACGCCATGATGGGTAGTGCTCCCCAGGCGCCCGGCGTGATGGAATCGGCCCGGCAGTACGTGGAAGCGGCCAGGATCGGGCTGCAGCTGGGCTATCTGATCCGGGGGCTGGGCTATCCAGCCCGGGCCCACATTGACGGCAACTATCGCGTCATCGCCCCGCTGGTGGCACGCGACGCCGGCCTGGGAGGCATTGGCCGTATCGGGCTGCTGATGACGCCCCAGCTGGGACCGCGCGTCCGGCTGGGGGTGGTGACCACCAATCTGCCTCTAGTCCCCGATCAGCGGGCTGACGATACGTCGGTGATTGACTTCTGCCGCATCTGCAAGAAATGCGCCGAGAATTGCCCCAGCCGCTCCATTCCCTTCGATGATCGGAAAGAGACCGACGGCGCACTGCGGTGGCGCATCGACTCTGACAGCTGCTTCGGCTACTGGAACCTGGTGGGCACGGACTGGGGGGTTGGTATGGCGGTGGGTCCCTACGCGCATCCGAACAAGCTGCCCCATAACCTGGTGCGCTGGTCCCTGCGGCAATCGGGCCTGGCCCGGCGGGCTATGTTGCGGATGGACGACCTGTTCTACGGGCGCAAGCCGCCGCCTCGACAGCCGCCGGCGTGGGTGCCGGGGAGGTCTCCCGGTGGCACGCACTGATCGGCGAATTCATCCCCCGGCGGTCTCGTCTCCCTCCGGAAGCTCGACGAAAAACGTCGTCCCCACCCCCACCTGGCTCTCCACGCTGATCTGGCCGCCGTGGGCCTGCACCAGTCGCCGGGCAATGGCCAGTCCCAGGCCGCTGCCGGCCCCGCTGGCGTGAGAGCGGGCTCGGTCGCCACGCCAGAAGCGCTCGAAAACATAGGGTAAATCCTCGGCCGGGATGCCCTCGCCGGTATCAGCCACGATGATACGCACCCGCCCGTCGGCGGATTCCGCCCGCAGGGTGATGGTCCCGCCCGCGGGCGTGTGGCGCAGCGCATTGCCCATCAGGTTGCTCAGCACCTGGTCCAGCCGTCCCACATCCCCGGTGACCGTCATGGATGACGGCTCGGCATCAGTCTCGACTTGCAGGTTTATGCCGGCCGCTTCGGCCTGACCGATGAAACTGGTGCCCACGTCGGCCAGCAGCTCAGCCACGTCCACCGGTTCCCGCGTCAGCGGCAGCTGGCCGGCCTCTGCCAGGGAGAGCGTCTGCAAGTCATCCACCAGCCGCGCCAGCAGCCGGGCTTCGTCCAGTGTGGCTCCGATGTGCTCCGGTGTGGGCTGGTACACGTCGTCGAGGATGCCCTCCAGGTTGCCCTGGATGATATGCAGCGGGGTGCGCAGCTCGTGGGCCACATCGGCCGTCAGGTTGCGGCGCTGTTGGTCGGCCCGTTCCAACTCCTGAATCATGCGGTTGAAAGCCTGGGCAAGGCGACCGAACTCACCCGGCCCACGTACCGGCACCCGCACGCTCAGGTCACCCGCGGCCACCGCATCGGCGGCGTCCATCACGTCGGCCAGCGGGGAGGCGATTCTCCTGAAGGCGTGCCTCCCCAATGCACCCGCCAACAAC
>DAOUEC010000173.1:0-17178 GCA_034430655.1 Anaerolineae bacterium
GTGCGCCAAAGTTGGCCGAGGAGGTCAAAGAGATATTCGGCGTGGAAGTCGCCCCTGGTCACGTCAATTATCTGTTGCGGAAACGAGGTCTGACTGCCCCGCCTGGACGTCCTTACAAAGAGAAGCCTGTAGGCGAAGAGGCAACAGACGCAACGACAGCCCCCAGTGAATCTATCGACAAGGCGGGGATTTTTTTCCCTGGAGAGCGCGAAGGTGGAGATGGAGGTGGTGAAAGCGATTGAGGAGACGGTGCTGGAGGCTCGGGATGCGTATCTGGAGAGCAACCCCACAAAGCGTTTGCATCACCTGTCAGCCGACATCGCTGCCCTGTGGCCCAAGATCGACCACCTGCTGTACCAACCCATCCTGGGAGTGGAGCGTCCGCGGTGCTTCTACTATTACCAGGGTGACGGATTAGAGGCCATCTACGGCTTCACGTACAAGTATATGACCCTGGAGCATTTCCTGGGGCAGTTGGCCCGCGTGCAGGTGGGTGCGCCGTTAGCCGAAGCCCTGGTCGCCGTGTATGTGCAAGCCTGGTATCCCGGCGGCGATCCGTTGACGATCTTCGTCGATTGGCACACCAAACCCCACTGGACCAAGTTCTACAGCCACTCGGGACACGTGGCGATGTGGGGGCATACAATGCCAGGCACCAAGCAACTCATCCTTAACGGTTTCGACGGGCGATATCTTGGCGGCTGGAACTATCCCATCGACGCGCACATGACCCACACCCCGGTGGATCTGGAGGCCGCTCTGGAACGCACCCTGGCGCGGCCCATCGCGTGCACCGTTATGGATAGCGAAGGAGGGGGCTTACCACTGGGGGAACGGTATGCCGAGGCAGGGCGAAGTTACGTCAGCGTGCTTCCCAGGGAGCATACTTACTGCCTGGCGGACTTTGTCTTGGAGGGGGGCTGGGAACCTGTGAAAGACGACCCCAAGCGGGAAGCAACCTTTGCTCACTGGGCAAACCCAAAGCGCGCCGATGAAGACCCGCGCCAGTTCGTGCTGATGCGCCCGGTGGGTCGAGCTGACCCAACACGCATCTACACCGGCCAGTTTGCGGGTATATCTGCTGGCGAAACCCCGTGGCTGCACCGTCGTCGTTGGCCGTACAACGAGTTGCGCATCCGCGACCTGATCCACGGAGCCAACCTCAACGTCAATTACAGGTATGCTTACGCAGAGGGCTCCAATCGCACCCGTCAACGGGAGTGGGAGGCTGCGCAAGAGCGAGTCGCAGTGACCGAGCGGCAACTGACCGACCACCAGGCTGCCGTGCACAATCTGCGCCAGCGTTTGGCCGACCTTCAAGACTCCTACGCCGCTCAACGTCGCGACCTGGAATGCCAACTGGCACAACAACGGCTGGAGGTCCAACGTCGCCAGCGTCTGGGACTAGCCACCACCCGCACTCAGAGGCGAGTCGATGGGCTGAGGCGACAGTTGGATGCTCTCACGCAGCGCTTTCGAAAGCGCCAGCGGCGTCTGCTTCAGCAACTCTACGACCACGAGACTCGCTCCCACCAGTTGAACGAACGCCTTCTCCATCGCATTGCGCTCCGCGATGCCATTGATACTGAAACTCTGTGTCGGGAGCGCGACCTGGAGAAAGACCAAGTCATGCTCAACTTGCAGCTTCTGCTTGCCAACCTGCACGACTGGGTTGCCAGATCCTACTTCGCTCCCAACTGGCGCAATCTGAGCCTGGAGAAGGCGACACAGATGATCTACCGCAAGGCAGGGCGGGTCACGTAGTACAGCGATCGCATTGAAGTGGTGCTGGAACCATACCGCTACAGCGATCAGCAGCGCGCGATGGAGGTCACCTGTGCCCGCTTCAACGCAGCCAACGTGCACTGGCGTGATGGCCGCCTGCTCCGCATTTCGGTTGCATCGCCCGGAGAGCTCTAGTTATGCGGTTATTAACGTGCTGGTCAAACCTAATGTTAGGAAAGTATTCTTGCGAAAGTTAACATTGTCGAACTACTCAGGCACCGTCATTCTGAGCGACCGAAGGGAGTGAAGAATCTCGCGTTGGCAATGATTCGACACTCAAAGAACGAGATTCCTCGTCGTTACACTCCTCGGAATGACGCATCACGGCCAGCCTAAGTAGTAACTCCGTTTCTTTCTAAATCCGATGTTGTGTTACTTGGGGATCGGAACCACGGCCATTCTGATCGAGGCTACCCCGGACAACGCACAACGGTTACTTGATGCGCTTTAGACCGCTCTTCGAAGAGGAAGCGATGATTGCAAAATGACCGCACCCCTGTTTTACCCTTCGTTCGACGCACTGCGCCTGGCCGACAGGCTCCTGGATGAGATCGGGAAACGGACGCCCGGCTACGAGGGACGGGTGAGCGCAGCCTGGTACTGGCGGCTGCCGGGCGGCATCCTGGTCACCGCCCGCCTGGACTACACCACGACCGAGGAGCGCTGGGACGTGCTCCGCGCCCAGGCGACCACCCCTCGGGCGGGCGTCTTCAGCACAGCCGACTTTCCCTTCTCCGCCTACGCCACCTCCGCCACCTCGCCCCCCTTCATCCACGATCTGCAGGGAGTGGCGGAGTGGTCGAACCGGCTCTACTTCCAGATGGGCCGTCTGATCGAGGACGCAGCGCATTGGCTGGGTATGCTGCACGCCGTCGCCATCTCCCCCCAGATCAGCCCACCGGCCGCCTTCCCCGCCCTCAGCCCACTCGAACGTCGCCTGGTGCGCTACGCGCTGGAGGAATTGGAAGGGTACTTCACCATCAAGGCCCTGCACCAGGCCTTCGGCGGCGAAATCTCCCGCTCCCGCCTGAGTGCCCTGGCCCGGGCGTGGGAGGAGGGCCAGTTGCTGACCAAACGGCCACGCCGCGTGACCTATGCCTTGCGGTTGCTCGCGGAAGAGTAGGAGCCACATAGAAACCCTTGGGGTTTTCCGAAACCTCAAGGGTTTGCGTTGAAGGCATAGCCCGATGATCCTGAATACCATCGTCCCTGTCATCCCACATCTGCGCCACGTCGCCATTGACGAGGCACGACTGCGCCAGGTCTGCGCACATTTGCTGGGGCCGGTCTCCGACCGTGCCCTCCCCGGCACTTTGCGCCTGCCCACCTGGGACGACGACGTATTCATCTCCCACCCACCGGAGGCCCGCGCAGCCCAACTGCTGCTCTTCAACACAATTAACTTCTCCTACTGGGGGGACCCCAAGTGGACGATTGACTTCCACGGACGGTCACTCGACGGCGCGTGGGGGATGCTGGGCGCGCTGGCCTGCACCGTGGATGAGGGGTTTCCCCTCTTCGAGGGCGCTTACCTGGCGAGCATCCCCGCATCCGACGCCCGCTACATCCTGCGCGGCAACGTCGAAATCCCGATGTTCCAGGAGCGGCTGGCTATCTGGCACGAGGTAGGTCGCGTGCTCGTGGCGCAATTTGGTGGGAACTTCGGCAACCTGCTCCACGCCGCCGGAAACGACGCCGTCGCGCTGGTGCGGCTGCTGGTGACCCGCTTCCCTTCGTTCAACGACGTCGCCACACTGGAACTCCCCTCCGCTTCGGGGGGGCCGGGGGGGGGCATCGTGGCCTTCTACAAGCGGGCGCAACTGACAGCGGCGATGCTGTACGAGGCCTTTGGCGGGGAAGGGCCGGGCGACCTGCGCCGCGTAGAGCAGTTGACCGTCTTCGCCGACTACAAACTCCCCCAGGTGTTGCGTCGTCTGGGTATTCTGCATTACGCGCCGCACCTGGCCGACCGGGTTGATCGACGCGAACCACTGGAGGCCGGCAGCCGCGAGGAGATTGAGATCCGCGCTGCCACCGTCTGGGCCGGTGAGTTGATGCGGCAGACATTGGTTTCCCGCTCCCCCCAGATCACTGCCCTGCACGTGGACTACTGGCTATGGCGCGAGGGGCAGCGCCAGGGGCCAGATATCCAGCCTTACCACCGCACGCGCACTATTTACTACTGAGCCCAACCCTTTAGTCATAAACACAGGCCCGGCACAGTGCCGGGCCTGCGGTCGAAACGCTGCAAGAAGCCTATGGCTGCGGCGGAGGGCCGTGGCCAGGCGGGATCGTCTCTCCATCGGGAAGATCGCGCAGGTGGCCGCAGGAGACGAACTGCACGTCCTCCCACACGTGCCCCTCCGCCTCGAAAGCCGCGATGTCCACGATCCACCGCTTCACACCCCCCTCCAGCCGGTAGATGTGGGGACTGTCGCGGCACTTAAGCAGCACGTGCAGCGGCGTCCCTTTCTCAAACTGGTCCAGGAAGCCATCCTCCACAATGTGCACATCCCCCCAGGTGAAGCCGAAGTGCTCGAAGGCATCCAGGCTGCTGATCCAACGCAGTTTGCCGTCCTGAAGGACGTAAATTTCCTCGTCGTCCTCCTCTTTGACCACCAGCCCGTCCCGGATGATAAGGGCGGCACTATCGGGCATGGCGGTGGCAAGGGTAGTGCCGTGACGGTTGAGGGGAATGTTGATCAGCACGATGGCGACGAGCAGCCCCAGCGCCAGCCGGCCCATCAGACGGGCCGCTTTGGGGGACACGGCCGGTGCCGGCGGTTGCCACCTCTCCTCAAGCTCCATCTCCTCGAATCCCGCGACCGCCTCCACCGGTTCCACCACTTCGACCTCCGGCTCTGCGACTGCTTCCACTGACTTCACCGGTTCGGCCTGGGGCACGACAGGCGGGATGGGCGCTTCGACCGCCAGGGACTCAGCGGCGGGAGGGGGGCCCTTCCCCACCCGCATCCGCTCCTCGATCTCCTCCACCAGCAAGTTGAGCATCTGATCCACACGAGATGGCTGCTGATCCTTCATCATTTCACCTCACTGTGAAGAAGCCCAGGATCTCGCCGATGCTGGCGAAGATATTGGCGTAGAAGTTGCCGCCCAGTTGGCGGAACAACTCGAACTTCATACTTGGCGCGCCGATGAAGGGGCGCAGCGTCCAGGCCATCTGGCTGCCGACGAAGGCGTAGATCAGGATCCACAGCCGCAAGACGTTTCGCCTGGCTTGCGCCCCTTCCTTGCCAGAAGCCGACACGACCCGCATCCCCTGGCTGAGGAACGTCACCCCCACGACGCCGGCAACGGTGAAGACCCCCACGTTGAGCAGTTTGAAGAACTGGTAGTGACTGGTGGTCAGCAGAAAAAAGAGCACAATGGGGGCGAAACTTAGAAGCAACACCGCCGTCACCGTGATCGCCGTCAGGATGAGCGCGAAGTTCTGTGTCAGGCTCTGGTCGGAGCCGAAGATGAGGTTGAAGAAGTAGAGCGTCGGCGAGCAGACGACGAGGGTGGCCAGGAACAGCAGCGGCAACTTGGCGGCCGAACTGAGCGCCTGCCACAGGCTGTGGGTCGAGCCCATCACCGCGCCGTAGAGGGCCAGGAAGGCCATGCTGGAAACGAGCATGGCCCGCATCTTCTGGCCCAGTTCCACACCACCCCGGATCTCGGTGAAGAACCGGTGCCGGTTGCGCAATATCGTCTCGATAATCGCCAGATTGTTCACTCGATGCACCTCCTAAAGTTTGAGTTACCAACGCAGAGCAGGCCAGGCGAAGAAGATCACCGACAGTGCCCAGAAGAAAGCCCACGAGACCAACGCATAGCGCCAGCGCGGGAACTTCAGCAATGGCACCACCAGCGCCGCCAGCGATACGACCCAGAACGCCGGCCGCACCAGCACCTCCTGCCAGCCGACGGCAGTGCCATCGGGGGCGAAGACCAGCCAGCGCAGGGCCAGGGCACAGACGACCGGCAGCGCTGCCGCGACGACGCCGTCGGCCGTCCCCCAGCCGGCGTGGGTGGCCTGGAGTTCCCGTCCCACCTCCTCCACGCCGAAGCGGGTAGCGGCCTCGGCCAGCGCCTTCTCCTCGTCCAACCCCCGCGCACGCGCCGCTGCCACCGCGTCCTCCAGGTGGTCGCGGAGTTCCTCCAGCAGTTCACGCTCCGTCTCGGCGTCCAGGTCGAGTCGAGCGCGAACGCGGGCCAGGACATCGTCAACGGTCACGGATAGTGCCTCCCCCCAGATAGTGACCTAGCAACTCGCCAGTGAGAGCCGCACCAAGTGGCGCAGTAGACCAACGAGCACTGGCGAAAACATCGCCGGACATCAAGAGCGTCAGAGCGACCATAAAACGCAGCGAGTAGAGCCTGTCCACCTCATCGAAGCCAACGCCAATCAACAACGGCATAAAGCCGAACATCCCAAAAGTGAGCAGAGTCCAATCTTCCCAGATGTTGGTGAACAGCCTCAGGAACGGCCGTAGTGAGCGCGTGATCAGCAAGGTTATCGCCGCCATTACCAGAAATGGGATCCACACCGATCCCGAGGACAATAACCGGAAAGACAAGAGAGCCCAAGAACAAGGCGCGTCCAAGACCGGGGAGCCATGAGGGGATGACCCAGTCATGTGGAATCTCACCAAGGATCAAATCCAGTCCACAAATCAGGAAGAGCGCCACGCCCGCTAGGGCTGCAGCCCACGAAACGGGATACTCGTGGTCTTGATTGTTGTCACGCATTGATTCCCTCCCTCCCTCCATTCCAGATCTCCCACTACCCCATACCAAAGAGTCTACGGGCGTGCCTTTTCCATACCAAGAACCAAGCCCATCCCCTGGCGGAAGGCTTCCCACTCCTTCAGTTCCGTCTCCAACTGGTGATGCCCCTTCTCGGTGACAGTGTAGACTTTGCGCCGTCGGGTGCCGGGCTCGCCCAGCCAGCGGCTCTCCAGCAGCCCATCCTGCTCCATCCGGTGCAGCGTGGGGTAGATGAGCCCTTCCTTGAAGCGGAAGTAGCCCTGACTGCGCGCCTCCAGCCGCCGGATGATCTCGTAGCCGTGCAGCGGCTCCTCCACGTCCGTCAACAGTTTGAGGATCGCCGTAGTGGTCGTCCCCTTGCGCATCTGGTCAATCTTGCCCGTCATCCTGCCACTCCCTAAGATACACACCTATAACTTACTTATGCTTAGTATACCAGAAAAACGCGAGAATGTCAAGAGCCGGTTCAGACAGACAGTAAACGCCCCGCACCAGCGCACGGATGGGCGGGGCTCCCTACGTCTGAACGCAGTTGCGGGACAAGATGCCATCTTGTCCTACTCTCGGTTGGCGACTGCGCCCTATTTCAGGTTGTCGGTCTGGGGCGCGGCTTTGCTAAAACGCTTACCCTTTGATCACCGCCATTGGCCGCAGGCGGGCCACCTTGCGGGCCAGCCCCGCCCCGTGCACCACCTCGACCACGCGGCTGACATCCTTGTAGGCCGCTGGGGCCTCCTCGGCCAAGCCCCTCATACTCCCGGCACGGACGACGATGCCCTGTTCCTCCAACTCATGCCTCAACTCGCTCCCCTGAATTCGCTTGCGGGCTTTGCGGCGGCTCATCACACGCCCGGCACCGTGGCAGGTCGAGCCGAAGGTCAGTTCCATCGCCTTATGGGTGCCCACCAGCACGTAGGAGGCGGTGCCCATCGAGCCGGGCACCAGCACCGGCTGGCCCACGTCGCGATAATCCTCTGGCACGCCAGGAGGACCGGGCGGGAAGGCGCGGGTGGCCCCCTTGCGGTGGACGCACAGTTTCATCCGCCGCCCGTCCACCTCGTGCTCCTCGAACTTGGCGATGTTATGGGTCACGCCATAGACCTGGAACAGGTCGAAGTTCTTCACCTTGCCGGCGAGAACCTGCTCGAAGGCCTCACGCACGCCCATGACCAATACCTGCCGGTTGACGAAGGCGTAGTTGACCGCGCAGGCCATTGCGCCGTAGTAAGACCGGCCCTCGGGGGAATCAATGGGAGCGCAGACCAGTTCCCGATCCGGCAACTGGATGCCGTACTTCTCTACCACGGGTTGCAACTTCTTCACGTAGTCGTCGCAGACCTGGTGGCCGAAGCCTCGAGAGCCACAGTGGATCTGCACCACCACCTGGCCCTCCCACAGGCCGAAGACCTCCGCCGTCTCCGGGTCGTAGATCTCATCCACCACATCAATCTCAATGAAGTGATTCCCCGCACCCAGGGAACCCACCTGGGGACGGCCCCGCTCCTTGGCCCGGGCGCTCACCTCGCTGGGATTGGCCCCGGGCAGGCAGCCGCTCTCCTCCGTGTGGGCCAGGTCCTCCGGCCATGCCAGTCGCCGCTTCAGTGCCCACTTCGCGCCCTGCGTCACCAGTTCGTCCAGTTCCCGCCCGGAGACGTGCACGCGCCCCTTCCCCCCCACCCCGCTGGGACAGGCCCGGTAGAGGGCCGCCGTCAGATCCCGCAGGGACGGCGCGACCTCCTCTCGCTCCAGGTGCGTGCCCAGGAGACGCACGCCGCAGTTGATGTCGTAGCCAACACCCCCGGGAGAGATCACTCCCGTATCCATCCGCATAGCCGCCACGCCGCCGATGGGAAAGCCGTACCCCTGGTGGAAGTCCGGCATCGCCATCGCGTGCTTGACGATACCCGGTAGCGTCGTGGTGTTGATCAACTGCTCCACCGTGCGGTCACGAAAGGCCGCGTCGAAGAGTTCCGCATCCCCAAACAACCGCGCTGGAACACGCATATCGTCTCGAAAGTCCTTGGGCAACTCCCAGATATACTCGTCCACCCGCCGAAAATCGCTTTTCTGTACCATCTTCCTACTCCTTACTCCCTACTCCCTACTCCCTACTCCCTATCACACATCAAATACGATTGTGGTTTCGTAGCCCTCGCCGGTGTGTACAATCTCCAGACTACTGAATGTGACTGCCTTGATGTAATGCCGGCGATCATTCGCAGGCCCGCCCCGGGCGCTGGCCCGCAACCGGGTCGGGGTGAGCTCAAGCACGTCGAAATCGGTGAAGACGCAGCCGTCCCGCTCGCTCAGATAGAGCAATTCCCCCAGCCAGGCCACCAGCAGTGTCTCGGCGTCGTAAGCCTCCAATTCGACCAGGCGCTGGACCGTCCGAACCACCTCATCGGGGTCGGCCAACTGGCAGGCCATGCCGTAAGCGGCGTTGGCGAATAACTCGGCCATATCGCGCCCCCAAACGCGAATGGCGATGTCGGCAGTGTGTTCGACTTCCTCAAATCGCCCCTTCATCCTGTGCCCATCCTACTCTTCGACGGCTGCCCATCCCTCCTCGTAGGGAATCTCAAGGCCGGGGATGGGATAGCGCAGGTGGATACTATCTTCGCCATCGGCCATGGTCACGGTCAACGTGGCCTCAGCCGGATGGGCGGATTCCTCATCAGCCCGCATATACTCTCGCACAAAGGTCGGGATGGCCAGCAGCGCCGCCTCAAACCACAGTAGTTCCGACTTGCCAGGGCGGACGGGGTGCCCGGAGCGGCTGACCCGAATGGGGATTGGATAGGCCAGTTCGCCCGTCACCGGCCAGCCGTACTTCTCCATATCGTCGAGGTCGTCGAAGGGCATCTCCATCACCTCGCCGAAAAGCAGGGAAGTCCACTCCATTCGTCCGATCAACTTGTCAGGCCGTATCCCGGCGTAGACCTCTCGCAGTTCATCCAGCGATTTGTAGACCGCCAGGCCGTAGGTCTCGCCGCCGTGGCCCATGACGACGGCGTAGCACGGCCGGCCGTCGGGCGGATAGCGTACCTCGATGGGGTGAGAGTCGTCTATCCAACGCCAGGGAGCCTCACGATAGAAGTAGGCCGCTGCCTCGAACAGCCCATTGACCAGGAAGGGGGTCACGCCGGGCGACTTCAACAGGCCGGGGATGGACTCCTGCTTGTTCGTGAACTGCTCCAGGTCCAGCAAAGCCTCCTCCACCTCGCGGAGGGCGTGCCGGTACTCGCAGCACACGCCGACTTGCTGCAACTTTGGGGCCAGCGCCTGGACCAGAGCCTCGTCGTCCATATAGATGACGGCGGGACGGCGCTTCCTCCCGCTTCCCAGGGCCGGACGGCGCATCGCTCTGGCGAGGGCGTTCAAGACCTGGTCGGGAGTCGGTACGTCTTCGACGACGTCAGTGCCAACGACTTTCCCGGTGGGGGACACTGTCAGAACGACGTAGGGACGATACGGAGTCTGGTTCCGGGGCGTGATCCAGGCCCGCATACGACGGACAGCGCTCTCCCACACCTCATCCGTCTGACGCAGACGGTGCACTTTAGTCAGTGGACCTCTTGCCATTACCTTCACCTCACTTCCAGCATCCAGTATCCAGCCACAAGTATACCACCGTTTGCCAGGTGGCACAAAAGCAGTGCTGACTTTCCCTTCGCAACGATAGAAGGCAACCCAATGGTACACCAAAACTCGCTTCTTGTCACGCTGATCAACCAGCCACGACCGCTTGACAACCCACCCTACCACAGGTACACTATTCGCCGAGTGCCCTTGCTGCGACTCCCGACTCGATTCCTGCCGCCATGTGCCCACTTCCTCCCCGGCCCGCCTCAAGCATGAGGCCAGTTCCGCTGGGGCAGCGGCGACGTGACTTTCGGGCGCTGCGGCCACCAGAGGTGAGGTACGCCATTCGCCATTCGCAATTTGGAGGAGTTATGACCATCAAACAAGCCCTTTTCAGCGTCTACGACAAGACCGGCCTGGAGAACTTCGCGCGTCCACTGGCCGGGCGGGGAGTGGAACTCGTCGCCAGCGGCGGCACTGCCCGCGCTCTGCGCGAGGTCGGGCTGGCAGTGCGGGCGGTCAGCGACTTGACCGGCTCCCCGGAGATCCTGGGTGGCCGGGTGAAGACGCTCCACCCTGCCATCCACGGCCCCATCCTCTCCCGCCGCACCCCCGCCGACCGGACCGAACTCCACAGCCTGGGCTGGGGAGAGATAGACCTGGTCGCGGTCAACCTCTACCCCTTCGAGCAGACAGCGGCCGACCCCGACGCTTCCCTGGAGGTGGTCGTCGAGCGGGTTGACGTCGGCGGAGTGGCATTGCTGCGGGCAGCGGCCAAGAACTTTGCCCACGTGACGGCAGTATGCGATCCCGCCGACTACGCGCCTGTCCTGGCGGAGATCGAGGCCCAGGGGGAAGTCTCCCTGGAGACCCGACACTGTCTGGCGGTCAAGGTCTTCGCCCACACCGCCGCCTACGACGCCGCCATCCGGCGCTACCTGGCCGGCGACAAACCCTTGCTGCCCGAAACATTGATATTGGGCTTGCGCAAACTGACCGACCTGCGCTATGGGGAGAACCCCCACCAGCAGGCGGCCCTGTATGGCCCGGCCGGAGTGACCGGCCCTCTCGGCGGCGACCTGCTTCAGGGCAAGCCCCTCTCGTACAACAACCTGCTGGACCTGGACACCGCCTGGCGGGCCGCCACCGCCTTCGAGCGTCCCACCCTCGTCATTGTCAAGCACCTCAGCCCGTGCGGCATCGGCTCGGCCGGCACCCTGGTCGAGGCCTTCCCGCTGGCCCTGGCCGGCGACCCCGTCTCGGCCTTCGGCGGGGTCATCGCCGCCAACCGGCCCTTCGATGGCCCCACCGCCAGTGCCCTGGGCGACCTGTTCGTCGAGGCCATCGCTGCACCCGCCTTCACCGACGAGGCACGGGAGGTACTGAGCGCCCGCAAGGGATGCCGCCTGCTGGCGCTGGAGCGGGCGGTGCCCGACAGAATCGAGATGCGCAGCGTCCGAGGCGGGCTGCTGGTACAGCAGCACGATCGGGACGACAAGGCCGAATGGCAGGTAGTCACCCGCTGTGCTCCCACTGGAGCAGAGATGGAGGCACTGCGCTTCGCCTGGCGGGCCGTAGCCCACGTCAAGTCCAACGCAATCCTGCTGGCCCGGGGCGAGGCGGCGGTGGGCATCGGCGGAGGGCTGCCCAGCCGGGTGGGTGCGGTGCGGCTGGCGGTGGACAAGGCGGGCGAGCGGGCCCGGGGCGCGGTATTGGCCTCCGACGCCTTCTTCCCCTTCCCCGACGGGGTCGAGGTAGCGGCCGAGGCGGGTGTAGCAGCCGTCGTCCAGCCTGGCGGCTCAGTGCGCGATCAGCAGGTCATCGAGGCCGCCGACCGGCTGGGGCTGGCGATGTGCTTTACCGGCGTACGCCACTTTCGGCACTGAGGGGCGCGGTAACCGCGCCCCTACAAAGACGCAACCTTCTGAGGTATAATACGTAATATAGGTTGCCAGGGCCTGGAGACATCCAGGTTAAGTGGAGCACACGTGTGACCAACGAAACAGAGTGGATCCGGCTGGCACGGGAGGGTGATCAGGCCGCATTCGGCCGCCTGGTTACAGCCTACCAGGCACCCGTTTACAATCTGGCCTACCGGATGTTGGGCAACGCAGCCGAGGCCGAGGAAGCCGCGCAGGAGGCATTCTTGCGGGCCTACACGCACCTGCGCAGTTACGACCTCCAGCGGCCCTTTCGCTCCTGGCTGCTATCCATCACCTCCCACTACTGCATTGACCGGTTGCGCCGGCGGCGGATCACCTGGCTGCCGCTGGAGGATGAGATCGCGGCCCCCGCCCGGCTGGCGAGCGACAGCCCCAACCCAGAGGCCGTTACAGTGCAGCGAGAGCAGGAGGAACGAATACAGCAACTGCTGGAGGCCCTCTCGCCCACCGACCGGGCGGCGATCACTCTCCGCTATTGGTACGAGTACTCCTACGAGGAGATCGCCGAAGGGCTGGACCTGACCATGAGCGCGGTCAAATCGCGGCTCTACCGCGCCCGGCGCGCCCTGGCGGAGATAATAGAAGGGGAAACGGACGATGCGTTGTGAACAGGCTGGCGAAATGATGTCGGCGTGGCTGGATGACCGCCTCAATAGCACAGATATTGCCTTCCTGGAAGACCACATGGCTGCGTGCGGCGCGTGCCAGGCCGAGTGGTGCAGACTACAGGCGCTCGACTATCTGCTGGCTTCCGCGCCGATGGCGCGTGCCCCGGCCCGCTTGCGCGTGCAGGTCATGGCACGCCTGAATCGAAGGGAGCAAGCGCGCCGGGCGATTATCGGCGGCACGGCACTGGCGCTGGGAACGGTGGCGCTGGCGCTGCTCGCGCTGGCCCCGGTCCTCCTCGGCCTGCTGGATGCGACGGGCATCGCGCCGGCGCTGATCAGCGGTGGCCCGGAGACTCTTGCCCAGTTGCTGGCCCTCTTGAGAACACTGGGGCACACACTGCTGGTGCTGGCAGAAAAGTTCGTCATTCCCCTCGCCCTCCTGGGCCTGTGCAGCCTGGTGATAGCGGTGGTGCTGAACAGCCTCTGGATAGGCGCGGTGCGTCGCCTGCGTGCAGCGTAACAACGCAGGTTTGCAAATTCATATTTTGTCAAAGGAGGACACGGGTGAAACAGATCACGCTTATACTGGCTGGACTCTTGCTGCTAGGCAGCCAAATTGCGTGTTGCGCCGTATCACTGCCACAAATGCCCGACATCGAAATCAACGTGCCAACCCTCGAAGTCGGGGAGATGCGGGACGAACGGCAAGCCGTCCCCTTGTCGGGAGCCGAATCGGCCACCGTCGAGGTCGCCTTGGGCGCCGGTGAACTGGAGGTCGAGGCTGGAGTCTCCGACCAACTCTTCTCCGGCCACTTCCGCTACAACGTCGAACGCTGGGGGCCGGCGGTGACCTACGAGGACGACGTACTGGCCATTGAGCAAGGAGGCACGAAGGAAGATTGGGGCATCCCCACCGGGAATATCCACAACGAGTGGAAACTGGAATTCTCGCCCGAGATACCGCTCAAGATGAACTTCGAGATCGGTGCTGGCAATGGAGAGTTGGACTTCACCGGGCTGCAACTCGCGGAACTAGACATGAACATAGGCGCGGGAGATTTTGAGGTACGCTTCGACGAGCCAAATGAGACCAGGATGAACCACCTCACGCTGAACACAGGGGCTTCCAAACTGGAGATGACAGGGATCGGCCACGCCGGCCCGGAGCGGATGAAGGTGCAGGGTGGCGTTGGCAACATCACCCTGGACTTCACGGGGGCCTGGCCCAACTCGGCTGACGTGCAGATCATATCCGGCGTCGGCTCGGTCACCCTGCGCCTGCCCGACGATGTGGGTGTACGGGTTGAGACGGAGGGCGGGCTGACGAACGTAGAGGCATCCGGCTTGCGGCGCACAGGCGACGCCTACGTCAACGATGCCTTCGGCGAGACGGAGACGGAGCTGCGTATCCAGGTCACAACAGGCATCGGCAGCCTGCGCCTGATCGAGGTATCCAACTGACCAATCAACTAACCAACTAACTAACTTCGGAGGCAAGACAATGCGCAGACAGCATTTCATCTGGCTCATCCTGCTGCTGGCCGGGGGACTGCTGCTACCAGTCACGCCAGCACTGGCAGACGGCGACCCGCCTGGCGACGATGGTGCCGTCATCTGGAACGAGGACTACACATTGGGCAAGGACGAGTGGTTGGACGGTGACCTGGTCGTCTTCAACGGCGACGTGACCCTGGAGACCAATAGCCGCGTCGAAGGCTCCGCCGTCATCTGGAACGGGAGCGCCAACGTGGAGGGCACCGTCGAGGGGGACCTGGTCGTCTCTGGCGGGGACATCTACCTGGGCGATAGCGCCGTGGTGCAAGGGGACGTCGTATGCAGTTGGAACTGTGACTTCGAGTCGGAGGAGGGAGCCCGCGTGGATGGAAGCGTCGTTGAGGGCATACCTTTCCCCAATTTTCCCTTCGAGCGCTGGCGCAATTTCCCTCGGATTCCAATCCCGGCGCCATCTCCACCCACTTCCCGAGTCCCTGGCCTGGAACAGATGCTGGCCTGGATACTCAGGGTGGTGCGCGATGTGGTCGGGATATTGGTGGTCGCCGCAGTGGCAGGACTGGTGGCGCTGATCTGTCCCCATCAGACGACACGGGTCGGGCAAACCGTGGTCGAAGCCCCATGGCCCAGTTTCGGGATCGGGCTGCTGACGGCGGCAGCCGCCGCAGTGCTCATCATCGCGCTGGCGATCACCATCTGCCTGTCACCTGTTGCGGCGCTAGCGGCACTCGCCCTGGGTGCGGCTGGGCTGTTCGGCTGGATCGCCGTCGGTGCGCTGGTGGGGGAACGTCTGCTGCGGGCTCTCAAAGCCCGCGAGATCGCGCCACTGTGGGCCGCCGGGCTAGGGACACTGGTCATCACACTGATCGGCGTCGGGCTTAGTATTGCCCTCTGCCTGGCACCATTTGGATGGCTCATGGTCTTCGTCCTGGGCTGCCTGGGGTTGGGCGCTGTCGTGCTGACTCGCTTCGGTACGACGGACTACGTCCCACATCGCCCCACCCCACCCCCATCGGTGCCGGCGCCGGTCGAAGGGGAAGCCGAAAGCGGCAAGAGGGAACCTTCGGCCGCCGAATAACGTCGATGGGGCAAGGTCCTGCATCAAACTATCCAACTAGCAAACTATGGGAGGCAACTGATGAAAATGCGACACATTGCCCTTTTGTCCCTGCTGGCACTCCTGCTGGCGGCCTGCGGACCGCGCCCTCAGCCCACCCCTGAGGCTGGCCCGGGCACCCCGGCGCAGCCCGGCCCGGGCGAAAGCCCCCTACCTGAGCCTGAGATAAGCCCCCTCTCGCCCTTGCCAAGCCCCCCGGCAGAGCCCGCGGCTGCCGCCGTGACCCACCTGGCTGCCGAACTCAATGTATCCCCGGAGGAGGTGACCGTTCTCTCCTTCGAACCGGTCGAGTGGTCGGACGCCAGCCTGGGCTGCCCCCAGCCGGGGATGATGTACGCCCAGGTCATCACCCCTGGCTACCGGTTCCTCCTGGAAGCCGGGGAAAAACGATATGAGGTTCACACCGACCGGACGGGGCAGAGTGTGGTCGTCTGCCAGCCAGCCTCCGGGGGTCTGAGCGACCCGGAGGCTGCTTTCCGGGCACTCCTGGCCTACCTGATCCAGACAACCCCTGGCTTCGGGCTGGATCAGCAGGGGGAATGGGTACAGAAGGACGTCACGCCGTCGGGCCTTATGGGGGCCTCCACCCGAGTCTGGCGGAGCGGGGAGTGGGCCCTGGAGATGTCGTTCCCGGTGACACCGCAGCCAGTCTATGGGATCGTCCTGGCCCACCAGAGGGCGGGCGTCGTCTGGACCGGCACGCTGGAGGCCAACGGGCAGGTGACCTCCGCCGAGACAGTCTCCCTCCTTGCCAGCATCGGCCCGTGCGATGAAACCATACCACCCGACACCCTGGATGGGTGGGTGGGGGTGAAAGCCACCGTCCAAGACGGGGCCATCCACGTCGAGCAGAACCTCTCCTACGTCTGCTGCGCGGAACTGGCACTGGCGGCCGGGCGGGAAGGAACAGTCATCAAGGTCGTCGAGACCAACGTCGGTGAGGTGTGCCGCTGCATGTGCGGCTACCAGGTGACGGCGGACCTGACCGGCCTGTCCCCCGGTACATACACCGTGGAGGTCTGGGGAGTGCAGCACTTCGACGTCCACCCGCTGGAGTTGTTGGGCAGCGCCGAAGTGACGATTCCGTAGGACGGCCAGTCCCCGGCGCATACCACCACAGCAGGTATAGCAGCCCTGCATCCACATCCCACCACTCCCCGGTATACCCCAACCTGGCCTGGGCCACGCCCTTCTCCCACGCCAAAAGCAGGGGCAGGTCTTGTGCCTGCCCCTGAGGGCGACCACGAGGGTTCGCCCCTACGCTTGTCCAAATGCCCCTTTCCTGTTATCATTGCACCTATGCCCACACACAAGACAACACCCCTGATCGTGATCACTAATGACGACGGCATCACATCGCCGGGGCTGCTAGCAGCGGTGCAAGCCGTCATGCCCCTGGGGGAACTGCTCGTCGCCGCCCCCGACCGGCAGTGGTCAGGCGCAGGCCGCAGTATGCCGCCGGGTCCTAAAGGGCACATCTCGCGCTACCCGCTGGAAGTAGGCGGGCGGCTGGTCACGGCCTACCAGGTGGACGCTTCCCCGGCACTGGCCGTGATGCATGCGCTGCTCGAACTGGCCCCTCGCCGGCCGGCGCTCCTCATTTCTGGCATCAACTACGGCGAGAACCTGGGCACCGACGTCACTATCTCCGGCACCGTCGGCGCGGCGCTGCAAGCAGCAGATCACGGCATCCCCGCCCTTGCTGCCTCACTCCAGACCCCCAAGGAGACCCACACCAACCCCTCCGATAGCGTGGACTTCACCGCTGCTATCCACTTCACCCGTCTGTTCGCCCACCGCCTCCTCGCCACCCCCCTCCCGTTCGACGTAGACCTGCTCAAACTGGACGTGCCGTCCGACG
>DAOUEC010000174.1:0-9911 GCA_034430655.1 Anaerolineae bacterium
GAGCGGCTCTACGGCTAACCCGCTTGGTTTCGATACGGCTTTCCGCTACGCTCCAAGCCTACTCAACCGGCGCTAGAGCGTGCTCTGCCCCAGTTTATTGAGAGGATACGCTGTATTGCTCTCAATTCCGGAAGATGACGAACTGGAACGCCTCGTGTTGGCCTATACGCCAAGATTCCGTCGCCTGTTGGACGCCGCTGAGCAACGCATCCAGCAAACAGGTGGCGTCAGGCACGAGGACTTCTGGAAATCGCTTGACACGGTTCCACCTACCGGCAGCCAATGACGATCATCTTCCCTGAACACACGTTGCCGAGGCTATGCCGTAGACGTGAGAACCGGCCATCTCCATCGCCTGTGCACGTTCACCTCCTGCCTACGCCAAACACATCACGCTCCATGTCTTACATCTCGGTCTCCGGGGACCGCCGCTTTACCACAATGCGCCAGGATCCCAGCAGTGGCTCCTTACCTTTTCGGGCAGGGCAGGACTCGATCCGCAGGTCGGTGACCAGCGGCATGCCCAGTTCGCCGATGCCGAGCGCGTAACTTACACCTGGTTCGGCGTCGAAGTCCGCGTATCCCGCTCCGCCCTGGGGCTTGAGGCCGGTCACAGCCCGGTCGGCCCCACCAGGCCACATCAGCCAGACCACCACACCATCCAACCCCGTGCCGCGCTCGTCCCTCACCACGACCTCAATGTGTGGCGTCTGCCCCGGCTCGCATATCTGCTCCTGCTGGATCAACTGGAAAGGGGACAGCGGTGTTGGCGTGGGTGTGAGGGGGCGAGGCGTGCGTGTCGGCTTGGTGGTAGGAGTAGGAGAGGGCGTGGAAGTGGATGCGCGGGGGAGTGTGGGAGTAGGAGTGGGGGGAAGGATGGTGGAGGTGAGCGTGGGTGATGATGTGCTGGCGGGCGCTGGCGGCGCTGAGGTCGGCGTGTGCAGATAGACCAACATCGCCGGGGTGTACACGTCCAACGCCTCGGCCAGAGCAGTCAGACGACGCAAGGTACCTGCGGGGCGACCGGCAGCGGCGTGCTCCTCGATCAGCGCCTGTATCGCGCCGGCCACGTCCTCTTGTTCGAGCCCGTCCAGACGCGCGCGAGCCCGCTCCAGGTCGCCGTCGGTCACGTAGGAGAGCGCCACCAGCCGTATCCAGTCCCAGCGATAGTCGGTGCGCAGTAGCGCCGGGTATGTGTTGACGAGTTCGACGGGAGCGATGCCCCAGGTGTACACCAGGCCCAGCGCCAGTCCGATCACCAGCCCGATGATGAGGGCTGCCTGGCGTGAGGATACACGGCTCACGGAGGGCCCTCCAGATACGGGACCAACGTCGAAGTGGTGGCCCCAAGCGCCCAGGCCAAGCGGGCCAGATGGGTGATGTCCTCTGTACTGCCGCCCGCTTCGACAAGCCGCTCCGCCAGTTCGACGACGAGCGCGGCTGGCTCCTCTGAGTCGAGTAGTTCCAACCGCTCACGGGCCTGTCCCAGGTCCTCCTCGACCTCGTAGGCGGCGGCGACCATCACGATGTAGTCGTCACGGTAGTCCTGGCGCAGGACGGATGGCGCAGTGTTCGTGTACTGCACCGGCCAGAGCCACCAGCCGATGGCGAACCCTAGCGCCAGTCCCAGCACCGCGCCGGGGACAGCCCGCACAACCCACTTCCGCGCCCGTTTGCTCATTTCGTCTTCTCGTCTTCACATCAAAAACGCGGCGCTCTTGGGCGCATACCCCGCCCGTGGACGCCGCGATGGGCCTTCAGGCCGGCCCCGATTGGGCCAGGTGCCGGAGGTGGGAATCGAACCCACATGGGCTAAGCCCACACGATTTTGAGTCGCGCGCGTCTGCCTGTTCCGCCACTCCGGCTCGGAAAAAGTATACCAGAGATTACGATTCTGGTCAACTGCTTTCAGGCAGGCTCATGGTGCCCCCCCTTCCCCTGCCTCCGCTTCCTGGCACAGCCGGATACCTTCCAGCGCGTTCGGCTCCTCGGGGTACATCTGAAGCGCCGCAGCAAAGAGGGGGTACGACTTATCACACTCGGCCATATAGAAATAGGCCAGCCCCAGCGTGTAGAAATAATCAACCGGAGGCCCCTCGACCCACGCGGCTTCAAGTTCCACCTCCACGCTTCCATCGGCCTGCAGCCGGAGCGAGCCGGTGCTCAACGGATCACCTGAGAGTGCGTTCACCCCCTCGAACCAGCCCACGTATATCTGATCGTATCTCAGCCTGGGCAATCCCTCCAACTCTAGCGTGTACTTCCCCGTTCGCGTGTCAAACGTCACCACGCCACGAGCGCCGGCCCACGCCTCGTCGTCCTCCTTCGGCGTCAGCGCGGCCCGCAGCGTGTCCCGGTTGCCCGCCGATGTAGATGTAAAATCGCCGCGCATAACCACGTCCGGTGACGGCCCGGCGGTGCCGCTGCCCCGGTCCTCAATCGTGACATAGAATGCCCTGGCTTCCTGCCGTGCCGCGATGAATCCCAACTCAATAGCCGGCTCGAGATTTTCGATTGCCTCCTCGTAGTTACGGCGTCTCCAGTAGGTGAAGGCCAGGTGGCCAAGAGCCAGCCCAAACTCGGGATCCACCTCTATCGCCTGCTTGAGGTACGTCTCGGCTTGTTCGTACTCTCCGATGTCATAATACGCCCGCCCCAGTATATAGTAAGCCTCCACGTTGTCCGGGTCAACCTCGATTGCGCGCCGGAAACTGCGCGTTGCCGCGTCGAAATCACCCAGTGCGCCGTAGTTCTTCCCGGCGGCAATGTGGATGTAAGCCAGATTGGGATGAATCTCCAGCGCCCGCTCGTATGCCTCTAACGCCCCCCAATAGTTCCCCTGCCTCTCCAGTATGTAGCCATAGTTGCGGTGTGCGTCCACGCTGCGGTCGTCCAATTGCAAAGCAGTTTGGGCAGCCTCTGTTGCCTCTGCCCAGCGCACAGCGTCGGCATAGGCCTCGGCCAGATAGGCATACCCCTCAGCGTAGGTGGGGTCGAGTTCGATGGCATGCTTACAGGCGTCAATCGCCTCCGGTACGTCGCCGTTCCAGTCGTAGGCCATTCCCAGAACAGCCCACGCGCGCACGTTCTCCGGTGCCATCTCGACCGCCTGTTTAGCACGCTGCAGCGCCTCAGCAGCCCGCCCTTCCAGGGCCAGCAGCCGCGCCAACGGGATGTACAAGAGCACGTCATCGGGATCGAGCGCGATAGCCTGCTCGTAGGCGACGATGGCCTCTGTCAGTTTGCCCTGCAGGTACAACTCCTCCGCCTCAGAAGCATAGGAGAGCGCCGAACGCGTGGGCATAGGAGTGGGGACAAAAGGGCTCTCAACCCGCTGTTGCTTAATCTGGGTATAGACGTAAATACCGGCACCGATCAGCAGCAGCAGGAGCAGCACGCGCCACGGAGACGAACGGCGCTTTTTCTTCCGTCGTGGTTCGAGATACATCTGGTGAATCGCCTTTCGCAGGTGGGAACGTGATGCAATGATAACATTTTCGCGGCGCAAGTCAAGGTTGCCGCACTCGTCGGTTGTGGTAGAATAGCCGGAGCAAATTGCGAATTGCGAATTGCGAATTTCATACGGGGAGGTATGTTGTGCATAATCTGATGGTCACCGGCGGGGCCGGATTCATCGGCTCCAACTTCGTTCGCTACATGCTGGAAAAGTACCCCGATTACCATGCCGTCGTCTACGACAAATTGACCTACGCCGGGAACATGGATAACCTCAAGGATGTGGCCGAACGGTTCGCCGGCTGCTACAGTTTCGTGCAGGGCGACATCTGCGACGCGGCGAAGGTGCGGGAGACGATCCACACCTACGACGTGGATACCGTCGTAAATTTCGCTGCCGAGTCACACGTGGACCGCTCCATTATGGATCCAGATGCCTTCATCAAGACCGACGTCTACGGCACCTACGTCCTGTTGGAAGCAACCCGCGAGTTCGGGTTGGAGCGCATGCACCAGGTGAGCACTGACGAAGTCTACGGCCATGTACCGAAGGGAGCATCCAAAGAGAGCGACCCCGTCGCTCCGCGCAGTCCCTACGCCGCCAGCAAAGCCAGCGCCGACTTGATGGTCAACGCCTACTACGTCACGTATGGCCTGCCGGTCACCATCACCCGGGGCGCAAACAACATCGGCCCCTACCAGTACCCCGAAAAGGTCGTGCCGCTCTTCGTCACCAACGCGATTGACGACCTGCCGCTGCCCCTCTACGGCGACGGATTGCAGGTGCGCGATTACCAGTACGTGCTGGATCACTGCGAGGCGATTGACCTGGTGCTGCACAAAGGGAAGATCGGCGGCATCTACAACGTCGGCACCGGCACCGAGATGCACAACATTGACATGACCCGCCTGGTCCTCAAACTGCTGAGCAAGCCGGAAAGTCTCATCCAGCCGGTGCGCGACCGGCCTGGTCACGACCGGCGCTACGCGCTTGACGTGATCAAGATTTGCAGGCTGGGATGGGAGCCGGCCCACACCTGCGAGGAGGCCATTGAGAAGACGGTGCGCTGGTACGTCGAGAACGAGTGGTGGTGGCGGCCTATCAAGAGCGGTGAGCACTATCAGGAATATTACAGGCAGCAGTATGAGGGACGGGAAGCCAATGAACAATGAGTCAATGAACAATGAGAATGAACGACGCTCGACAGGCACCATTCCTGCTACGCGAGGTCACCCGCGCCATCGGCGAGTTCGACCTCATCGTTGAGGGCGACCGGGTGGCGGTGGCAGTCTCCGGCGGGAAGGACAGCCGCGCTCTGCTCGAACTGCTGCTCCGCCACCGGTGCAAGGTGCCCTACCGGTACGACCTGCTGGCTCTCCACATCGTCGGCACCTCGGCCGGCTTCCCCGACCTGCAGCCAGAACTGGAGCCCTGGTTTCGAGAACTCGGCGTCGAATACCACTTCGCCCCGCTGGAACTGCCACCAGGAGAGCCCTTGCCGCTGAGTTGCTTTCGCTGCTCGTGGAACCGGCGCAAGGCGCTCTTTACCGCCGCGGTCGGGCTGGGCTGCAACAAACTGGCTTTCGGCCACCACGCCGACGACGCGGCTGCCACGACGCTCCTGAACCTGATGTTCAACGGCCGGCTGGAGACGATGGCTCCCCGCGTCGAGTTCTTCGATGGTGCTGTGACCGTCATTCGCCCCCTGATCTACGTCCCGGAGAAGGAACTGACTCGCTATGGGCAGGCGGCCGGCTTTCCCAGGGACACCACCTGTCCCCAGGGCCTGACCTCCAGACGCGCGCAGATAAAGGCACTCCTGCGGCAGTTCGGCCGGGACCAGGAGCAGATACGCACCAACCTGTGGCGCGCCGCCCGCCGGGCCAAGGAATTCTGAAGATCATTGTTCATTCCTCGCTTTCATTCCCGCGCCGCTTGTGGTATACTTGCAATCAGTCGTTAGCCACTAGCGGTTAGCCAACAACCAAGGAGGTGCGAATGGACCACTTTCTCAGCCTGGCAGATTTAACGCCTGATCAACTGCGCGGACTACTCACTCTGGCGGTTGAACTGAAGAAGGAATGGAAAGCCGACGGCAATCGTCCTCTGCTCAAAGGCAAGACGTTAGGTATGGTCTTCCAGAAACCCTCCCTGCGCACCCGCGTCTCTTTCGAGATGGGGATGATCCATCTGGGCGGACAGGCGCTCTACCTCTCTCCTTCCGAGATTCGACTGGGGCAACGGGAGAGCGTGCCCGACGTGGCCCGTGTCCTCTCCCGCTATGTGGACGGCATCATGGCGCGCGTCTTCGGCCACGCCGACGTGCTCACACTGGCGGAGTACTCTCGCGTGCCCGTCATCAACGGCCTTTCCGATTACAACCACCCTTGCCAGGGCCTGGCCGATTTCCTCACCATCATCGAGTACAAAGGCCGGGACCTGCTGGGGCGCAAACTGGCCTTCGTCGGCGATGGGAACAACGTGGCGACCTCGCTGCTCTTCGGTGCGACCCTGTTGGGGATGGACTTCGCCATCGCCGGGCCACCGGGCTACGAACTGCCCCCCGACGTGTGGGAGTTGGGACAGCGGTTCGCCGCCGCCAGCGGTAGCCACCTGCTGACGACCCACGACCCTCACGCAGCAGTCGCCAGGGCCGACGTGATCTACACCGACGTGTGGACCTCGATGGGCCAGGAAGCCGAAGCCGAGGAACGCGCCCGCGTTTTCGCACCTTATCAGGTTAATGAAGCGTTGGTTGCGGAAGCCAGGCCGGATGTCATCGTCATGCACTGCCTGCCGGCCCACCGTGGGCAGGAGATCACCGACGAGGTCTGTGATGGTTCACATTCGGTGCTCTGGGATCAGGCCGAGAACCGTATGCACGCCCAGAAAGCCATCCTGGTGGAGTTGATAGGGTGACCGGGAGGATAAGATCGTGGCAGGAAACCGCAAAGTCTTCAGAGAAGCGATGCGGGCCGGGGCCGATGCCGCCTGGGACAGAAACTGGGACCAGGCTATTGCAGCCTATCGGCGTGCACTGAGAGAGTTCCCTCACGACGTCAATGCGCTCACCGGCCTGGGGTTGGCCTACTCCGGCGCAGGCCAGTTGGAGGCTGCCCTGGATGCCTACCGACAGGCCAGTGACCTTGCACCGGACGACCCCGTGCTTCTGGAACACATAGGCAAGACAAGGGAGCGATTGGGCCAGGGAAAGGCAGCCGCTGAAGCCTACATGGCTTCAGCCGAGCACTACCTCAGCCAACAGCAGGCCACCCGCTTGGCACTGGAACGCTGGCAGGATGCCGCTCGTGCCTGGCCCGATTGCCTACAGGCTCACGCGCAATTGCTCCATCATCACCAACGCCATGGCCAGGTGCGTGAGGCAGTCAGGGAATGTCTGGCCTTGACACGTATCTACCAGGCTCAGGGACAGAGTGACTACGCCACCCAGATCTGTCGCCATGCCCTCCAGTTGGCCCCGCACAATCCTGAGGTGCTGGCTGCCCTTGATGGCCTGCGTTATGGCGAGCAGGCCGCTATTGAACCGAGGGCTGAGGTTCCCGGAGAGGAGCCTGAGCCACTGGTGATCACAGAGAAGCCAACCGGCCCCGTCACACTGGAATTCCCGGTCACGCCAGAGACCGAAACCGTCGAGGAGCGAGGCAGCCCCGTCGAGATCACCCGTCAGAGGGCGCTCACCGATCTCGCCGAGAGTATCTTCGAGGAGGAGGCAGCAACGACACCTCCTGTTGTGACTCCTCGACTTAGCAAGGCGGAGATTGATGCTCTGATCGGCCGGGCGCTTGACTTCCAGACCCGAGGGAAGATCGAGGAGGCGATTGCCGCCTATGAGGAAGTGATTGGGGCAGGAGTTGATCAGCCTGCTGTGCACTTCAACCTCGGCCTGCTCTACCAGGAACAACTGCGATTCGACGCCGCCATCTCTCAATTTGAGCGTGCGGTCTCTCATCCTGAGTACACGCTGGGCAGTCATTTCGCTTTAGGCGAGTGCTACCGCGCCCAGGGTCGCATTGACGAGGCGCTGGAGCACTTCATCGAGGTGCTCAAGATGGTGGACCTGGCCACCGTCCGGCGTGAGCAAGCCGACGACCTGATCCAACTCTACGAGAGCCTGGCCGATAGTTACATCGCCAAGGGAGAGCAGGAGCAGGCACTGGAATTCACAAACTCGCTGGTCGAATTCCTCAGCGAGAAGGGATGGGAGGATAAGGTCGTTGAGGCACGCCAGCGGCTCGACGCACTGGGCGAGGAAGGACCCACCTTGAGCCTGGCTGAGATGCTGACGATACCAGGCTCAGAGCGTATCCTGAAGTCGGTAGCGCTATCGCAGGAGTACGTCAAGCGCGGCATGTTCTACGCTGCGTTGGAAGAATGCCATTACGCTCTGGAGCAGGCCCCCACCTATTTGCCCATCCACCGGCAACTGGCCCAGGTGCTGTTGGCGATGAGGAAGATAGATGATGCAGTGGCCAAGTTCGTCGCCATCGCGGACACTTACCGGACACGCGGCAATATTCACCAGGCAATGGCAGTGTACCAATGCGCCCTGAAACTGGCGCCGATGGATACCGTGGTGCGAGCCAAGTTAATTGACCTGCTCATCAGCCACGGGGAAATTGACGAGGCGCTAGAGCACTACTTGATCTTGGCCGACAGTTACTACCACGCGGCACAGATGGACCAGGCACGTGATACGTACCAGGAAGCGTTGCGACTAGCGCCTCGGGGTGACCCGGAACGTCGCTGGGCGGTTCGTATTTTGCACAAGATGGGCGACATTGACATGCAGCGCGTGGATTGGAAACGCGCCATTGATGTCTACGAGCAGATTCGCGATCTCGCTCCCGACGACGAGCGAGCCCGCCTGACGCTGATGGAACTTTACTATCGCTCCAACCGGCCGAAACTTGCAATTGCCGAACTTGACAGTCTCCTGAAAATCTACCGCAAGAGCAACAGGGTAGAGCGCATCTTCGCTATCCTGGAAGACGCGGCCCGCGAGCGGCCTGATAACATTCCGCTGCGCACCCGCCTGGCGCAGGTATATCTTGACGCCGGTTACGTTGAGCAGGCGTTGAAGCACCTGGACAAGCTGGGAGACCTGCAGTTGGAGGCTGGGCGAAGCGAAGATGCCAAGGCAACCATCCGGGCCATCATTGCACTCCGCCCCCCCAGCGTCGCGACCTATCAGCAACTGCTAGAGCAACTCGATAGCAGCCAGTAGATTCGGGAACCAGTAGACTGGTGACCAGTTTCCCAACCAACTAACCAACTAACTAACCACAATGTCCAATCTCCTGTGGTATCTGCAACGGTTCGACCGGATAGACGTCCTCGACATCCTGCTCGTGGCTTTCATGTTCTTCTGGCTCCTGTACCTGGTGCGCGGCACTCGGGCCGTGCCCTTGCTGCGCGGTGTGATCCTTCTTATTATCGTCGTCACTTTGCTGAGCGGCCTGATACGCTTGCGCGCTTTCGGCTGGTTGACGCAAAAGGCCCTCCCCGCACTGCTCGTGGCAATCCCCGTCGTCTTTCAACCGGAGTTGCGCCGGGCATTGGAGCGACTGGGCCGTGGCGGGGCACTGTTCGGCCGGACGACAGGCAACCGCGCCATACTTGAGCAGACGTTGGCTGCCATTGCGCAGGCGTGCAATACCCTGGCCGGGCGACGACATGGCGCACTCATCGTTCTGGAGCGTGAGACGGGCCTGCAGGAACTCGCAGATAGCGGCGTCTTCCTCGACGCTGCCATCACCCCTGAACTGCTGGTGACTGTTTTCGACCCTCACACTACGCTGCACGACGGAGCGATCATCGTGCGGCAGGGACGGGCGCTGGCTGCCGCTTGCGTGCTCCCTCTCTCCACCGCCTTCCTTGCAGACCGAGAATTGGGGCTGCGCCACCGGGCGGCTATCGGCGTGACAGAGGAAAGTGATGCCATCGCCGTCGTCGTCTCCGAGGAACGCGGTTCCATCTCCGTCGCTCACAACGGTCGCATCATCCGCAATCTCGATGTCAAGCGATTGGAGAAGGTGTTGCACGCTTTCCACCAACCTGTATTGGAACGGGCGTGGCCACGGCGGATCGCCCAGATGCGACAGATGCTGGGGAGGGATGAGCAGTGAGAGCGGTATTGCGTTGGATAGTGCGTAATCTGCCCCTGATGGTACTGGCACTCATCCTGGCCTTGCTGGCCTGGGTCGTGGCCGTGGAGGAGGAAGACCCCACCCTCGAGCAACGCTATCCCCAGCCCATCCCGATCACGCCGCCCGAGCCGCCGGAGGGGATGCTTATCGTGGGTGAGTTCAATGAGCATGTGCAGATTACAATCCGCGCCCCTGAGTCGGCCTGGGACTCCCTCAAAGTTGAGGATCTCACCGCCTCCGTTGATCTGACGGGCCTGGGTGCAGGGAGCCACCAGGTGCCCGTCCAG
>DAOUEC010000175.1:0-2188 GCA_034430655.1 Anaerolineae bacterium
GGCTCAATGCGACCTGGGCTTCCGCCCCACCGGGTCGGAGGCGGGCTGGGCCACCGGTGATTACATCATCGCCCAACTGGAGGCCCAGGGCTGGACCATTGAGACGGAGGAGTTCACCTACCGCGACACGCCCGTGCGCAACGTCGTCGGCCGGTCTTCGACGCGCTCAGACCAAGGGGTGGGGGAGGGGCCGGTGATCGTGCTGGGCGCCCACTACGATACCCGCCGCAGCGCCGACGAGGAGGACGCAAGCGTCCCTGTGATGGGGGCCAACGACGGGGCTTCCGGTGTGGCGGTGCTCCTGGAACTGGCCCGCACGCTGGACCGGGACAAGTTGCAGCACCAGGTCTGGCTGGCCTTCTTCGTCGCCGAGGACAACGGCCGCCTCGACGGCTGGGAATGGTGCGTCGGTTCGTCTTATATGGCGGAGCACCTGGAAGCCATGCCCGAGGCGGTCGTCGTCGTGGATATGATCGGCGACGCTGACCAGCAGATCTACCTGGAGCGCAACTCCGACGCACCGCTGCAGGCGCAGTTGTGGGAGATCGCCGCGACGCTCTCGTACAGCGATACGTTCATCTCCGAGTACCGCTGGGCGATGTACGATGACCACGTCCCCTTCGCTCAGCGGGGCATCCCGGCGGTGGACGTCATTGACTTCGATTACCCCTACTGGCACACCACGCAGGACACGCCCGATAAGGTGAGCCCTGAGAGCCTGGAGCGGGTGGGGCGGGTGCTGGAGGTGTGGCTGGAGGCACAACCCGCGCCGCCGTGAACAGACGGCGCTGGAAAACCCAACACCGGCTCTTCAGGCCGGTGTCTTGGACAAGGAGACTATAAGATGCACATCGCAGAACGATTGAACAATTTACCCCCTTACGTTTTCGCCATCATCGGGCGGCGAGTGCGGACGGCGCAGGAGCGAGGCGTGGATGTGATCCGCCTCGACATCGGCAGCCCCGACCTGCCGCCGCCGCCAGCGGTCATCGAAACGCTGTACCGCTCGGCACAAGACCCGCATAATCATGGCTATGGCGGCTTCTTCGGCAAGCCCGCGCTGCGGGGGGCCTTCGTCGACTACTATGGTCGCCGCTTCGGGGTCGAACTCGACCCCGAGAGCGAGGTCTTGCCGCTCATCGGTTCGAAGGAGGGCGTCTTTCACCTGCCGATGGCCTGCGTGGATCCGGGCGACGTGGTGCTGGTGCCCGACCCCGGCTACCCGACCTATCGCGTGTCCACGCAACTGGTGGGTGGCGAACTCTACCTGACGCCGCTGCTGGCCAAGAATGGCTTCTTGCCCGATCTCGACGCTATCCCCGGCGACGTCCTCGCCCGTGCGCGGGTGCTGTGGCTGAACTACCCCAACAACCCCACCACTGCGACGGCCCCCTTCTCCTTCCTGACGGAGGCGGTGGACTTCGCCCGCGCTCACAATCTCCTCCTGGCCCACGACAACCCCTACGCTGAGACTGCCTGGGATGGCTACGTCCCGCCGAGTCTGTTACAGGTGCCAGGGGCCATGGAAGTGGCCGTCGAGTTCAACTCCCTCTCCAAGACCTATAACATGGCCGGCTGGCGCGTCGGCGTGGTCGTAGGTAATGCGGATGTGATCGGGGCGTTGACGCGGCTCAAAACGAACGTGGACAGCGGCATCTTCCGTGCTGTACAGGACGCGACTATCACGGCGCTCTCGACGACCGGCGAGGCCTGGCTGGTCGAGCGCAATGAGACTTACCGGGCGCGGCGGCGGGCGGTGACCGCAGCGCTGGATCGCATGGGGTTGGAGTACGTGTCTTCCTCGGCCACCCTCTACGTCTGGGCGCGTGCGCCACAGGGGGTGACGAGCGCCCGGTTCACGTCCGACCTGCTGGATGGAGCTGGCGTCTCGCTCTCGCCCGGCACCGCTTTCGGCTCCCAGGGCGAGGGGTACGTGCGCATCTCGCTCGTGCAGCCGGTGGCGCGGCTGGAGGAGGCGATGGGGCGGTGGGAACGGTGGATACGTTAGCAGAAGTAGAGAAAGGAGACTCAAAATGAATACCAAACCCCGGGGCATTGCCCAACCCACCATCAGCGAAGTCTTGCAGGAATTCCTCGACGAGCAGCGGAAGCGGCTGAAGCCGCGCACCTTTGCCCATTACGAGGATGTCATCGAGTTGTTTCAGGCTAGTATGAACGGCTATGCCTA
>DAOUEC010000176.1:0-15566 GCA_034430655.1 Anaerolineae bacterium
ACGCTGGGCGTCATGACGTCCGACCTGTGGGTGCAGGAGGCATTTCCCGCCTACGCGCTGTTGGCGAACGCGCATTTCCCGCTGGCGATGGGGCTGATGGTGGGGATTGCGGATTGCGGATTGTGGATTGCAAATTGCAAATTGCAAATTGCAAATTGCAAATTGCGAATGGCGAATGGCGGGCGGCGCGAGTGGCTGTGGGGTCTGGGGATGATTCTGGCAACGATGGCACTGGGGGTGATCCAGCCGTTCGGATTGGTGGCAGTGTTCGGGGGGTTGGGGGTGATGCTGGCGGCGCGAACGGTGCGCACGCGGCGCATCCCATGGCGCGCGGTCGCCTGGATGGTCGGGGCGGGGGCGGTGGCCTTGCCCTACCCGCTGTACATGCAGTGGGCGATGCGAGCCGACCCAGTATTGGCGACGTGGAACGCGCAGAACGTGACCCCTTCGCCGCCGCTGTGGGACTGGGCGCTGAGTTACGGGCTGGTGCTGGCGCTGGCCGCGATGGGAATCGTCTCTGCAGCGCGGCGTGGCTCCGGCGGCGACTGGCTACTGCTGGGCTGGGTCTGCGTGACGCTGGTGGGGATGTACCTGCCTCTGCCGTTGCAGCGCCGGCTGAGCCTGGGGTTGGGGGTGCCGATGGGGTTGCTGGCGGGGATGGGGTGGTGGCGGGTGATACGACCACGGGTCGGGGCCCGCCGACGGGGGTTGCTGCGGGGACTGGTGGTGGCTTTCTGCGCGCTGACGCCGGTCTTTCTGGTGTTGATGACGCTGTTGGCGGCGCTGGCCGGCGAGCCGTGGTTCTATCTGAGCGAGGGGGAGTGGGCTGCGCTGGAGTGGCTGCGCGACGAGGGCCGTCCCGATGTGGTGGTGCTGTGCGCGCCGCAGATGGGGCTGTTCGTGCCAGCCTGGGCCGGGCAGCCTGTGGTCTATGGCCATCCCTTCGAGACGGTGGATGCGGAGCGGCGGAGGGCGCAGGTGGAGGCGTACTGGACTGGTGAGATGAGGCCGGCGGAGCGGGAGGTGTTCATGCGGGAGAACCGTGTGGGGTACGTGCTGGTGGGGCCGAGGGAGGTGGAGATGGGAGATGGGAGATTGGAGAATGGAGAACTGGAGAGGGAGCCGGTGTTTGAGGCGGGCGACGTGAGGGTTTATGAAGTGACAAGGTGACAGGGTGACAAGGGGACATGGGGACAAGGGGACGTATGTAATGCGGACAGCCTCTATTCGTGGGGATTGGTCATCGGTCATTGGTCATTTGACATTGGTCATTCTTGCGTTGGTATTGCTTTGGCCTGTGGTGGTGCATCCGGCGTGGTGGCTGTGGAAGCCTGGCGCACTGCACTCCGACCTGGCGGTGACGCATTGGCCGAACGCACACTTGGCGCGGCAGGTGTTGTGGGAGCAGCATCGGTTTCCACTGTGGCGACCCACGATTATGAGCGGGACGCCCTTCGCGGCCAACCCGCTGGCGGGGCTGTATTATCCGCCCAATTGGCTGCTGCTTTTCATTCCCTGGCTGCCGCTGGAGGTGGGGTTTAACCTTTCGGCGCTGGCGCACCTGTGGCTGGCAGGCGCGGCGATGTACGCGCTGATGCGGCGCGGCTTTGGCGCGGGTGTGTGTGGGGCGCTGGTGGCGGCGCTGGCCTACGAAGCCTCGCCCAAATTGCTGGCCCACCTGGGCGCGGGGCACATGGGGTGGGTGCAGGCGTGGGCATGGGTGCCGGTGGTGGTGTTGTGCTGGCTGCAAGCGTTTCGGGGAGCAGGAGGGCAAAGGAGCAGAGGAGCAGAGGAGCAGAGGAGCAGGGGAGCAACGGAGCAGGGGGGCAGGGACCATTTTGCAATCTACGGGGGGGTGGCGCTGGCGATGCAGTTCTGCGCGGACGTGCGCATGGCGGCGTATACGCTCGTTGCCTGTTGCTTGTTGCTGCTTGCTCGTTGCTGGATACTGGTTGCTCGAACGCCGGTTCGCCACTCGCCACTCGCCACTCGCCACTCGCCATTCGCCATTCGCCATTCGCAATTTGCAATTTGCAATTTGCAATTTGCAATCTACTTCGTAGGTCTTTCCGCCTGCCAGTGGTTCCCGCTGGTGGCGCTGTTGCCGGAGACGACGCGGGTCTCAATGACGCTGCCCGATGCGGCGGCCTGGTCGCTACCCTGGCGCTATCTGGCGGGGCTGCTGCTGGCCGACCACGGCGGTTTCCACGAGTGGATGACCTACGTTGGCGTAAGCACGGGGGTGTTGGCGGTGGTTGGGATATGGGTGTTGTGGCAGGAGCGGGAGAGGCGATGGTTGGTTAGTTGGCTAGTTGGTTTGTTGGTGGGAGCGGCGTGGTTCAGCCTGGGGGAGAATGGGGGGTTGTTCCAGGTCTTGTGGCGCGTCGTGCCGGGGCTGGGGCTGCTGCGCGTGCCGCCCCGGGCGTGGGTGTTGGTGGTCTTCGCGACGGCGGTGCTGGCGGGGTTTGGGGTGGAGGGGACAAGGGGACGGGGGGGCAGGGGGACAAGGAGACAAGGAGACAAGGGGACAGGGGGACAAGGGGACAAGGAGACAAGGGGACAAGGAGACAAGGGGACAGGGAGACTGAAACGGCGGAAGCAGGCGTTGCTATTGGCGATGGCAATGTTTCCACCGCTGCTGGTCGTTGGATACTGGCTGCTGGTGGGGGTGCCGCCGCTCAACTTGGTGATGTTTGGAGTGATGGCACCGCTGGCGATTGCGCTAGTCGGTTTCAGGTTTCAGGTTTCAGGGTCTCAGGTTGGTGCTAACCTGAAACTTGAAACGTTGAAACCTGAAACTATCTTCAGTTTGGCTGCCGTTCTGCTCGTTGCCGTTGACCTGCTGGTGGTGGACGCGACGCTGGTTGGGGCGCGGTCGCCGGAGGAGGTGTTCGCCGACGGGCGGGCAGCGGCGGAGTGGCTGGCAGCGCAGCCTGGCCATTTCCGGGTCTACTCGCCCAGTTACAGCATCCCGCAGCACGTGGCGGAACTGCACGGCCTGGAACTGGCCGACGGCGTGGATCCGCTGCAACTGCACACCTACGCCGACTACCTGACCCGCGCGGCGGGATTGGAGCCGCAGGGGTACAGCGTGACGTTGCCACCCTTCCCGGAGGAGTCCGATGTGCACACGGCGTTGGAGGACGCGGTGCCGGATGCGGAGATGCTGAGCCTGCTGGGGGTGCGGTACGTGGCGGCGGCGTTCCCGGTTGCAGATCGCAGATTCCAACTGGTGGACCGGTTCGATGGGGTGTATCTCTATCGGAACGAAAGGGCACAGCCGGTGGTGGATGCGGGATTGGACGGGGGGATCGTGCTGGCTGATGGGACGGTGTTGTTCCGGTACCGCCCGTGGGCAGTGCACGCTGGCTGGGCGGTGTCGGCCGGGACGGGGGTTAGTTTGCTGGCTGGTTGGTTGCGGAGGCGACGGGCTGATGGCTGACGCAAACTCGCCATTCGCCATTCGCCGTTCACCATGCGCCGTTCGTAATTCGCGCGAGTGGCGCTTCGTACTGGTCTGCAGCGTCGTCGCTCTTACAATCACCTCCATCCCCTACGTCCTTGGCGCGGCGCTGGCGACGGAGAATCGCGTCTTTGGCGGCTTCGTCTACGGGGTCGAGGATTGCTACTCCTACCTGGCGAAGATGCGGCAAGGGGCAGAGGGAGCCTGGCTGTTCCACATCGCCTACACGCCGGAGCCGCACCCGGGCACATTTTTCTTCCCCTTCCACCTGCTGCTGGGGAAGGCGGCGGCACTGCTGCCAGGCAGCGACCTGACAGCGCGGATGGTGTGGGTCTACCACGGGGCACGGATGGCCTTCGGGCTGGGGCTGCTGCTGACGGTGTATCGCTTCCTGGCGGCGTTCATGGCGCGAGTGGCAGTGCGGCGGCTGGCCTGGCTGATGGTGACCTTCGGCGGGGGGCTGGGCTGGCTGCTGGTCGCATTGGGGCAGCCCGACTGGCTGGGCAGTATGCCGCTGGATTTTATCCTCCCTGAGGGATTCACGTTTCTGGTCTTGTATGCTCTTCCGCACATCGCCCTGGCGCGGACACTGCTGCTGTGGGGAATTCTGTTCTTGTTGAAGGCGTGGAGGGTAGGCCCGAGGCCCGACGTCCGAAGTCCAAGTCACGCACCGTACACCCATCACGCCTCACGTTTCACGCTTCACGTTTCACGCATCACGCACCACGCGGCAATGGCAGGGATATGCTGGTTCGCGATGGGCCTCATCGTCCCCTTCTACGTGGCGGTGGCGTGGGCGGTGACGGGGGCGGCGTGGGTGGCGCTGGGACTGCGCAGGCGGCGGTTGATGTGGCAGGAGGCACTGGCGGCGGGGATGGCGGGGCTCGTCTCCGCGCCAGTCGTGGCCTACAGCGCGTGGGTGTTCACCACCAACCGGGTCTACGCGGCCTGGGCGGCGCAGAATCGCATCCTGTCGCCGCATCCGCTGCATTATCTGGCGGCGTATGGGGTGCCGCTGGCGCTGGCGGCCTTCGCCCTGCGGGATACCTGGCGCGACGATGGGCCGGGCTGGCTGGCGCTGGCGTGGCTGGCGGTGGTGCCGCTGCTGGTCTACCTGCCGTTTAACCTGCAGCGGCGGCTGGTTGAGGGGGTGCAGATACCACTGAGTTTGCTGGCAGCCTTGGGGGTTTCAAGTTTCAGGTTGCAGGGCTTCAGGCTGCGAGTGGTTGTAGGTGTCCTGTTAGTCGGATTGTCGCTCACCAACGTGATGCTTGTGGCGGGGAACTGTCTGGCGCTGCGAGGACAGCCTGCCCCGATCTACCGGGAGGCGGGCGAGGTAGCGGCACTGGACTGGCTCAATGAGCGGGTCGAGCCCGACGATGTAGTGCTGGTGGCCTACGAGACGGGCAACTACCTGCCGGCGCGCATTCGGGCGCGCGCCTTCGTCGGCCACGGCCCCGAGAGCGTCCACGCGGACGAGAAGAAGGCGCTGGTGGCCCACTTCTTCGACGCGACGACGAATGACGCCTGGAGACGGCACCTGCTGGCGCAGTACGGCGTGGCCTACGTCTTCTGGGGGCCGGCGGAGCGGGCGTCAGGGGCGTTCAGTCCACACGAGGCGCCCTACCTGCGGCAAGTATACAAAGCCAGGGGGTACGCCATTTTTGAGGTCGAGCAGTGAAGAGATCGGAAAGCAGGAAGCAGGAAGCAGGAGGCAAGAGCCTCGGGATTAGTCATTGGTCATTGTTCATTGGTCATTGTTCATTTGTCATTTTCCCGCTGCTCCTGCTCTGGCGCCCCCTCTTCGCGGGTGAGGCGTTCTTCTGGGGTACGCCGCTGTTGCAGTTCGTGCCGTGGCAACGCATAGCCGCCGGGATGTGGCGGGCGGGCCACCTGCCGCTGTGGAACCCGCTGGCGGGCTGCGGCGCGCCATTGGCCGCTAACTACCAGACGGCGGCCTTTTATCCACTAAACGTGCTCTACCTGCTGCTGCCGGCCGAGGTAGCCTTGAGTTGGACGACGGCGCTCCACCTGGCGCTGGCCGGGTGGGGGATGTACAGGTGGGGGCGAGCCGTGGGTCTGGAACGTTTCCCGGCGTTCATCGGGGCATTGGCGTTGGAGGGGAGTGGCTTTCTGGTGGCGCGGGCGGCGCTCTTTCCCAGCATTGCTTTCACCTTCCCCTGGCTGGCTGTCTGGCTGTGGCGGGCCGAGGTGCTGGTACAACGCGGGCGGATGCGCGACGCGCTGTGGTTGGGGCTGGCGCTTGGCCTGGGGCTCCTGGCCGGCCATGCACAGATCGCGACGTATGGGGGTGTGCTCTTGGTGGGATACCTGGCTTTCCGAACGCTGCAGGAGGCAGGGAGCAGGGAGCAGGAAGCAGGAGGCAGGGGGCAGGAGGCAGGAGGCAGGAAACAAGAAGCGGGAGTTCACGTGTCACGCATCACATTTCATGTATCACGTTTCACGTTTCACGTTTCACGTTTTTGGTCATTGGCCACTGTTCATTGTTCATTGTTCATTGTTTCATTGGTTATTGGCCTGGGGCTCGCGGCCGTGCAACTCCTGCCCACTGCTGAGTTGATGGCCCAATCGCAGCGCTTCGGCGGTGTGGACTACGACTTCGCCATGACTTACTCGCTGTGGCCATGGCGGTTGATCACCTTCGCGGCCCCAGATTTCTTTGGCAGCCCAGGTCGGGGCGACTACTGGGGGTATGCCACCTACTGGGAGGATGCAGGGTACGTGGGCGTGCTGCCGTTGCTCCTGGCAGTGGGAGCGGTGTTTGGAAGGAGGCGGGGGAGCAGGGGAATAGGGGAACAGAGGAGCAGAGGAGCAGGGGAGCAGGGGAGCGGGGGAGTAAGGAAGCGAGGAAGCAAGGAAGCAGGGAAGCAGGAAGGGGAAACAGGCCTGGTCAGGTTCTGGACAATCGGGGGGGCGATTGCGCTGGTGCTGGCGCTGGGGAAAAACACACCTGTGTTCCCATTCCTCTTTCGTCACGTTCCCGGCTTCAACCTATTCCAGGCCCCGGCCCGCTGGCTGGCGGTCACTACTGTCGCCCTGGCGGCTCTGGCGGCGTTGGGTGCGCAGCGATGGTCGGCAGGTCGTCCTGGGCGGCGGCAAGGCGCACTGGGAGTGGTGATGGGCGTGGCGGTGCTCATCGGCGGGCTGGCTGCGCTGCGTCTGGTCCCTGGCCTGCCGTCCACTTTCGGCCTGGCGACCGTTCGTCTCGGTGGGACCCTGGTCGTGGCGGGTGCGCTGGCACTGCTGCGGCGTGACACGAACTGGTGGCGGGCGGTGGTGGCGGCTTTCGTCATGCTTGATCTGCTGCTTTTCGGCTGGCCACTGGTGCCGACGGTGGACCGGTCGTTGTACCGCGACGGCACGAAGGCGGCCGCTTTCCTGCAGGGCGAGCCTGGCTCAGCACGGGTCTACTGGCCTGCCGATCCGACTCACCTGAACCGCGAGTACGACACCGAACAACGGGTCAAGTTCGGCTACCTGACCTTCGACGACTTCGGCCCGCACAGTGTGGGCCACTGGTGGGAGATGCGCGAGGCTCTGTTACCCAACGTGGGGATGTTGGACGGCGTGGCCTCCGCCAACAACTTCGACCCGCTGATGGTGGGACGGTACGCTGCGTTTCTGGAAGCCGCCGTCGAAGCGCCGAGTCTGCTGCGGGTGATGGGTGTAACCCACGTTGCGAATAGCGAATTGCGAATAGCGAATGGCGAGCCGCCGATTGTAGAGTTCTATCGTCTGACCGGCGCTCCTGGTCGTGCCTGGGTTGTGCCTGCTGCCCGTCAGGTATCCCCCGACGAGATGCTGGCAGCGCTCGCCGCCCCCACCTTCGACCCCACCGCCGAGGTGCTGTTGGAGGGAACAGGGAACGAGGAGCAGGGAGCAGAGAGCACTATCCAGCATCCAGCATCCAGCATCCAGTATCGAGTGACCTTGCAAGACGCTCCTAATCGGGTTACAATACGCGCCACCCTGGACGGCCCGGGTTACCTGGTGCTGGCCGATACCTGGTACCCAGGCTGGCGGGCGACGGTGGACGGCGAGCCAACGGAAGTCTTGCGGGCCAATTATGCGTTCCGGGCGGTCTGGTTGGAGGCGGGGGAGCACGTGGTAGAATTTGTATACCGTCCGCGAGCGGTGATGGCAGGGATGGTGTTGTCGGCTGGTTTGTTGGTTTGTTGGTTAGTTGGTGGGTTGGCCAGTTGGCTGAGCAAGCGGGTTGAATGAGTAAAATCCGTCGCTGTCCTGCGATCCACGTTCTTCGGCCCTGGATGGTCGTGCTGGTACTGGCGCTGGCCTACGTCGGGCTGACGCTGGCTCGCTATGGCGGTGATCCCCTGGCGTTTGCCCTGGTGGGAACGCGGTACAGCCAGGGTGACCCGCAGGGCACCCAGGGCTACGATGGTCAGTTCGCCTACTACATCGCCCGCGACCCAACCGGCGGCTGGCGGTACTGCGACGTGCCAGCCTACCGCTATCAGCGCATCCTCTACCCGCTGCTGGCGTGGGCGCTGGCGCTGGGGCGGCCGGAAGCGGTGGGTTGGACGCTGATTGTGCTCAACGTGGCGGCGCTGGCTGGCGGGACGTACCTCACCGGGCGGCTGTTGGCGGCGTGGGGTGTGAGCCACTGGTACGCGCTGGTCTACGGCCTCTACGGCGGGCTGGTGGCCGGGCTGCGGCTCGATCTGACCGAGCCGCTGGCCTACGGGCTGGTGCAGGGTGCGCTGTGGGCCTGGGAGGAGCAGGAATCAGGACGCAGGAAGCAGGAGGCAGGAAAGCAGTGGGGCGGTCATTGTTCATTGTTCATTGTTTCATTGTTCATTGCCCTGGCGGCGCTGGCGAAGGAGACGGCGCTGATTGCTGCGGCCGGGTTGCTTCTATACCTGGCGCTGGAGCACCGCTGGCGAGAAGCGGTGGGATTGGGATTGGCGGTGGGACTGCCTTTTGCCGCCTGGCAAGGTGTGTTGTGGGCCTGGCTGGGCAGGCCGGGTGTGGGGGCGGGCGGCGCGATGGCGACTTCCTTCGAGTGGTTGCCCTTCGCAGGGTTGTTGCGCGTGGCGACGGTGAGTTGGCCCGCTTTCTGGCTGCTGCTGGCGATTGAAGGGCCGCTGTTCGTGCTGCCAACCGTCTGGGCGCTGATCGTCTCAGTACGTGATCTACTGCGCGGATGGCGGCATCCCTGGGTGGCGGTGCTGCTAGCCCAGGCGGCCGTATTGCTCTTCCTGCCCTTTTCGACCTGGCGGGAGCCGCTGGCGATGGCGCGGCTGGCGACGGGGCTGGTTGCAGCGACGTTGCTCTATGGGGCGCTGCGCCGCTCCCGGCGCGTGCTGATCTACAGCCTGTTCTGGCTGGCGACGCTAGCGTTGCTGATCAATGAGAGCGTGCTGCCGGTGTGATCGCACATCACAGGGCGCCTTTCCGGCCTGTGCGTGAAATCAATAGAATGTTGGGGGTGATTTTGCAAATAGCGGTTATCGTACCGACCTATAACGAACAGGAGAACATCGAGGCATTGGTGGCTCAGTTGCTTGCCCTGCCGGCGGCTGTGCGCGTCATCGTCGTGGACGACAACTCACCCGACGGCACCGGCGCGATCGCCGATCGGCTGGTAGCGGAGAACAATGGGCTGGTGGGGGTCATCCATCGCGCCGGTAAACTGGGGCTGGGCACGGCCTACATCGCCGGCTTCAAGCGGGCGCTGGCCGAGGGAGCCGATCTTATCTGCACGATGGACGCCGATTTCTCCCACAATCCGCGCTACGTTCCGGCCATGGTGGACAAGACTGGCCAGGGCTACGATCTGGTCATTGGCTCGCGTTACGTGCGGGGTGGCGGGACCAGCGGCTGCACCTTCGACCGCAAATTGCTCAGTTGGGGTGCCAATGCTTTTGCCCGCACAATGCTTGGCCTGCGTGTCCACGACACGACGGCCGGCTTTCGCTGCTACCGCCGCGAGGTGCTGGGGGAAATGGACTTGGATGGGATCAGGGCCAGTGGCTATTCTTTTTTGATCGAGATGCTCTACCGGGTGCAGCGGCGCGGCTGGCGGGTGGGTGAGGTGCCCATCGTTTTCGAGAACCGCCGCCTGGGCACCTCCAAGATCTCCAGGACCGAGATTGTGCGGGCAATGCATACTGTACTACGCCTGGCATGGGGGCGGTTGGTGAGGAGATAACGAAGGTATGGCTGATGCGGGGTGGCGCCGGTGGGCATTGTGGAGTTTGGTGGCTCTTGCAGCCATCGTTGGCGGCGCAGTCCTTACACAGCGGTTGATGACTATGCCCATTGGCGTGAGCGACTTCAACGCTTACTGGGCTGCTTCGCGTCTGTTGCTGGAGGGGCGCAACTCCAGCGACCCTGACAACATGTTGGAAATGGAGCGAGCCCACTTCAACCCTGACCAAGACTTCGTGATGATGACCTGGAACCCGCCAACGCTGTGGGTTTTCATGCTGCCACTGGCCTGGATGCCTTTTGAAGTCGCGCGGTCGATCTGGTTGCTGGTCAACGTGGCCCTGATCGTGGTTTCGTGCCTGATGCTGGGGTTGATTTACTTGCCCAGGGGTGATATCGCGCCGTTGTTGACCTACTACCTGGTAATGGCGTTATTTTCGCCGATGCTGTTGGCAATTCTGACAGGGCAGATTGTTTTTCTGTTCGTGTTTGGCGTGGCGGCGTCAATGTTCTTGATCAAGCGTGAGCGGTGGTTTTGGGCTGGCGTGGTGCTCATTTTGACGAGCATTAAGCCGCACATGGTGATGCTGGTGGCACCGTACTTGATGTTCTATATGGCCATGCGTCGCAAGTGGGCCGGATGGATAGGGCTTGGCGTGGCTGGGGCGATTTGCTTGGTCATCCTGTTTATCCTCCGACCGAGTTGGATTGCTGACTTCAGTGCACTGTTGGATGCGCCGCCCATTGACTGGGCTACGCCGACCATCGGCGGCTTCCTGAGCCTCTACGGTGTGGGGCCGTGGCTGCGGTACGTTGGCATGGGATTCTTGCTGTTGTTGCCGCTCTTCCTGTGTCGGCCAAAGCCAGTCTCGCTAGAGACGGCCGCCAGCGTGCTGATCCTTATGACGGTCCCGACGACGTTCTTTGGCTGGAGTTATGACCAGAGTGTTTTGTTGGTACCGATTGCCCAGATTGTTGGCTGGCTGTTTAGCCCGGTGCGGTCGGTGGTGGGACGGTGGGCAGTGATTGCGGCAATGGTCGTGACGATGGTGGTCAACATGGCGCAGCGAGTCGCCAAGACGAGCGACGTCTACTTCTTCTGGGTGCCACTGGCATGGGGCATGATCTATGCACTAGCGTCGTGGCTAGTGGACAGGAGGGGTGCTTATGATCTTCGAAAGCAGGTGGATGGGAATCCCGGAGGTCTTCGGGGGTGAGATTGTGCACGCCTTGGGGACAGTGCTGCGGCTGGCCTGGGCGCGCCTGACGGCGAGGCGAGTCTGATGGAACACGTGCGCTGTAACCTTTGTGGAGCCGACGATGCTGTTGTGCGTTACCCCTGCACGATCAAGCAGGGGGAGGGCGGCGACTGGCGGGCATTCCGCTGCACCAACAGCGGCTACGGACGGCACCACACCATTGTTCAGTGCCGGCAGTGTGGATTGGTCTACACCGACCCGCGCCCGGACGGCCACGACATCATCGAGACCTACCAGACGGTCGAGGACCTGCTGTACATCGAGGAGCGGGAGGGGCGGGTGCTGACCTTCGAGCACCACCTGAAGCCGCTGGAGCGGCTCACGGGATCGCCAAATGGTCGCCCGCTGCTGGACGTAGGCTGCTACACGGGCGTGTTCGTCGAGATCGCGGCGGGCCATGGCTGGGACGCCTGGGGTGTGGAGCCCTCCCGCTGGGCGGTGGGACAGGCGCAGGCGCGGGGGCTCCACGTGGTGCAGGGGACGCTGGAGACGGCGGATCTGCCGCAGGCAACCTTCGACGTAGTGACGATGTGGGACGTCATTGAGCATGTGACCGATCCGCTCAGGACGCTTCAGCAGGCGTATCGGTTGCTCAAGCCAGGAGGTTTAGTGGTCGTGCACACGATTGACATCGAGAGTCCGTTTGCGCGGCTGATGGGTGCGCGCTGGCCGTGGCTGATGGAGATGCATATTTACTACTTCTCGCGCCGCACGCTGCGAGCAATGCTGGAGAAGTGCGGCTTTCAGGTGCTCAGCGACCGGCCGCAGGGACGCTATCTGCGGCTGGGTTACCTGATGAACCGCGTGGCGGCGCTGATACCGCCCGTGGGCCGGCCGGCTGAGTGGTTGGTGACGAAGTTGGGGCTGCGGGGCCTGGCGGTGCCGGTGAACCTGGGGGATCTGTTCACGGCGTATGCGCGAAAGGCATAGAGTGGCGATGAAAAAGTGGGGTACAGCCGGCCCCCTTGTTGCCGTCCTGGGGGTTGTGATTGCAGCGCCTCTGTTCGTCTTCCTTCCCTACTTGCTGCACGAAGATCTCATGCTGGGACCACGTTCTGGTCTAGGAACGGACATTGCTTACCGCCATTGGCCGGATCTAACCTATTATGCTCGCGTCTTGCGCGAAGAACGCACGATTCCTTTGTGGGATGATGCGGTGGCAGGGGGGCGGCCACTGGCTGGTGATCCGGGCGTCCTCTGGCTCTATCCTTTTGACCTGATTTTTCTCGTGGTGCCTCCGGCACTGGCTTTCAACTGGTTAGCTGCGCTCCATACCTGGATTGGCGGCGTGGGGAACTATCTGTTTCTGCGACGGGGGCTTCGTCTTTCCCGTGGCGCAGCTCTCCTGGGCGGGGCCGCTTACATGTTCAGCCCCAAGGTCATCTCACATTTGGCGGGCGGCCACGTGGGTCTGGTTTGTGGGGTGGCCTGGATCCCTTGGGCCTTGTTGGGCACACATCGGGCCACCCAGGGCGATTGGAAGGGCACTCTGCTGGCCGGGTTGGCCTTGGCACTCCAGTTACCGACTCACGTGCAGATTCCCTTCTTCACGGCTTGTTTGATGGTTGTCTACGCTCTGGTGCGACTGATTGCCTCGTGGTCCTCCGCGCGCTGGAAAGGAAGCCTGGCAACTGTGGTCGGGATTGTGCCTTGCTTTGTGGCTTTGTCTGCGGCACATCTTTTCCCTCTGCTCGGCCTGCTGCCCTACGCCAGTCGCCGGGGCTTTACGCTTCAGGATGCGGCCTGGTATGCACTACCTCCTTCCCTTTTGCTCACCTTCCTGATCCCTACTAACTTTCAATTCCCGGAGTGGGTCTTATATCCGGGGGCGGTCTCGTTGGTGCTGGCCTTTGTGTCATTTTTCGGACAGAGGCGGCGCGAGGCATTCTTCTGGGGCGGCGTCGTCCTGTTCTCCCTGCTGTATGCCATTGGGCCGGCCACGCCGCTATTCCCGTTGTTGCATCGCGTGCCGGGATTTGCTCAGTTGAGGGTTCCACCGCGTATTTGGTTTATGGGTGGCTTCTCGTTGACCGTGCTGGCCGCGCTAGGGGTTGAGGGGGCTGTTGAGGAAATAACGGGCCGTCGGATACGGCGCTGGAGGCATTGGGTGCGTCGGCTGGCTTTGTTCATCTATGGAGGCGAGGCCGTTGCAGTGATCGGTCTTCTCATCTTGAAGACTGTACACTGGCGGCTCCTGGCGACATTGGTCGTCTCGCTGGTCACGATTGGGCTGCTCGTTGTCTATGGCCGGGGAAGGCTGCGGGCGCAGAGCCTGCAGATCGGTTTTGTGATTCTCCTACTGGTCGAGTTAGTACCCACGGCCAGGCTATACACCGTGGGGGTACCGGCCTCCGAAATACTGACCGAGACGGCGGCGCTGCTTTTCCTGCGCCAGCAGCCGGGCCTGTGGCGAGTCTACTCCTCTCGCGGCGAACTTCCTTATGCCTCGGCTGCGGCGGGAGGTATTGAGGCTGCCGAGGGATTGCTAGCGTTGCAAATGGGACATTACGTGGAACTCATCAAGCGGGCCTCTGGGTGCTCTATTGACGGATATGGCACTGGCGTGCCCCCTTGTCTGACGGCCGAGGTTGACTGTACAGCTTACCAGCAGGCCCGGCCTCAACCGGCACTGTTAGGGCTACTGAACGTGCGCTATGTTCTGACATCGCTGACTTACGACGACCCGGACCTGAAGTTAGTCGCCGAGTTCGGGCGTGAGCGCATTTATGAGAATCAACGCTGGTTGCCACGAGCTTTCGTTGTCTTCCAGGCGCTGACTCTTCCGGATCAAGCGGCGGTCTTGAGGGCGCTACCCAAAGCGGACCCGGGACGGACAGCGTTGCTCGCCGAGTCGCTTCCATACTTGCTGGGTGAACCACTTCCGTCCGTCTCTGCCGAGGTGGTGGGGCGCTCTGCCAACAGCATGGATGTGCGAGTGCAGATACAGCAACCTGGCCTGTTGGTGGTGAGTCGCACCTGGATGCCCGGCTGGCGGGCCTGGGTGGACGGGCAACCAACACGCGTGTATCGTGTAGATTATGCTCTTCAGGGAGTGCCTCTTTCGGCTGGCGAACATGAGGTGCGTTTCTGCTATCAGCCTGTTGGGTGGCGACTGGGCTGGCCGCTCTCTTTGGGTGCGCTTGCTGTTGCGATTACCCTATCAGGCCGATGGGCGCTTATCCGGTATCGGCTCTACCGGGGTAGAGACACTATTTTCCGGTCGTTGTATTTCTGGCGAAGATCAGCATCCCGTCCGATCCGTAGATGTCCGCCTCGAATTTCTCCAGCAGCCGGTAGCGGGCCTGGAAGCGAGGGTCGGGGAGCAGCCCCCGCCGCCCGTAGACCTCCAGGATGACGACGTAGTCGGGGTCGAGGGCCAACACCAGCTCGGCGGGGATGGCGTAGTTGATGACGTAGATGTCTGGGTCGGCCGGGTAGTGGTGCGTGGCTTCCGGCGTCACCAGCCCGACGGTATCGAGGATGCGCAGGCCGGTGCGGTAGCCCAGCACACCGATGTCCCCGGCGCAGAGGGTGTCGCCGGGCGCGGCGTGGGAGAGCACGTCGTCGGCGGCCTGGGCGTAGAGTAACTCCAGTTTGAACCAGGCCATCTCCGGCGCGGGCCGGTCGGGGCCGTGGTCAGGGTGCAGGTCCCAGGCGTTGAGCGTGAGGGCGAGGGCAGCGACAGCGAACAAGGCGAAGATTGCGAATTGCGAATTGCGAATTGCGAATTGCGAGTTTTTGGTGGCAGGCGTTGAGTATTGAGCATCTCGCTTCAAGTATCGAGTGATCGGCTTGACGGCGTCACCCGCTGTGACCCAGGCGCCGGTGAGGATGAGCAGAAAGTAGAACGGGAGCGGGGGAGAGAGATACCAGCGGAAGAGGAGCGGATTGGCCAGGGCGAAGACGGCGAAGTAGACGAAGGGATAGGCGATGAGCGGCCAGGTTCTACGCTCACGACGGAAGGCATTGAGACCGCCGAGAGCGCACAGGGCGCAGTAGAGGGCGAAAACGACGAAGACGCCAACTGGTGGCAAAGCCTTGTGTTCGAAGAAGGGCGTGGCGTAGTGCTGCAGGAGGCGCACGAAATCCGCCTCTGGCGGGAGGCGATAAGCGGCGGACTTGGCGGCGATGGAACCGGTGAGAGGACTGCCGAGGTAGAGCGTGCCGAAGATCAACCAGGGAGCCAGGAGTGCCAGCGCAATCAGTCCCTCCCGCCAGACGCCAACGAGTTGGCGCTTCCGCGTCTGCGTCAGGATCAGGTCCAGCCACAGCAGCCCCAACAGGATGGCGGTATCCGGGCGGGCCAGAAGCGCCAGCGCCGAGAGGGCGGCCATCGTGCGCGGACGACCGGTGAGGTGGGCGTAGGAGGCGGCGAGGAGCAGCGCAATTGTCAGGTCGGTCTCCATCCCGCCCACGGCGAAGGTGACGCTGTAGGGGGCCACAGCCCAGAGGAGGGCGGCCGCTGTGGCGGGGGCCCGGTGGCCGGCGAACTGCTTGCCCAGACCGTAGAGCAGCCCAACGGAGAGCGCCCCGGCCAGCGCGTTGACTGCCAGCGCCAAAGTGGGAAAGTCGCGGGAGCCGGTTGCCAGCGCCAGTCCGGCCATTAGCAGCGTGTAGAGCGGCGTGGTCGTGCCCAACACACGCTCGCCGGG
>DAOUEC010000177.1:0-61214 GCA_034430655.1 Anaerolineae bacterium
CGTCGCTGTTATGGGATTCTCAACGTGACTCACTTCTTCCAACGCCTGTACTTGGATTTGGAGGGATATCGGCTATTTGCCTGAGTACCCCCAGATATGGCCTACACCACGGGAATTCCCAAAGAACCAAAATCAATTAAACAAGGTAGATCCACTTTGGCCCTTGTACGATCGCCAGCAGCTTTTGAGAATGGATGTACCTTTGCAATTGGTCGATATCATTCGACCGCCAACTCCATAGAAATCTGCGCGGGGATTGAGGGCGATAATGCTTCTATAGGCTCTGCGTTCCAATGCTCAAGCGAAATCTCAAGCGCTGCTAAGGCTGGGATCACTTGCTGACCAGCCTCAAAGTAATCGGCGTAACGCTCAACGCCAATGGCGAACAGCCCCACTGCCTCGGCTGCGGCTAGTGTTGAACCAGAGCCCATAAACGGATCCAGTATAATTCCCTCACCTAATGGCAAGGCGGCATACACTAGCTGTCTCATTAAAGACTGTGGCTTTAGACTAGGGTGATCGGAAATCTCACGTTCAGCCTTGGGAGTCCGCTCGCTCGGGATTACGTCGCCAAAGGGTATGCCGTCAGGGAATCGACGCAGCCCGCCTGTCTGATATTGTCGCAAGCAATCTGCAACCGTCCCATGAAATGGCTTGCGAAAAACTCCCCAGGGCTCATAGCAGCCACGCGCCATTGAAGAAACATCGCAGAATTCGTTTTCGGCATTCTTCGGGCGATTGCCGCCACGAAGCGTTCGTACTAGTCGGATGATTTGACCTCGAAATTCAAGGCCGGCATCTGCAACAGCCGTAAAGACCAGTTGTGAGAGATATGCATTGGAAGCCAGAAAGATGTGTCCCCCTGGGCGCAAGACACGCAAAGCCAATGCAGCCCACTCGTAGAAGAATTGCTGTATTCGTCTTCTGTCCTTTCCATTCAGTGCTGTAAATCGGGGCAAAGGGGAACGAATATGACCATCGAATGAGGGAGGAATGCGCCAAATGCCGCCATTTCCATTTTCGCGCTTTTCCAGTTGATCAAAATCGTACTCTTTGACCCCGTATGGCGGGTCAGTTACAATAGCATGGATGCTTGACGCGGGGATGCGTCCCATCCACTCAAAGCAATCAGCGTGAACGACCAAGGCTTTATCAAACTGATGGTATTGATAATCCAGAACATATGTAGCAATCACGTCATAGATGTCCATACTGTCACTCCTGCACAATCGTCTCGCCCAGGCTGTACTCTGGTCGCAACTCGCGAATCACCTTTCCCACCTTATCCCGTTCTAGCGCGTTAGCGAGCAGTTGTTCAAAGTCGGGCAGACTCAAGATGATAACCTGAGGGATATTCCGACGCTTAATGACATATCGTGTGTTGTTCTGGATAACATCGTCGAGAATCTGGCCGAAATGGTTCTGGACTTTTGTTGACGCAATCATTCTCGTGGCCATCTAACTCTCCATATTGGGCATACTATTTAATTTGGACGATATATACATATTATACAACAGGATAGTCACTCTGTCAAGTAGTTAAGAAAACGTTCCTTATCCAGTGTCGTGTCCTGTGCAGCTTCGGCTTTTCCGCTGGCCCAGCACCTCGTCCACGCCGGGCAAGGGCGTGTTCAGGAGCGCTCGAGCGCGGGAGCAATCGAGCGTACAGTCGAGCGGGCGGCAGAGGCGGGGGAACCCCGCCCCTACCTCCCGACTGCGGGCAGGGATGATCGGGCCGGCGTCCAGGCCGTGGAAGCGCAGCAGTCGCACGCCGAACTCGTAGCGTGAAAGCGCCTGGGCGCCGGCTACGTGCAGCACGCCTGCGTAGTCCGTCCCGGCCAGTTCGACCACCGCTGCCGCCAGGCTCTCCACCCATACGGGGCAGCGCAATTCGTCGGTGAAGAGGCGCACCGGTCGCCCATCTTGCAGGCCGTCCACGATCCGGCGCGTGTGCCGGTCCATCTCTGGCCGCCACCCGTAGATGAGCGAGGTGCGCACGATCACCGCCTCGGCTCCGGAGACGCGCACTTCCTCCTCGGCCAACGCCTTGCTGCGCCCGTAGGGGATGATGGGCCTGGGCATATCCTTCTCGACATAGTTCCCTTTCTCGCCGTCGAACAGAACGTCGGTGGAGATGTGGATCAGGCGCACGTCGCAGGCCGCAGCGGCACGGGCGACGTGGCGGGTGCCGGCCACGTTAGTCGCCTCGAAGTCGGCGTCGTCGCCGGAGTTGATCGCCGCCGTGTGCACGATGACCGCGGGGCACACCTGGGCCACCAATGCCCCAACCGCTGCCCCGTCCCGCAGATCCAGCCTTCGCCAGGCCGCTCCAGGCTCGTCAACGGGGTGAGTCAGGTAGGTCGCGGTCACATCCCAGCCGGTACGGGCCAGTCGCACGACCCATCCGCCCAGGTAGCCACTGCCGCCAGTCACGAGCATCCGGGGTTTCGTCATCGTCGTCCCTCGATTGGACAAAAGTGGCCTTCGGGGTATCATGTTCCCCAGGCTCACGTTTCACGTTTTACGTTTCATGTCCTCGCAGGCTTCAAGTGCGCCTGGTATAGTATATCACAGATCCAAGGAGCCAAACATTGATGGATCCGCTGTATATTTTTTTCCATCCTCGCGGCATAGCAGTCATCGGCGCGAGTGGCAACCCTGCCAAACTGAGTTACGGCGTCCTGCACAACCTGACGAGCCACGGCTACCCCGGCCCTATCTACCCGGTCAACCCCAAGGGTGGGGAGATGATGGGGCTGAAGGTATATTCCACCGTAACGGCGGTACCTGATCCGGTCGAACTGGCAGTGATCGTGCTCTCCGCCGACCGGGCGGTGCGGGCGCTGGAGGAATGTGGTCAGCGCGGCATCCGCGCCGCCGTCATCATCGCCTCCGGCTTCGGCGAACTGGGCGCAGGGGGACGGGAGCGGGAGGCCCAACTGCGGGCGGTCGCCCGCCGTTATGGGATACGCTTTATCGGCCCCAACTGCGTCGGCGTGATTGATACCTACGCGCCGGTTGATACGACCTTTGTGCGCACGATGCCAAAACGGGGGGCCATCGGCTTCGTCTCCCACTCCGGCGCGGTCTGCGGCGGCACCATGGACTGGGCCAGTGCGGTGGGCGTCGGCTTCTCACGCATCATCAGCCTGGGCAACCAGGCCGATGTGGGCATGGCCGACGCGCTGGAGTCGCTGGCGGCCGACCCGCACACACGGGTCGTGGCTGCCTACGTCGAGGGATTGCCCGACGGCCGCCGGTTCGTGGAGGAGGCAGCCCGTTTGACCCCGCACAAGCCGCTGGTGGTGCTCAAAGCGGGACGAACGGCCAGCGGCGTGCGGGCGGTAGCCTCCCACACGGGGGCGCTGGCGGGGGCGGAGCGGGCCTTCCAGGCTGCCTGCCGCAGGGCCGGGGCGATCCCGGTGGATACACTGGAGGAACTGGTGGACGCGGCCATCGGTCTGGCCTACCGGCAGCCCCCGATGGGGCCACGGGTGGCGATCCTGACCAACGCGGGTGGCCCGGCGGCGGTGGGCGCCGACGCGCTGGACCGGCAGGGACTGCGGTTGGCCGATCTCTCGGAGAAGACACAGGCCCGGCTGCGGGAGGTCTGCCCGCCGGGGACGATGACCGGAAACCCGGTGGACATGCTCGGCGGCCCGCAGCCGGATCAGTACATGGCGGCCATGGGCATCCTGCTCGACGCGCCAGAGGTGGACGGCGTGATGGTGGTTTTCGTGCCCCAGGCGATTATGCCCCCTTACGACGTGGCGGTGGCAGCAGGGAGGTCCGCCAAAGAGGCTGAAAAGCCAGTGGTCTGCTGTATCTCCGGTGGGGGTGGCATCCGCGCCGCCGCCCGTGCCCTCCACGCGCACAGTGTCCCCCACTACCTGACCCCCGCCCGCGCCGCCCTCGGCCTGGGGGCACTGTGGCGGTACGGACAGATCCGGACGCAGCCTGTGCCGGACCCGGAACCGGTGGCAGGTGTGGATCAAGAACGGGCGCTGGCGCTGGTGCGGGCGGCCCGGGCCGCCGGGGAGCACGTTCTGGACCCGCAGGCGGGGGCGGAGGTGGCGGCAGCCTACGGCCTGCCGGTGCCTCCCTCCAGCCTGGTGACGACGGCCGAGGATGCGGTGGCGCTGGCGGAGCGTATCGGCTACCCGGTGGCGCTCAAATTGGTCGCGCCGGGGGTGGTGCACAAGGCGGACGTGGGTGGAGTGGCGCTGGGCCTGGGGGATGCCGACGTGGTGCGGGCGGCGTTTGTGCGGACGGTTGGGTCAGGAAAGCGGGTCTTCGTCCAGCGAATGGCCCCGAAAGGGCTGGAGGTCATCGTGGGGGCGCAGCGGGACGTGCAGTTTGGCCCGTTGGTGATGTTCGGCCTGGGCGGGGCCTACGTGGAGGTACTGCGGGACGTGGCCTTCCGGCTGGCGCCGTTGGGGGAGGCGGATGCGCGGGGGATGGTGGCGGAGACGGCAGCGGGACGGCTGCTGGTGGGCATGCGCGGTCAGCCCGCGGGGGACGTGGAGGCAGTGGTGGAAGCACTGCGCCGGGTGGCCCAGTTGATGGCCGACCTGCCGGAGGTGGCGGAGGCGGACCTGAATCCGCTGGTCGTGGGGCCAGCCGGAGAGGGGGCCTGGGCGGTGGACGTGCGCATCGTGCTGGGAGAGAGGCCCCGGTGACATAGGGCGCGCACGCCCAGGTAAGACTGCTGGTGGGGCCACTCCCACTCCGGGAGCGGCGGCCATCATCCTTCCGGTGGATGACGTTGCTCGAAGGGGATCCGCGCGCCTAGCGTGACCTCCAGCTCCAATTCCTCGCCGTCCCGCTGCACGCGTAACTTGACCTCATCCCAGGGCTCGTGCTCCAGGATGCGAGCGGACAGGTCGGGGTGTCCTTCGCCGACCGATTTCCTGTCCACGGCCAGGATCACGTCCCCCTCGCGCAGACCGGCCTGATCGGCAGGACTGTCCGGCTCCACCTCCACGATTCGCGCCCCCTCTTCGACCGTCTCGTAGCGCACCCCCAGGTAGGGATGTATCTCCATCTCCGGAGTCTCTTCAGGCAACCTGGGCCACTCCTCGCCGGGGGGCTGCGGCAGCGGCACCTCAATGGGGGGTGTGGTGTGGGCAGCCCGACCGCGCCCAATGACGTAGCCGGTCGCTCCGCCGAGCACCAGGCCTACCACGCCGCATGTCGCTGCGACGAGCAGCACCACCAGAACGACCCCAATCACCTGACATCCGCTCAATCCACTGCGTTGGTTCATCCTGCACCTCCTTGTCCACGCTTGTTCATATCTCTGCTACGCAGACACCGCGCCAGGGTTGCAGTCCATCCTACTCTCAGTCCGCCGTTCTGGCCACCTCATACACCCGCCCGAACTCCGCCACGAACAGCGCCGCGACCTCGGGGTCGTGGATGATGAGCAGGTTCTCGTCGTTGTTATTCTCCGCGCTGCTGGTGAAGTTGTAGGAGCCCAGGATCACCGTCGCGTCGTCAACGATGATCACTTTGTGGTGCATGATGTACGGGTTGCCGTCAGGAAGAACGTCGTGGACCGCCGCCCGCAGCCGTTCGTACTGGCTGTACTCCCGCCCGGCGTTGCGACTCTCCATCACCCCCTGCACCACCACACCCGCTCGCGCCCGCTCCAACAGCGCGTCGGCGATTTCGTCGCTGGTGAAGGTGAAGGCCAGGAAGCGGATGTGGCTTTGTGCCCCTTCGATCTCCGCGATGATCTGTGCCGCCACTTCGTCCTCGGGCGCGAAGTAGTTCTCCACCTCGACCTGCCGCTCCTGTCCCTCGCCGGTCTCGACGGTGATGATTACGCGGGGGTTGGGCGTATCGGCTGGCGAGGTGGGGCCGAACTGGCCCGCGAACATCTCCTCGAACTCGGCGCTGTAGTTCTCCGCCAGCGTGGTCGAACCGATCAAGACGGCGTCGTTGTTGTTGCGGTAGGTGCCGTTTTCGGTCAGGTTCCACGACCCCGTCCACACCCACTGCCCGTCAATGACAGCAAACTTATCGTGCATCAGTCCGCTGCTGCGCCCATCCTCGACGATGGGGATACCGGCCCGCTGCAGGTCGGCCACAGCCTCCTCGTCGGCGTTGTCGCTTTCGACGACGATGCGCACCTGTACACCGTCGCGGTGGGCCGCGATCAGCGCGCCGGCCACGCTCTCCAGGTCGAAGTCGTAAGCGACCACGTCCACGCGGGTCTCAGCCTGTTCGATCACAGAGACCAGTTCCTCGTCCAGCCCACCATGATGGTAGGCATCGTCGTCTGGATAGCGGGGACGGGTGAAGTAGACGCGGACCCAGTCACCGCTCACCGTCTCCGTGACCGTGCGCGCCCCGTCCAGGAAATCCAGGTTCAGCCCGCCACACACCGCCTGGACGAGTGCCACGGCGATCACCGCCAGGACGAGCACACTGGAAAATGACCAATGACCAATGAACAATGGCCAATTGAACGAGACGGCCGGTGTTCGTGACCTACGCGCCATGCTCTGCCTCCATGTTTTGCTCCATCTCGACCTCCGCCAGCAATGCCCGCACCCGTTCCACCTGGGCCTCGGGCATGGCCTCACCGGCCCGTCGCCCAACGCGCTTCATCGTGCGGCGCAGGGCTGCAAGGCGCGCGTCAAGTTCCCTCTGCGAGGCTCCCTCCGCCTGCTGTGCCGTCGCCTCCGCCCGCGCCAGTCCCCAGTCGAGCAGAAGCGCGGCAGCGCCGTCGGTCAGGTCGACGGTGAGGGCTTCGTCCTCCAGAATGCGCTCCGCAGCGCGGTGGCGATTCTCGAGACAAGTCATCGCTCCCCTTTCGTTGATTTCCCCCACAAAGTATAACGCCATGCGGCGCATCGCACAAGCGGCGGACCGGTATCCAGCATTGCGAATAAAGAAGGCCCCTCACCAGGGTGAGGGGCCTTTTGCCTGCAGATTGCCTGCGAACTAACCGCGCCGGCCTAGTACTGCGGCATCGGCGGCGCCGCGGCCTTCTCTTCCTCTGGGATGTCGGCGATCAGTGCCTCTGTAGAGAGAATCATGGCCGCGATAGACGCGGCGTTGGAGAGCGCACCCTTGGTCACCTTGGCCGGGTCAGTGATACCCCGCTCCACCATGTCCACGAAATCGCCCTGAAGCACGTCATAGCCGATGGAGTTGTTGCCCTTCTCCTTCTGGATCCGCCGCACGGTGTCGAGAATCACCGCACCATCCTCTCCCGCGTTCTCGGAGATTTTGCGCATGGGCATCTCCAGTGCGGCGCGCAGGATATTGACGCCAGTCTGCTCGTCGGGGTAGTCCATCTTGACCTTGTCGAGCACGAAAATGGCGTTGATCAGCGTCACGCCGCCTCCAGGCACGATGCCCTCCTCGACCGCCGCGCGGGTGGCTGAAAGCGCATCCTCGACGCGGTGTTTCTTCTCCTTCAGTTCCGTCTCGGTGGCAGCACCGACGCGGATGATGGCAACACCGCCGGCCAACTTCGCCAGCCGCTCCTGCAGTTTCTCCCGATCGTAGTCGGAGGTGGACTTTTCGATCTCGACCTTGATCTGCTCCATGCGGCCCTTGATCTCCGACGCGTCGCCGCTACCACCGACGATGGTGGTGTCATCTTTGGTGGAGATGACCTTGTCGGCCCGGCCCAGGTCCTCAATGGTGGTGCTATCCAGTTTGCGGCCCTCCTCCTCGGTGATCACGTGGCCGCCGGTGAGTGCCGCGATGTCACGCAGCATAGCCTTGCGACGATCGCCGAACCCAGGTGCCTTCACCGCCAGGCAGTTGAGCAATCCTCGCAGTTTGTTGAGCACCAGCGTCGCCAGTGCCTCGCCGTCAATGTCCTCGGCGATGATGACCAGGTTGCGCGCACCCCTCTGCACCAGTTTCTCCAGGACAGGCACCAGGTCATGCGCGGCCGAGACCTTCTTGTCGTGGATCAGGATGTAGGGCTCCTCAATGACCGATTCCATTACCTCGGGGTTGGTGATGAAGTAGGGGGAGATGTAGCCCCGATCAAACTGCATGCCCTCGACGTACTCGGTCTCGAACTCCAGTCCTTTGCTCTCCTCGACGGTGATGACGCCGTCCTTGCCCACCTTGTCCATCACCTCAGCGATCAGTTCGCCGATCTCCCTGTCCTGCGCGGAGATGGCCGCCACGTTGGCGATCTCCTCCTTGGTCGTCAGTTCAATCGCCTGATCGGCGATGTGCTCAACCACGGCCTCAGCACCGGCCAGGATGCCGCGCTTGAGCAGCATCGAGTTAGCACCGGCGGCTACGTTCTTCATACCCTCAGTGATGATGGTGTGGGCCAGCAAGGTAGCAGTAGTAGTGCCGTCGCCGGCGATGTCGTTCGTCTTAGTGGCCGCTTCTTTCAACAGTTGCGCCCCCATGTTCTCGAAAGGATCTGCCAATTCGATCTCCTTGGCCACTGTCACGCCGTCGTGAGTGATGGTAGGAGCGCCCCATTTCTTGTCGAGCGCGACGTTGCGCCCCTTGGGGCCCAGCGTGGTGACGACGGCGGTCGCCAGGGTGTCAATCCCGATCTTGAGAGAACGGCGGGCTTCATCGCTGAATACTAATTGCTTTGCCATTTTCTTTTATTCCTCCCTATTGAAGATTAGGTTGTATTTATACTACTCCAGGATAGCCAGGATATCGCTCTCTTTCAGGAAGAGGATCTCCTCGCCGCCCTCTGCCTTAAACGCCGTGCCAGCATACTTGGCGTACACGACTGTGTCCCCGACCTTGACCTCCATCGGGATACGCTTGCCGTCCTCGTCAAGGCGACCCGGCCCCACGGCCAGCACCTTGCCCTGCTGGGGCTTCTCTTTGGCGGTGTCGGGCAGCACCAACTGGCCGCCAGCGAAGGTCTCCACTTCCTTCTCCAGCGGCTCAATGACCACCCGGTCGGCCAATGGTTTGATGTTCAGTGTCATCTCGCTACCTCCTGATTAGAATTGATTGTTCACCGTGCTAGCACTCGATCTGTGAGAGTGCTAACACGGCCACAATCATACCACAAATTTTGGAGATGTCAAGGGTATTCAAACCGGTAATTGCCCACATCTGACAACTTGACATTCCCACATTCCGTGGCATACTATACCCAGGTACAGTATTTTTGCGTATGGAGGTGTGAAAGAGAGATGCCCATTTATGAGTACCGTTGTGCCGAATGTGGCGAGAAATTTGAACTGTTCGTGCGTTCGGCCACGCAACAGACCACTCCCACCTGCCCCAGGTGCGGCAGCCCCAGGGTGCAGAAGGCTATCTCGCTGTTTGGAGTCGGTGGGACAGGCGGGAGCAGCAGGACGAGCGCCGCCTCTTGTGGCCCCGGCCCCGTCTGAGGGGTGGGTCACTAGGAGGCCGTGGGCCTCTGGCAAGGGGGAAGAGATGCAGTTGACCGATTCATCCGGCAAAGCCGACCTGCTGAGGCGTGTGCGGCGCATTGAGGGCCAGGCGCGGGGCGTGGCGTGCATGATCGAAGAAGACCGCGACTGCCACGAGATTCTGCAACAACTGGCCGCCATCCGCTCTGCCGCGCATCAGGCTACTGTCGCGCTGGTGCGGGTTTATGCCACCGAATGTATGGCATCGGATGGTTCACCTGAAGAGATCGCCGACGCGTTGGCAACGGCGCTGTCGAGGTTAGCGTAGGAAGCAGATTGCAAATTGCAGGTTGCGAATTGCAGGTTGCGAATTGCAGATTGCGAATTGCGAATTGCGAATTCTAAATCAAAGGAGAAATCAAAAGAGATAAAAAATGCCTTTACTGGATAAGGAAACCGCAGAGCATGTCAAGCAGGAACTAGCCGACCTGGCTGGCCCGGTGCGACTGGTGATGTTCACCCAGGAGTTCGAGTGCGACTACTGCGCCGAGACACGGCAACTGGTCGAGGAGGTCGCCGGACTCTCCGACCAACTGACGGCCGAGGTCTACAACTTCGTCACCGACAAGGAGAAGGCTGAGGGGTTGGGCGTGGATAAGATCCCGGCTATCGCCGTCGTCGGCGCAGAGAATTACGGGGTGCGTTTCTACGGCATCCCCTCCGGATACGAGTTCACCTCCCTTCTGCATGCCACCCGCATGGTGGCGGCAGAGAAGCCGGAACTGAGCGAAGAAGGGATGCAGGCGCTGGCGGAGGTGACCGAACCGGTGCACATGCAGGTCTTCGTCACTCCCACCTGCCCCTACTGTCCCAGGTCCGTGGTACTGGCTCACCAGATGGCCGTAGCCAGCCCGATGGTGCGGGCGGACATGGTCGAGGCGACGGAGTTTCCCCACCTGGCAATAAAATACCGGGTGATGGGCGTGCCGCGCACGGTGATCAACGAGGTGGTGCACATTGAGGGAGCAGCGCCAGAGCCGATGGTGTTGGAGAATCTCCAGGAGGCGCTGGACGGCGCGGGGAGGGAGGCATGATGAAGATCAAACCCCTCATTGCAACCCTGAAGCCTGAGGGTGCAGGCGGGGATGAGAGACCGATTTACGACCTGATCATCATCGGCGGGGGGCCGGCCGGCCTCACCGCCGCCATTTATGCCGGTCGCGCCGCTCTCAAGACACTGGCGCTGACCGGCCCTGACCCCGGTGGGCAGATCTCCATCACCAATATAGTGGAGAACTTCCCTGGCTTTCCTGAAGGCATCAGTGGCGTGGAACTGGCGCAGCGTATGCAGAGCCAGGCCGCGCGCTTCGGGGCCCAGATCGTGTCTGACACCGCAACCGAGGTTGATTTCTCTACCTCGCCTCTTGTCGTTCGGACGTACTCCGCGACGTATCGAGCCCGAACGGTGATCACCGCCACCGGGGCCGTCCCCCGTCTCCTGGGTGTGCCCGGCGAGGCGGAGTTCCTCGGTCGCGGCGTCTCCACCTGCGCCACCTGCGATGGCTTCTTCTACCAGGGCAAAAAGGTCGTGGTGGTCGGCGGAGGCGACAGCGCTATTGACGAGGGGCTGTTTCTCACCAAATTCGCCAGTGAGGTCATCGTCGTTCATCGCCGTGACCAACTGCGGGCGACGAAGATCTACCAGGAGCGGGCCTTCGCCAACCCGAAGATGCACTTCGTGTGGGATAGTGTGGTAGAGGAGATACTGGGCGAGCAGACTGTGACCGGCGTGCGGGTGCGTAACGTGAAGACCGGGGAGACCGCAGTTATTGAGGCCGATGGCGTGTTCATCTACGTAGGGATGAAGCCGGGCACGGAACTATTTGCCGGTCAGGTCGAATTAGACGAGGCCGGCTACGTACTCGCGGGCCAACGTCAACACACCAGCGTGCCGGGGGTTTTCGCCGCGGGGGACGTGCAGAACCCCGATTTTCGCCAGGTGGTGGTCGCGGCCGGCTCTGGAGCAGTAGCGGCGGTGGAGGCAGATCGGTTCCTGGCTGAGCAGGCCCACACCGCGTGAGAAGACATAGATGAACCTATGGCCGCCTTGCCTGCGTGCCGGCCTGCCCGTTTGAAGCCATCGTGGCATAACCCGCGTTTGGCCACTTTCGCAGCAGCGTGTATAATCTAAGGATCAGGCCCGATGTCGGGGGGGGGCAGATGGCAGACAACACAGAGTGGCAAGAGGAACAGTTAATCGAACAACTGGAGCATCTAGCCGCTGTCACCAAAGCATTGACTCAAGAGGTCGAGCAATTGCAGCAGTGGCATCCTTTGGCGGGCGGCCTGCGCCACCTTCTCTGGCGCAGTTTTCTCCAGGGGATAGCAAGCGGGCTGGGCCGGGCGGTGGGGGCGACGGTGGTGCTGGCATTGCTGGTGTGGCTGTTGGGGCAGCTGGAGGTGGTGCCGGTGCTGGGTGCGTGGATCGTGCGGCTGGCAGAGACGATACAGGAAGCCCAGCAGGGGTTTTGAGGACCACTGGGATGCCGGGTCGAGAAATAGGAGGTAGGTATGCTGAACAGAGACTATCGTGAGGTGCAGGCGGAGATCGCTGGGGAAGGGATCACCATCCGCTGGGTCATCGGGCAGCCGGAGGGCGCACCCAACTTCGCCATGCGGGTGATCGAGTTCCAGCCGGGGGCGATCTTCGCCCGCCACCAGCATCCCTACGAGCACGAGATCTTCGTGCTGGAGGGGGAAGGGGTGGCGGAAGGGCCGGAGGGAGAGATGCCTATGCGCCCCGGCACTGCTCTCTACGTCCCCCCCGACGAGCCCCACGGCTACCGGAACACGGGGGCAGGGGCACTGCGCTTCGTCTGTGTCATCCCACACCCGCAGGAGTGATGCGGCACACAATACGTAGCGCGTTGCGTGAGGACGTGGGGAGAGGAAGGCCCGCCTGTCCAAGCACTCAGTCCCTCCGGCGATGCCCATCGAACTGGAGGAACTGGAGGAGGAGTTGGAGCGGATACGGGCGGCGCAGGAGGACTCACAATGACCATTGCATCTTTCGAGGGCAAGACCCCGCGCATCGGCACTGGCACCTACGTCCATCCCTCCGCTGACGTCTTCGGCGACGTGACCCTCGGCGAGGGCTGCTGGATCGGGCCGGGGGCGCGCATCCGGGGCGACTACGGCACCATCGTCCTCGGCGACCATTGCAGTGTTGAGGACAATTGCGTCATCCACGCCCGTCCAGGTGAGCAGACGAGCATCGGTAACTGGGTCACCATCGGCCACGGCTCGGTCATCCACAACGTGCAGATGATCCACGACTACGCCATCATCGGCATGGGGGCAGTGGTCTCCGACTGGGCAGTCATCGGCGAGTGGGCGGTGGTGGGCGAGGGAGCGGTAGTGCGGGCCCGGCAGGAGATCCCGCCGGAGCACATCGCCGTGGGGGTGCCGGCCAAGGTGTTGGAGAAGACGGTGAGCGAGGAATACAAGGCCCAGTGGACCCGCTTCAAGCAGACCTACGTGGACCTGGCGCGGCGGTATCCGACCGGCTGGGTGCCGGAGAAGTGACGATGCAACTGGGCGCTCACGAATCCATCGCCGGCGGGCTGCACAAAGCGTTCGACCGCGCCCGGTCGGTGGGCTGCGAGGCGGTGCAGATCTTCGTCAAGTCCAACCGCTCCTGGGCGGTGAAGCCGCTGACCGAAAAGGAGATTACCGTCTTCAAGGCGAAGGCCGAGGAGACCGGCATCCAGCCGGTGGTGGCCCACACCTCTTACCTGCTCAACCTGGGCACGCCCGACGACGCGCTGTGGGCGAAGTCCCGCGACACGCTCACCGTCGAACTGGAGCGGTGCGAGGCGCTGGGAGTGCCCTGGCTGGTGCTCCATCCGGGCTCGCACGTAGGCACGGGGGAGGAAGCGGGGTTGGCGCGGGTGGCGCAGGCGCTGGGGGAAGTTCACGCCGCCACCCCTGGCTTCTGCGCACAGATTATCCTGGAGACCACCGCCGGACAGGGCACCAACCTGGGCTACCGCTTTGAGCACCTGGCCTGGCTGCTGGAGCGCACGCCGCAGGGGGAGCGGCTGGGGATCTGTCTCGATACCTGCCACGTCTTCGCTGCTGGCTACGAACTGCGCACGCCGGAGGGGTACGAAGCGACGATGGAGGAGTTCGATCACATCATCGGCCTGGAGCGACTCAAGGCACTGCACCTCAATGACAGCAAGCATGACCTGGGTAGCCGGAAAGACCGGCACGAGCACATCGGGAAGGGACATATTGGCCTGGAGGGATTCCGCCACGTGCTGAACGACGCTCGCCTGGCGGGGCTGCCGGGCCTGCTGGAGACATCCAAGAGCGACGACCTGCACGAGGATAGGGAGAACCTGGTTGTGTTGCGGTCGTTAGTCGTATGAGCATCTTCGACGACGTCTCTTCCACATACGACTGGGGCATGCAGCCGCTGGAATGGCTGATCCTCCGGCGGCTGCGGCGGCGGACGTTCCCCCTACTCCGCGGTGATGTGCTTGAGTTGGGAATCGGCACGGGTGTCAACCTGCCACTCTATGAGCCGGAGGCCCGCGTGACCGGTTGCGATGCCAGCGGGGAGATGTTGGCGTGGGCGGCCCGCCGCCATCCGCAGGCTCCCGTGACGCTGGTTCAGGCTGACGCTCAGCGCTTACCCTTCACCGACGGCAGTTTCGACGTGGTGACGGCCTCGCTGGTGTTCTGCTCCGTCGCTGACCCGGCACAAGGACTGGCCGAATCGCGGCGCGTGCTTCGGCCTGGCGGGCGACTGGTGTTGCTGGAGCACACTCGGGGCAATGGCCTGGGGGCCTGGCTGATGGACGCTTTTCACCCGCTGTGGCACGCCTGGAGCCGGGAGTGTCACCTGAACCGGGAGACGACGCGGGCTGTGGCAGAAGTAGGGTTCGAAGTACAGCGCGTGGAGCAGCATGTACTGGGAATCGTGCGAGTGATCGAGGCCACTCCAACACCTGAAGCCCGTGCCTCCTGGTCAAGCCCGTCGTGGACGGGCTCCAACGGGAGGAGTTGTGGCTGAACATGATGAATGTCGTGGGCGGAAAACTGGCGATACGTTACAGCGTGTAGGGCGTACCCCGCGCCTACGGCAGGTAGACGTGGGGGTCCACCGGGCGGCCCTGGTAGCGCAACTCGAAGTGCAGGTGCGGGCCGGTGGAGTAGCCGGTGCTGCCTGCGCCCCCCAGGAGTTCCCCCTGCCGCACCTCCTGCCCGACCTCGACTACGATCTCCGAAAGGTGGGCATAGTAGGAGCGCCAGTCGTTGCCGTGATCCACGATGACCAGGTTGCCGTAGCCGCCTCCCCACTCGGCGAAAACCACCACGCCGTCCGCCACCGTGACGATGGGATCCCACATCCGGGCAGCGATGTCGAGACCGATGTGGCTGGGCTTGCGTGGATCGCGGAACGTCCAGCCGGAGATCTCGCGCCGCGTGGTGGGCCACTGGAACAGCCCTTGAGCGGCAGTGGCGACGTGGCTGCTGGGGGCTGCCACAGTCGGCTGTGGAGGCGGGGGCACCCCAGGCGTGACCGGCGCGGGTGCACCCGAGAGGGTGAGCAGAAGGGAGTAACGGCCCGGCGCGCCAGAGACCGGCACCACCTGGATGCGGTAGAGGCCGGTGATTGGCAGGTGTGGCTCGACCAAGTAGGGAAGCAGGAACGCCGAGCCCGCTTCGCTTGCCAGCACGCTCCCGTCGGGCCCGATCAGGTGGACGGCCAGTTCGGCCTCCACGCTGGAGCCGGAGCCGGGATGGAGCCACATTTCGATGGTGGCGGACTGTCCGGCGCGGCCCCGAAACTGCCATTCATCCCCGGCCTCCGCGCCCAGCGTCCCGTCCACGGGCTCACCGGGCATGAGCCAGGCAGCGGCCTGCGCCGGGACCTGCGTTTCGCTGGGAAGCGCCAGGGGCGATTCTGTCCAGCCACGCGCCAGGGACGGCTCCATCCAGCGGCGCGACAGTCCTGCTCCGGTCAGGTAGGCCGCCGCCGCAAGCACGGCCGCCAGCGCCATCCACATCAATAGCGAAAGGGGGCCTCTACCGCCCCCAGTTGGCTTCGTCTCCATTCCTTACCGCTGCACCACCCGGCCTTGCATATCCGGCGGCACCGGTACCCCCAGCAGATCCAGCACCGTGGGAGCCACGTCCATCAGTTGCATCCTCTCCACGTACTGGCCGCCGTGGTCCCGGCGCGGATCCCAGAGAATAAGGACGCCGTCTTGATCGTGGTTGGCATCGTCTGGCCCGAGGTCGTTCTCGAAGGTGTAAAGATCGGGCAGGCCGAAGGAACCCAGCGACCGCCAGCGCAGGTTGCCGAAGTAGACCATCAGGTCGGGGGCGACGTTGCGCACCTCCCGGTACAGTTCCTCCGGCTTGAAGGCCACAGAGCCCATGGGCTTGCCTTCGTGATCGGGCAGGGCCTCGATCATCTCCTTGATCTCGTCTCGCACCTTCTCGTAGTCGCGAGCGGGAATCTTGCCCTGGGGTTCGCGCCCCTCGACGTTCAGAAACACACGGGCGTAGTAGCCGCCAGCCCCCCAGGCGGTGGTCTTCTCCCAGTCCACCTCCACCTTCTCGAAGGGGACCAGCCCCTCGTAGCGGGGTTCCTCCTTCAGCACCAGCAGCCCCTCCCGCCGGAGCCACTCGTTAATGGCGAAGCCCCCCTCCATCGCTTTGGCCCCGTGGTCAGAGACGACCAGCACGACAGTATCGTCGTCCAGCATTCCCAGAATCTCACCGATCTCCCGATCCAGGTAACGGTAGTAATCCGGGATGGCGTTCTGGTAAGGATTGCCCGGCTCGTGCTTGGGATGGTCGGGGTCCCAAAACTTCCACATCCCGTGGTGGATGCGGTCCAGGCCGATCTCCACGAACATGAAGAAGTCCCACGGTTTCTCCCGCAGGAGGTACTTGATGACGGCGAACCGCTTCTGGGTCATCTCTTGGATCTGCCGCAGGAGAAAGTCTTTGTCATCGGTGCGGAACTGGGGTACATCCACGTCGTAAGGGCGACCATCGAGCACCCGGTCAATCTCGTAGCGCAGTTCGTGGGGGTGCGTGTATTGCCGCTCGGTGCTGGGCGTTAGGAAACTGCTGATCAGGTGGCCATTGAGCGGCTTGATGGGGTAGGTCTGCGGCACGCCGACGACGACGGAGGTTTTGCCGGTCTCGCTCAGGATGTCCCAGACCCGCTTTTCATGGATGGCGTTGGCGGTGGCGATGGTCATGCGGTCGTAAGAATGGTCAGCCCGGTTGCGGAAGCCGTAGAAGCCCAGCGTGCCAGGATCCTTGCTGGAGAGCATCGAGCACCAGGCCGGGACAGTGATGCAGGGGATGGAACTGGAAAGCGGCCCGTACAGCCCCGCGTCAATGAGGCGGCTCAGGTTAGGCAGTTGGTCCTTCAGGCCGAGGCTGCCCTCATTGCTCTTGTGAAATAGCACCGCCGGCGGGGCGCAATCGAGCCCCACTACGAGAACCTTGCGGTGCTTGCGACGAGAGAAGAACCTAAGCATGTGTTGTCCTTTCCAAGTCTAGGTTACAGGTTACAAGTTCCAGGTTTCAGGCTGATCAACTTGTAACTTGAAACCTGGAACCTGAACCACTCACTTCCGACGCTTCACCCCCTCCAGCAGCACGCGGGCGACCTCGGGGCGGGTGAACTCCTCCGGAAGCATCTCGCCCCGCTCTAGCATTTCGCGCACCTGGGTGCCGCTGAGGAAAATGCGATCCTCCGGGCCGTGGGGGCAGGTCTTGGCGGAGACGATCCCGCCACACTTGCGGCAGTAGAAAGCGTGCTCGAACCTGAGCGGGATGATGCCGATGTCCTCAGGCGGGAACTGGTCGAAGATGTTCTGAGCGTCGTAGGTACCGTAGTACTTGCCCACACCGGCGTGGTCGCGCCCCACGATGAAGTGGGTGCAGCCGTAGTTCTTGCGGGCGATGGCGTGGAAGATGGCCTCGCGGGGGCCGGCGTAGCGCATGGCGGCGGGGAACACGCCCAGGATGACCCGCTCGGCGGGGTAGTAGTCCCGCAGGATGGTCCGGTAGGAGGCGATGCGCACGTCGGCGGGGATGTCGTCCTTCTTGGTCTCGCCGACTAAGGGATGGAGGAAAAGGCCATCCACGATCTCCAACGCCGTCTTCTGGATGTACTCGTGAGCGCGGTGAATGGGATTGCGGGTTTGGAAGCCCACGACGCTCCGCCAGCCCCGCCGGGCGAACATGCGCCGGGTCTCGGCCGGGGTGTGGCGCAGTTCGGGGAACTCGGTCTTGACGGCGCTGGGCCAGTCCACCAGCCAGACGTCGCCGCCCAGGAGAACACCTCCCTGCCGGTAGAGCCGGGCCACGCCGGGGTGGGCCTCGTCGGTGGTGCGGTAGACCTCGCGGGCCTCCCGTTCCTTGGCCTGCTGGTCGTAGGGGTACTTCTCCGCCACCTCCATCACGGCCAGAACCCGCTCTCCCCCTGGCCTGAGCGCTGTCGAAGGCTCGCAGAGGGCCACCTCCTGCCCTTCCCGGATACGGTCGCTCAGGTTCTTCTCCACGGCCAGGGTGACAGGGATGGACCAGAGCAGGCCGTTGGTCAGGCGCATCTCCTCGACGCAGCGGTCGTAGTCGGCCTTGCGCATGAAGCCAGTGAGGGGGCTGAGGGCGCCAGTGGCCAGAAGTTCCAGGTCGGAGAGGCCCATCTGGCCCAGCGGGACCTTGACCAGTTGTTCAGCCCGCTCCCGCACCGCCTCCCGCACCTCACCGCGCAGGACGCGGTCCACCAGCGTGCCGCCGTGGGGGCGAATGACGTCGTAGTAGGGCTCGCTCAACTGTTTGCTCCTTTGCTCTGTGCAGTTTTCATAATAGAGGCCAGGGAGATTGTACCACGCTGGCGGGGGGTGTCAAGGAGATGGCGCAGGTGGGTCTGTTGATGCCTTCATTGGTACAATAGTTAAGGTAGTCTATGCCGCTGCTTCGACAGGGCAACGATGGTCATTATGCGCTCAGCAAAATGACTTCCTGCCTAGCCTGGAGTACCGAAGCTACTCCTGCGCCAAAGCACGCCGGCACAGATCTGCCGTCCGGCCAAGGAGTGCTTCCCGAACGACTACGTTCAGCCGAGTCGCCTGACTATCGTAGCACACTTCTGTTCACATAGCGTTAAAGGAATGTGAAGCATTCGCTAGAATCCACTACCTCAGGCAGTCTGGTGCCGGAGGCGCTGCGCGTGCTGGAGCGAGGCGACACACTGGCGCTGGCTGGCGTCACGATGACCCCCATCCCCAAGTTGGATTACGACCGGCTGCTCTACTGGGAGCGGACGGTGCGCAGCGTGGCCAACTTCACCCGGCAGGACGCAGAGGAACTGCTGCAAGCGGCAGCCGAAATCCCCATCCACACCACGGTGCAGACCTTCCCGCTGGAAGCGGCTAACGAGGCGCTCCTGGCCCTCAAGCGGAGCGAGATTGACGGGACGGGGGTGTTGATGGTGGACTGCAAGGCGTGAGGCGGCCCGCTGCTGCCCGCTCAGACGGGCGATGGGGTCAGCAGATGCAGGGGAGCAACTTCCCCAAGGGCATGTCCACCACCCGCCAACCGCCGATGGCGGTGCGGGCCAGAGCCATCCCCAGTGAGCAGTCTAGCGCCGGAGGCGCTGCGGTGCTGGGACGGGGCGGCACGCTGGCGCTGAGGGAACGCGAAGCCCCCCCGCTGAGAGGGCACAAGGGCGCGACAATCGCGCTCCTACAGGGCTGAGAAAGCGCCGGGCCAGGCTTCGCACGCTGACTGCATCGTTTTCTGCAAGGGCGGCAGTGCGCGCAGCCCCTCTGTGAACTCCCGTACCGTCTCGGCAAAGAGTTCCCCCTCCGATGCGGAGATCCACTTCACCAGGAAGCGCTCCGGCTCGATGCCAGTGAACTCAAGAAGGGCTTTGAGGACCGGCATGCGGCGGGCGGTGCGGTGATTGCCAGTGCTGTAGTGACAATCGCCGATGTGACAGCCCAGCACCATCACGCCGTCCGCCCCTTCCCGGAATGTGCGGATCATCAGTTCAGGCGAAATGCGCCCGGAGCAAGGGACGCGGATAATCTTGAGATTGGGCGGGTACTTCAGCCGGCTCATTCCCGCCAGGTCCGCCCCAGCGTAACTGCACCAGTTGCACAGGAAACCGATGATCTTGGGTTCGTAGGCCATTGCTCCTCACTTTCCGAATCTACGCCGCTACGACTTCTTCCCACATCGCACTCATCGCCCCCACCATCTCGGCGATCAATTGCCGGTCAGTGAAGTGGCACAAGGTGATAGACTTGGAGGGACAGGCGGCGGCGCAGGTACCGCACCCCTTGCACAGCGCCTCGATGACGTGAGCGACGCCCCTATCCTCCAGGAACTCGATGGCCGAATACGGGCAGGTCTGGATGCACTGCTGGCACCCCACGCAGGTTGCTGCGTTCACTATCGCCGTCGCCGCCTCGACTTCCAGTTCGCCCCGCTCGATGATCGAGAGCACCCGTGCTGCCGCTGCCGCCCCCTGGGCCACCGTGTCGGGGATGTCCCGTGGGCCCTGGGCACAGCCGGCGATGAAGACGCCGTCGGTCATCGTCGCCACCGGGTCCAGTTTGGGATGCTTTTCTTTGAACCAACCGTCTTTGTTACAACTTATGTTGAAGAGGCGGGCCACCTCCCGCGCGTCGTGCCTGGGCTCGATCGCCGCACTCAGCACCACCAGGTCCGCCAGCACCCGTACCCGCCTCCCCAACGCCCTATCCTCCGCGTAGATGGCCAGCCTGCCCTCTTCAGGAACGATCTCGGCGGGCCGCCCATTGATGAAGACCACGCCTTCCCGCTGCACCCGCTTGTAGAACTCCTCGTAATCCTTTCCACCGGTGCGCATATCAATGTAGAACTCGTAGATGCGGGCGTGCGTCTTCTCGTGGGCCAGGTGGGACAGTTTGAGGGAGTACATGCAGCAGATTTTAGAACAGTAGGGATGATAGTTCTCGTCCCGGCTCCCCACACAATGGATGACGGCAATACTCTCCGGCTCTGTTTCCCCATCCTGCAGCACGATCCGTCCCCCGGTCGGCCCGGCCGCGTTCGACATGCGCTCGAACTCCAGGCTGGTGAAGATGTTGGGGTAGCGCCCATACCCATACTGGGAGATGCGGCGACAATCGAAGAGATCGTAGCCCGTGGCGACAATGACGTTCCCCACCCGGATCTCAAGTATCTGATCCTCCTGGCTAAAGTCTATCGCCCCGGTGGGACAAACCTCCTCACACAGTTTGCAGCGGCCTTTGGTGAAGAAGAGGCAGTGTTCGCGGTCAATCACGGGGTACTGGGGGACCGCCTGGGGAAAGGGCCGGTAGATCGCCTTGCGCTTCCCCAGCCCGACCTCGAAAACCTCGTCCACGACCCTCCTGGGGCACTTTTCCTCACACGTTCCACAACCGGTGCACTTCTCCTCATCCACCGACCGGGCCCGCTTGCGGATGCGCACGGTGAAGTTGCCCACATAGCCAGAGACTTCCTCCACCTCGCTGTAGGTGAGCAGCGTGACGTTGGGATGGCTGCCGACCTCAAACATGCGCGGGGTGAGGATGCAGGCAGAGCAGTCGAGTGTGGGGAAGGTCTTGTCCAACTGGGCCATGTGGCCCCCAATGGAAGGCTCCCGTTCCACGAGATAGACCGGGAAGCCGGAGTTGGCGATCTCCAGCGTGGCCTGGATGCCGGCTATGCCCCCGCCCACGATCAGTGTGGCCGGATTGATGGGCACCTTCCTGATGCTCAGCGGCTGGTGGTGCCGCACCCGCAGGACGGCCGCCTCGACCAGCGCCTTCGCCTTCGCTGTGGCCTCGTCCCGATCGTCGTGGACCCAGGAGCAGTGCTCCCGGATGTTGGCCATCTCGAAGAGGTAGGGGTTCAGACCGGCGCGGGCACAGGCGTTGCGGAAGGTGGCCTCGTGCATCTGAGGGGAGCAGGAAGCCACCACCACCCGGTCGAGCCCCAGTTCCCGGATGTCGTCCTCGATCAATGCCTGGCCCGGAGTGGAACACATGAACTGGTAATCCCGCGCCACGGTGACGTCAGGCAGGGTGCCTGCCCACCGGGCCACCCCCTCGCAGTCCACCGTACCGGCAATGTTACTACCACAGTGACAGATATAGACGCCGATCTTCATCGCTGCCCCCTACAGGAAACTCTCCAGAAACCCCGCGACCTCGCTCTGCCAGAACACAGGTCCATCGGTGCAGACAAACTTCTCCCCCAGGTTGCACCGCCCGCACTTGCCGATGCCGCAGTGCATGCGCGCCTCCAGCGTGGTCAGCATCTGGTCCAGGGTGAAGCCCAGTTTCTTGAGGGTGAGGGTGACGAAGTGGATCATAATGGGCGGGCCGCAGGTGATGGTGACCGCGCTCTGGGGCAAGGGGCCTACCTTCTCCAGCAACTGGGTAATCAGGCCGACGTTGCCGCTCCACGTCTCGTCCCCCCGGTCCACCGTCAGGTGCAATTCGGTCTCGGAGGCGGAGCGCCAGTTGTCATACTCGTCGGTGAAGACGAGCAGGTCAGGGCTGCGGGCGGCCCACAGGATGGTCAGGTGGCCGTAGTCGGCCCGATGATCCAAGAGGGTGTGGATGACCGGGCGCAGCGGCGCGCCGCCGATGCCGCCGCCCAGGACGACGACGTTGCGCCCCTTGATCTCGTTCATCGGGAACCAGTTGCCCAGTGGCCCCCGCACCCCGACCGGGTCTCCCACGTCCAGTTGGTGGAGTGTGTTGGTGACGTGACCCACATTGTTGATGGCAAACTCCAGCGTTGGCCCCAGGGCGGGGGTGGATGTGATGCCGAAGGGGGCCTCCCCCGCGCCGAAGGCGGAGACGAAGGCGAACTGCCCCGGCTTGTAGTCGGCGAAGGCCGCCTGCCCCTCCGACTCCGTCAGTTCGATCTGGAACAACTTGATGCCGGTGGCCAAGTCTTTGACCCCGGCCAGGTGGCCCAGGTATGGACGCAACGGATTGATGCCGCTCGTGCTCATTCGCCACTCCTTTCTGCCACGTCCCTCAGCACCTCCCTGATGTCAATGTTCACTGGGCAGGAGACGATGCACCGCCCGCACCCCACGCATCCCAACGGCCCGAAGTCCTCCGGGTAGTAGCAGAACTTGCAGTAAAAGCGGTTGCGCAACCGCTCTGGCTTCGTGGGGCGGGGGTTGTGCCCACCGGCAATGCGCCGGTAGTTGGTGCTGGTGCAGGCATCCCAGGCGCGGATGCGCTCGATACGGGTCAGGCCAGGCCGCACCTCCACCACCCGGTCGGTGACGTCGAAGCAGCGACAGGTGGGGCAGACGTAGGTGCAGATACGGCAACTCAGGCATCGCTCCCCGTGCCGCTGCCACAGCCCATCCTCGAACAGTGCCCGCCACTTCTCCGGCGGCGTCACCGGCACCGGCTTCGGGGCGCCCCCCCTCGGTCCCCCCCAACTTTGGGGGGGAAGAGATTGCGGTGGTGGCTCCCCCTCTCGCTCCTCCAGAGCCAGCCCCTCCAGCAGTGCCGCCCCCTTCTCGGTGACCACCTGTACGGCGTAGCCTCCATCCACGGCTGTCAGCAGCACGTCCAGATGGGTGGGATCGTCGGGTGCGCCGCCCATCGAGGTGCAAAAGCAGCCCTCCCACATCTGCGGGCAGGCCAGCCCCACCAGCGTGGTCCGCTCCCGGTGATGGCGGTAGTAGACGTCGGGCGGCTCCTGCTGGAGGAAGAGGGCATCCAACACAGTCAGCCCCTGGGCGTCGCAGGGGCGGATGCCAAAGAGCACCTGTTTCCGGTCCGGCAGGACCTCCTCCAGTGTCACGTCGCCCCCACGTCGCTCGGTCCGCAGCAGAACTTCCGTAGCGGGCAGGAAGTAGTCCTTGGTGGAGAGTTCCGGGCGCTCGTAGTCAAAAAGGATCTCGCCACTGGAGGCAACCGGCCGGTAGAGAACGTGCCCGTCCACGTCGCGGGGGGCGATCAGGTCGTGCTCCTGGGCCAGGTGGTTGAGCCAGGCTCGCAGTTCGTCCAGCGTCGTGAATTTCATATCGGGGAACCCTCCTCGCCGAGTTCAAAGAGGAGCGGGCTGAGAGCCACTTCCCGCCCGGCCCGGTAACCGAAGAGCGTCTCCACTTCTCTGGCCAGACGCCGGTTGAGGAGGCTGAGGGGCAACCCCATCGGGCAGACCCGCTCGCACTCGTTGCACTCCGCGCAGCGGCCGGCCAGGTGGAGCGCCCGGCCCAGGTGGAACATGTATTTCTGCGGCACTTCGATGCCGATGTCCACCCACAGCCCATCGTCTCGCTCGAACATGCAAGTGGTGCAGTAGCAGCCGGGGCAGACCTGGCGGCAGGCGTAGCAGCGGATGCAGCGGTCGAACTGGTGCAGCCAGAAGGCCAGCCGCTCGGCCGGGGGCATCTCCCCGATGCGGGCCAGGTCAGCGTAGTCGTCCTCGGCGGGAGGCACCTCCGGCGGCTCGCCCAGCAGGACGTCGTAGACGACCGGCACGCGGTCGCCGCAGCGGATGCAGCGGGCCGCCAGGTTGGGCGACCGCGAGGGATCGCCCCTACCCTGCACCCCCTCGCAGGCCACGCCGATGATGAAGACCCGCTCCCGCTCAATCTGCTGCTCGGCCAACAGAACGTTGATAGCGCGGCTGTCGCAGGGCTTGACGACGACGGCGACGTGCGGTGGCTCCTCACCCCGTTTGCGCGGCTTCTTGAAGTCGTGCAGGTAGACCGTCAGGTTATGCACACAATCCGGCCCCCAGATGAGCCGTTCCACATCGTCGGCATCGTGGACGAAGGCCGGCCGTGCCCGCCCACGGGAGCCCACCTCGTAGCCGATGATGCAACTGACCTGCCCGCTTTCGAGCAGTTCCCGCGCCTGGGCCCTGATCTCACGAGTAATCTCTTCGCTGGTGCTCAATGGTCATTCTCCTTATCCGCGAATCTTAGCACGTCAATCAGAATACAACAAGCCACTACTGTGCCCCCCAATCCCCCCCATAGGGGGAAGGTGGCGAGTGGGGCGCACTCTCTCCCCTCGTGGGAGAGGGCCTGGGTGGGAGCATGCGCGTGGAAGACCGGCCCATCTTTCGAATAAGCACCTACGCTCATCGTCCCTCGTTGCAAGTGGGGAAGGTCATGGTGAACGTGCTGCCCTGCCCCACCGCGCTCTCCACCTCAATGCGCCCGCCGCACCGCTCCACCAGGTCTTTGACGATGGCCAGTCCCAGCCCGGTGCCGATCGCGTCCAACGCTTTGGCGTTGGGGGCGCGGTAGAACTCCTCGAACAGGTGGGGAAGCGCCTCCTCCGGTATGCCGATGCCAGTGTCGGTCACCTTGACCTGTGCCTGCCCTTCCACCTGGCGCATCGAAACGGTGACGCTGCCGCCGGACGGGGTGTATTTCACCGCGTTACTCACCAGGTTGACGAAGATGCGGTCCAGGCCATCTTCTGTACCCCAGACGATCAGGCGGGCCCGACAGGGTTGCAGCCTCACATCGAGGCCCTTCTCCTCGGCGCGGGGTTGCAATAGTAATATCGCCCGCCCGACAGAGGCGTTCAGCAGCACTGGCCCCTCCTCCTCCGCTAACTCCGGGGCCTTGCCTGCCGCCAGGTCCAGAAGGTCATTAATCAGGCTCTCCAGGAAATCGAGACGGCGGCTGATGCGACTTAACACATCGGCCTGTTTGTCGGTCAGTGCGCCAGCGTACCCTTTGAGCACGCTGCGCACCAGTGACTGAGCGACGGTGACCGGAGAGCGCAGTTCGTGGGTCGCCACGCGGATGAACTGGCCCTTGCTGGCTTCCAGGGCCTCCAACGCCACCAGTGCACGAGTGGCCGCTATAGCCGCCGTGCCCATGTCGGCCAAAGGCATCAACAGGGCAGCATCCTCCTCGTCGAAGCGCTGGGGCACGGCGGCGTAGACGTGGAGCGTGCCGACGAGACCGCCCTCGTGCGCCAGCGGAACGCACAGGACAGAACAATAGCCCTCTGGCACATCCCCGGCACGAAGGTCAGCACGAGCGTCAGCGATGATGGCTGGCTGACCGGAGAGCACCCTCTCGTCAAAAGGACTGCACTCCACCACAATCGGCTCTCGCTGCAGGAGCGCAGCGGGAAGACCAGAGACTGCCGCCACCGCCAAGTGCACGCCCCCTTCATCCAGCAGGCGGACTGCTGCCGCATCCGCCTGCAATGCCTGTCTGGCCCCTTCGGCCAGGCGGGTCAGAACATGTTCCAGTTCCACCGTGCGCTCCGATTCACTAACTGCTAATCAGTGCGCGCACGTATCTTCTCAATAATCTGGGGTAGGGGCAGGTCTTGCACCTGCCCGTCAGGGCGACCGCAAGGGTTCGCCCCTACATTTTGAGAAGATACGCGCGCACTTTCTCCAGCAGCACGTCGGGGTCAACCGGCTTGTCCACAAAGTCGTCCGCTGGCAGATAGGCTTCGTCCGATCCAGAGCGCAACGAAGCCGCAGTGCAGGGGGCAGTCAGCACCAGGATCGGAATGTGCCGGTAGGCACTGTACCGCGAACCGGCTGCTGGACTGCGCAGCGTGAGCGAAACCTGGGGGCCGGGCCTCGCCTCCAGAGCAGCGTCCAGGATAATGAGAGCGGGGGTGGCCTTTTTGACTTTCTCCAGCCCCTCCTGACTGCTGCTGGCGTCCAGTACCTCGTAGCCGGCCGACTCCAACGGCAAGCGGAGCGCGGCCACCATGTCGGAGTCATCGTGGACGACCAGGATGCACTTATTCACGACTTCAGCCGCTCCCGGATCTTGCTCACCAGTGCCTCCGGGTCTATAGGCTTGGAGATGAAATCCACGATCTCCAGGTACTGGTCGGTGGGGAAGGAGGCTACGTATTGCGTGCTGGTGATGGACGAGATCATCAGGATCAGCACGCTGCGGAGTTGAGGGTCGTCAGAGATCTCCTGCGTCGTGTAATAGCCATCCAGAGGGCCCGCCATCATCACGTCCATCAACACCAGGTCCGGCAGGCTGGCGCGCATCTTGGCCAGGCCCTCCGCCCCACTCGCCGCCTCTTCGACCAGATACCCCTCGCCCTCCAACACCAGGCGGACGGCTAGGACGAAATCGGGGTCGTCGTCTACAACGAGAATCTTCTTTTGGTCCATCGCTCCTCCCCCCTTATGCTGGCTCCACCTTCACCGCACAGACCTTGTACTCCGGTATCTTTGCCACCGGGTCGAGCGCGGCGATGGTCAACACGTTGGCGTTCTGGTTGCCGGGAAAGTGGAAGTTGGCAAAGACAACGCCTGGCGGCACGCGGTCGGTGATGCGCGCCGTGGCCACGACCTGCCCCCGCCGCGAGGTGAGCCTGACCCTCTTGAAGCCGTCGAGGCCGATTCTCTGGGCATCGTCAGGGTTCACTTCGACCAGCGGCTCAGGGTAGATCTCCGCCAGCCCTTTCGCACGGCGGGTCATTTCGCCGCCGTGCCAGTGATAGAGCACGCGCCCGGTTGACAGAAGCATCGGGTACTCGTCATCGGGCAACTCGGCCGGTGGGACGTGTTCGACCGCGTGGAACATGCCCAGGCCACGTGAGAACTTCCCCACGTGCAGGATCGGCGTGCCTGGATGTTCCGGCCCGCTGACCGGCCACTGCAGCCGCTCGCCCCGCTCCAGCCGCTCGTGGGAGATGCCTGCGTATATCGGAGTTAGCACAGCGACCTCGTCCATGATCTCCGCTGGGGACTCGTAGTCCCATCCAGCGTGTGGCGCGTTCCAGTCCGGCACGCGCGCGCCGCTCTCGCCGACGCGCTTCGCCAGTTCGCAGATAATCTGCCAATCAGGCCGTGCTTCGCCCAGGGGCTCGATGGCCTGGTGCACCATCTGGACGCGCCGCTCGGTGTTGGTGAATGTGCCGCTCTTCTCAGCGAAGGAGACACCCGGCAGGAGCATGTCGGCGTAGGCCGCCGTCTCCGACGGGAAGATCTCCTGCAACACCAGGAACTCGCATGCCTCCAGACAGTGACGCACGTGGTTGCTGTCTGGGTCGCTCAACACCGGGTTCTCGCCCAGGATGTACAGTGCCTTGACCTGTCCCTCGCCCGCAGCCGAGACCATCTCGACGACGGTCAGCCCGATGTGGCCGGGCAATTCCGCACCCCACGCCGCCTCGAATTTGGCGCGGGCTGCGTCATCGGTCACCTTCTGATAGCCCGGGTAGACGTTGGCCAGAGCGCCCACGTCGCACGCACCCTGGACGTTATTCTGCCCACGCAGCGGATTGACGCCGCCGCCAGGCACGCCCATATTGCCCAGCAGCATCTGTAGATTGGCGCAGGCCATCACGTTCTGCACGCCCACGATGTGCTGCGTGATGCCCATCGCCCAGACGACGGCCATAGGCTTGTTCGTCGCCAGGATTTCGGCCGCCTCGTATAACTGCTCTGTTGGCACGCCGGTGATCTCGCTGACCCGCTCCGGCGTGTAGGTCTCGACAACTTCCTTGAACTCCTCGAAACCCTCCGTGCGCTCCTCGATGAACTTCCTGTCCTCCCAGCCCTTCTCCAGGATGATGTGGGCCAGGCCGTTGAGCAGCGCCACGTCGGTGCCGGGCTTCTGGCGGATGTGCAGCGTGGCGAACTCCGTGATGTCAATCTTGCGCGGGTCGGCGACGACGAGTTTGAGCCCGCGCTTGCGCACCGCGCAGCGGATCATCGTCCCAAAGACCGGGTGCTGTTCCGTGGTGTTGGAACCGATGATGAGCATCGCTGCCGATTTCCCGGCGACGTCATCCATCGAGTTGCTCATCGCACCAGAGCCAAACGCGGCGGCCAGACCGGCCACCGTGGAGGAGTGTCAGAGGCGGGCACAGTGGTCTACGTTGTTCGTCCCGATTGTCTGCCGGGTGAACTTTTGCATCAAGTAGTTTTCCTCGTTGGTGCACTTGGCCGAGGACAGGACGGCGATGCTGTCCGGGCCGTACGTGTCGCGCGCCTCCTGCAGGCGGGTCGCCGCGATGTCCAGCGCGGTATCCCAGTCGGTCTCGACCCACTCACCGCGGCCGTCGGCCGGGCGCGGGGTGCCGTCCAGCAGATACCGGCGCACCATTGGTCTGGTCAGCCGGTCAGGGTGATGGATGAAGTCGTACCCGTAGCGCCCCTTCACGCACAACGCCATCCCGTTTACTGGCGCATCTGGGTTGGAGGTGACGCGGATGACACGGCCATCCTTCACGTTCAGGTCGAATTGGCAGCCGACGCCACAATAAGTACATGTAGTAGTGACTTTAGTCACTTGATGAGCGCGGCCCAGGCCGTGGGCCATTTTGTCGCTCAGTGCGCCCGTCGGGCAATAGGCGGCGCACTGGCCGCACGATTCGCAGCGCGCGTCGAGCATGGTCGTGCCGGCTCCGGCGACGATCTCCTCATCGAAGCCACGGTAGGCCACGCCCCACACGTCACGGCACTGAATCTCCGCGCAGGCTTGCACGCAGCGCCGACAGAGGATGCACTTGTTGAAGTCCACCCACACGAACGGGTTAGGATCGCTGTCCACAGCGTAGCGTGTGCCTTTGATCCCCCAAGCAGGCACGCTCACTTGGTACTCGTAGGCCAGGTCCTGCAGTTCGCACGACCCGCCCTGGTCGCAGGTCAGGCAGTCCTGGGGATGGTTGGCCAGCATCAGTTCCAGCGTCTTGCGGCGCGATTTCAGCACACGCTCGCTATCGGTGTACACCACCATCCCATCTGACACCGGGGTCGTGCACGCGGTCTGGAGGAAACGCTGCCTCTCGACCTCGACCACGCACATGCGGCAACTGCCGGTGGGTGTGAGGTCGCGGTGGTAGCACAGCGTGGGAATACGGATGCCCGCCGCCCGCGCCGCTTCCAGGACCGTCTGGCCTTCCTCGGCCTGAATGGTTTTACCGTTGATGGTGAGGTTTATCGTTGCCATGTTTTCTCCCCTAGATGTGAGCCGCACCGCCGTGAACAGGCGGCGCTGGAAACCCAGTACCGGCTCTTCAGGCCGATGCGCACACTCCGGCTGGGCACTCACCTCGCGTGTGCGCTTCGAATTCCTCGCGGAACAATTGCAGGGCCGAAAGCACCGCCGTCGGCGCGGTCTGCCCCAGGCCGCAGAGGGAACTATCTACCATCAACTCGCCCCAGTAGACCAACTCGTCCAACTGCTCGGACGTCCCCCGCCCGTTCACCAGGTCGCTCAGGACTTGGTTATACCGCTCCGTGCCTATCCGGCAGGGCGTGCACTTGCCGCAGGATTCGGCGCGGAAGAAGGCCGTCACCGCGCGCAGGTAGTCCACGATGCACGTGTCCGCGTCCAGCACCAGGACGTCGCCCGCGCCCAGCATAGCGCCTGCCGCCCGGCACGACCCAAAGTCCAGCGGCGTGTCCAGGAACTCCGGTCCGACGATGGCTCCGGCCGCACCGCCCAGGTGACAGGCCTTGAATGGCGCATTGCCTCGCATGCCACTGGCCGGCCCCTCGATCACCTGGCGCAGGGTCAGTTGGCCCAGCGGTGCTTCCAGGCAGCCCGCCCGTTTCACGTGCCCTGAGACCGGATATAGTTTCGTGCCGGGCGCTTTATCCGTGCCCATCTGGCGGTACCAGGCCGCGCCGTGGGCGATGATGCCCGGCAAGTTCGCAAGCGTCTCGACGTTGTTGACGAGCGTGGCCTTGCCGAATAGCCCGCAGGTCGTGGGGTAGGGCGGGCGTAGCCTCGGCTCACCGCGCTTGCCCTCCAGGCTCTCGATCAGCGCGGTCTCCTCGCCGCAGATGTAGGCACCCGCCCCCAGATGGATGTGGATGTGGAAGTCAAAGCCACTGCCCAGGATGTCGTGGCCCAGGTAGCCGGCCTCCTCAGCGTCATGGATGGCCTGCACTAGCCGCGCCGCCGGGCCAGCGTACTCACCCCGGACGTAGATGTATGCCTCGTGCGCGCCGATGCCATACCCGGCGATCGCGATCCCTTCCAGCAGTTGGTGCGGGTCGCCCTCGATCAGGAGGCGGTCTTTGAAAGTGCCCGGCTCCGACTCGTCGGCGTTGCACACGACGTAGGCTGTGCCATCGCCCGACTTAGCGCCCGCGGCTGTGAAGCGCATCTTGAGGCCGGTCGGGAAGCCCGCGCCGCCGCGTCCCTGCACGCCCGCCGTGGCGATTTCCTCCACCACCTGCTCCGGCGTCATCGTCGTGAGCGCCTTGCGCAGCGCCTGGTATGCGCCCGCTGCCAGCGCTTCCCCCAGCGACTGCGGGTCAATCTGGCCGACGTTGCGCAGCAGCGCGTGAGTGCGGTCCTCAACCTCAATACCAATGATCTCGTCGGCAGGAGACAGGGGCCGGGGTTCCTCGCCGGCCAGGATGGAGTGGAGGCGGCTGGGAGTGACTTGGCGGTAAAGCAGGCTGTCGGTGGTCACCACCGGCCCGCGTCCGCACTGGCCGATGCAACTGGTGCGCTTGACCTCGACGCCCGCCTTCTCAAGTGCGCGGCGCAAGCCAGCAGCGCCTGCCGCGTGGCAGGGGCCATCGTCGCACAGGCACACGCCGGGTTCCGGCGGCTCGCCGACGTGCCACATCGAGTAGAACGTCGCCGCACCGTACACTTCACGGGCAGACAGACGGAAGTGTTGTGCGGCGGATTCGATGGTTGCCTGGGAAAGATAGCCCAGGCGGCTGTTCAGTTCGCCCAGCGCGGGCAGCAACTCGGCCCGATCTGGCGAAAAGCGCGACAGAATCCCACGCACACCACGTTCGGATGTTTGGTCAGATAGGCTCATGCTTTTCCCTCTTTTGCTAAAGTCCGTTCAATCTACGCCGGCCACCCCCAGTTTCGCCAGTTCGCTCACGATGGTGAAAGTGGCGTGGGGGGTGGTAAAGATGGGCACCCCTTTCTCGGTGGCCTTCTCCACGGTGCCGGGGTCGAGTTCCCGCCCTTCGGTAACGACGATGCCGGCCAGTTCCAGCAGCGATGCCACGGCCACGATGTTGGGGTGGGCCTGCAATGTGATCCACAGGTTGCCTTTCTGGGCCTTGGCCAACACGCAACTCAAGAGGTCCGAGGCGTAGCCCCCCGTGACCTCCGTGTCCAGTTTGTCCGGCGCCGCCCGCACCACAAGGTCGAGTGCAGCGGCAATCCCTCGGAGTTTCATGCTCTCCCCCTTTCGTCAAGATAGATGATGATGTCCAGGTGGGTGCCGACGCCGACGTTGGAGTCCAGTTTCATGACGTCGGCGCAGGCTTGAATGTTGTTCAGCCCCATGCCCGCGCCGAAGCCCATCTCGCGCACCCACTCGGGCGCGGTGGAGAAGCCGGGCTGCATGGCCTGCTCGATGTCGGGGATGCCGGGGCCGCCGTCAATTGCTTCGATGCGGATCTGATCTGGCTGCACCTCGGCCACGATCTCTCCCCCATCGGTGTAGATGACAATGTTGATCTCCGCCTCGTAGGTGGCGACGGCGACGCGGCGGATCACGGGAGGAGCGATGCCCAGGCGGCTGAGCGTTGTCTTGAGGCTGCTGGAAGCCTCCCCCGCCGCGCTGAAGTCCTTGCCCGCGACGTGGTAGCCGAATACCAGAGCCGTCTCGTCAGCGACGATGTCCTCGAAGATGTGGCTGGCCCGATAGCGGTGGATCTCCTCTTCCTGATAGTCAATCTCCAGTTCCCTGAGCAGGGCCCGCACAATGTCACCCTGGGTGATGATGCCCACCAGTTCTCTGTGCCGGTTAACGACGGGGAAACGGCCGAACCCAAAACGAGCGAACTGACCGACAACATGGACGAGGGGTTCATCGGTGTAGAGCGTCTTCACGCTGTGGGTCATCTTCTCGCCTACGGCGACGCCGATCTCCCCGTTCGCCAGCGCCTTGATGAGGTCCTCGATGCTGACGATGCCTGCCAACCGCCCGTCTTCGAGCACCGGCGTGCCAGAGATGCGGTGGGTGCGCAGAATCTCCCGGAACTCGGCCATCGTAGTCTGAGGGGTGACGGTGACCACTTCTCTGGTCATGGCATCCTCGACCTTCAGTTCGTAGGTCAGTTCCTGGAGTTTAGTGACCTCTTTTCTTACATCCTTGTCCACCTGGTGGTTCTCCTACTTGTTTTCGAAGGCCTGGCGCCAGCGGCGCAGCGAGAGTTCGAAGAGGCCACAACTGGGGAGACCGGCCTTGTAAAGCCGGCCACAAGTTTCGAACATGGTGTACTTCGAGGCCAGCAAAGAGATGCCCTTCTCTCTGGCCAGGGCGATGGTCTCCGGCGGCGGCAACTTCCCCCGCACGAAGACGATGACCCTGATGCCGACCATCTCCGTCGTGCGCACCACCTGAGGATTGGTCAGCCCAGTCATCAGGAGCGCGTCCTCGTGGGTGAAGGCTAGAACGTCGCTCATCAGGTCTGCCCCGCAGCCCATCTGCACTTCCCTGTTCAGATCCACCTCTTCGGAAATCACTTTTCCTTCTATGATAGACAACACCTCACGAAGTTTCATCTCCTGGCCTCCTGCAATGGGCTTGGGTCATTATGCGTCTCTCATCTCGGGGGCGAATGATTAACACCAGACCGAATTATAGTCAAACGGTTACACTTGTCAACAGTACCTACCGACCAAATTCTTGCTCGCCGTGCAAGAGAATTAAACGGGGCTCCTGGCGGACGTGCTGTCCGTCAGCGCCGGACGACACGTCCGGCGTGAGCCATCTGGTTCCGGCTTGTCCGGGTTCAAGTCCACCAGCGCCCGCGCCCGTTCCCAGTCCTCGGGGGTGTTGACGTTGAAGAACGACAGCCCTTGGGGGTCGAAGCGGGCAATCTCAGCCTGCTCCACGTAGCGCACGCCGACCTCGTGGTAGAACGAGACGATGCGCCGCTCGCCACGGGCCAACGCCCTCTCGACCGGCCCCAGGCAGGTCGCCGGCCGGTAGACGGCGTGCAGCGGCTCCACGTCCGCCCAGCGAGGCACGACGACATCAGCCTCGTGCGCCAGCGAGATGAGGTAGCGCAGCAGGTCGAGATTGAGAAACGGCATATCACAGGCGACGACGATTGCCAGTTCCCCGCGCGCTGCCAGCAACCCAGCGTGCACCCCGGCCAGCACCCCGGCCCCCACGTACCGGTCGGCGACGACCCGTGCCGGCAGGGGAAGCAGTCGAGGAGCCAGGCTGGTGACGACGACGAGATCGTCTGTCAACCGGGCCAGCACGTCCAGCGTGCGGGCAACCAGCGTCCGCCCCTCCAGTTCAAGAAGCGCCTTATCGCGCCCCAGGCGGGCGCTCCGGCCACCCGCGAGCACCACGCCGCTCAGGGTTGGTTCCGATCTATCCATGTGGGAGTCCGTAGTAGCGACTTTAGTCGCTCACTCCTCGCACCGGACGACTAAAGTCGTCACTACAACGTCACTACGAATAAACGGATAGGGCTGGGGGTCGACGGTTGGCCTCCAGCCCCATCTCGAACTCAGGCACAGCAGACGCCCGGTAGTCCGTTAGCAGCCGGACCACCCCAAGTACGCTTGATAACGCTGCTTACTCCTTCCCGCGCAGGTAGACGAACCAGTAGAGCGCGGCGACGAAGAAAGACCCACCGACGATGTTACCCAGCGTGACCGGGAGCAGGTTGCCCACCAAGAAGCTACCCCAGGTCAGGTTGGCATAATCGGCCGCCGTTTTCCCCACCATTGAGAGGAAGTCAGCGTTCCCCTTCAGGAAGATGCCCATCGGGATGAAGTACATGTTCGCCACGCAGTGCTCGAAGCCACTGGCGACGAAGGCCATGATGGGGAACCAGATGCCCCAGACCTTGCCAACGACGGTCTTGGCCCCAATGGCCAGCCACACGGCCAGGCAGACCAACCAGTTGCAGCCGACGCCCCGGCAGAAGGCGGCCCAGAAAGTCAGGTTGCACTTGGCGTTGGCGATGCCGATCGCTTTCAGCCCGACCGCCCCGCCGTTCACCGTCCACAGTTGCGACCCGTACATGAACCAGACCAGGAGCAGACTGCCGGCAAAGTTGGCCAGGTAGACCCAGAACCAGTTGCGCAACAGGCCGTTGAGCCAGTGGACTTTCCCACGCAGCACACCCGTCATAATCAGGTTGTTGCCGGTGAAGAGTTCAGAACCACCGATGACGACGAGCATCAGGCCGACGGCGAAGACTGACCCGCCCAGGAACTTGGCGACACCGACGCCCAGAAAACTGGCCGTATCGTTGGTCACCATCGTTGCCAGTTCGGCTCCGAAGCCGATGTACACCCCGGCAAAGATGCCTAGGACAATCATCTTCAGAATAGAGAGTTTGGATTTCGCTTCCGCTATTCCGACGACTTTCTCCGCGATCTCAGGCGGAGAGTAAAATCCTGCTTCTGCAACCATGCATTTCCTCCTTTGTTTCGATAGATGAATTACTTCAGTGATTGAGGTTACGGTATGTGGATTATGTTCTTGGGAAGCCGACTCACCTCCTTTATCTCTGTTTCTCGTACCTCTCCGAATTGGAACGGAAACCAATTATAATGCACCTGGCACCCTGTGTCAACAATCAGCAGATACGCGGCAGTTGTTCCCCCACGAGCATGTCGAGGATGCGGCGAGCGCCCAACGCTGTGCGCAGCACGACGCGGCCTGCATGCTCCTCCGTCACCCGCCCGATGATCGCCGCCTCCCGCCCGTACTCGTGGGCGCGCATGGCATCCAGCACCCCGTCGGCCACCTCAGGTGCGAGGAAGGCCACCAACTTCCCCTCGTTAGCCACGTACAGTGGGTCGAGGCCCAGCAACTCGCAGGCGGCGCGCACCGCGTCCCGCACGGGGACGGCATGCTCCTCAATCTCAATGCCCACGCCCGACTTGCCGGCCACTTCGTTCAGCGCGGTGGCCAGGCCCCCCCGCGTGGGGTCACGCAGGCAATGGATGGCTTGAGGCGCGATCTCCAGCATGGCAGCCACCAGACCGTTGAGCGGCGCGCAGTCGCTCACCAGCGGCGCATCAAAACGCAGCCCTTCCCGCTGGCTCATGATAGTCATACCGTGATCGCCGACAGCACCGCTGAGGATGACCACATCGCCAGGCCGGGCCTGGTCGCCGCCTACCTCCACGCCAACGGGCACCACTCCGATGCCCGCCGTGTTGATGAACAGCCTGTCGGCTTTGCCGCGATCCACCACCTTCGTATCCCCGGTCACAATCTGCACGCCCACAGTCTGGGCGGTAGCGGCCATGGAAGCGACAACCCGCTCCAGGTCGGCCAGCGGCAGCCCCTCTTCAAGGATGAACCCTGCGCTGAGGTAGAGCGGCGTGGCCCCCCTCATCGCCAAGTCATTTATCGTGCCGCACACGGCCAACTTGCCGATGTCGCCGCCGGGGAAGAAGATGGGGCTCACCACGTAGGAGTCGGTCGTGAAGGCCAATTTTAGGTTCGAGGTCCCATTGAATGAACCCGGAACGTGAAACGTGAAACGTGAGACGTGAACTGTCGCTGCGTCATCCAGTTGCGCCAGGATGGGGTTATCGAAGTACTTCAGGAACAGATGCTCCACCAGTTCGTGGCTCAGTTGGCCGCCGGAGCCGTGGGCGAGCAGGATTTTATCAGACATCGGCCCCTCCGTACCGGTACCACGCGGCGCAGGCCCCCTCGGCGGAGACCATGCAGGGGCCAATAGGATGGGCCGGGGTGCAGACAGAGCGGAAGAGGGGGCAATCGGGTGGCTCCACGGTGCCCCGCAGCACGTCGCCGCAGCGACAGCCCTTGTGTTCGCGGGTCGGGCCGGGGTCCACAGGGAAAGCAAGTGCGGCATCGAAACGGGCATACTCGGGACGTAACGCCAACCCGCTGGCGGGCACGCGGCCCAGCCCCCGCCAGTCCGCCTCGCTCACCCCAAATACGCGCCGCATGATGCCCAGCGCCGCGCGATTCCCCTCCGGGCGGACGCTGCGGGAGTAGGCGTTGACTACCGCCGGCCGCCCGGCCTCGACCGTCTCCATCAGCGCGGCCACGGCCCGCAGGATGTCCAGTGGCTCGAAGCCGGCCACAGCGCAGGGGACAGAGTAGTCTCGCGGGAGGAACTCCCAGGCCTCGCTGCCGATGACGGTGGTCACGTGGCCGGGGCCGATGATGCCGGAAAGCCGCACCTCTCCCGCATCAAGGATGGCGCGGGTGGCCGGTGGGGTCAATTTGTGTAGTGAGAGGACGTAGAAGTTGTTCAGGCCCTCCGCTTCCGCCTGCAGGATGGATGCCGCCACGGTGGGCGCGGTGGTCTCGAAGCCGACGCCAAGGAAAATGACCGCCCGTTCGGGATTATCGCGGGCTATCTGCAGCGCATCCAGCGTGGAGTAGACGATCCGCACGTCGGCCCCTTCGGCTTTGGCCGCCTGCAGGGAGCCGCGGCTGCCCGGCACCTTGAGCATGTCGCCGAAGGTGACCAGGATCACGTCAGGCAGTCTGGCCAGGGCGATGGCGCGGTCCAGGTCGGCATTGGCGGTGACGCAGACGGGGCAGCCGGGGCCGGAGCGCAGTTCCACCGTGGGCGGCAGCATCTGCCGCAGGCCATGGCGGAAGATGGCGTGTGTGTGCCCGCCGCAGAATTCCATGAAACGCACGGGCTGTGTCGAGCATGCCCGGATGTTCGCCAGTAGTTTTCGCGCCAGGTGCGGGTCGCGAAACTCGTCAATGTACTTCATCGTAGAACTCGGCCAGTTCCTCAAGTAGCCGCAGCGTCTCCTGCGCCTCTTCTTCGTCCACTATGCCGATGGCGAAGCCCGTGTGTATCAGTACGTAGTCGCCCACCTGCGCCTGAGGTGTGAGCGCCAGGCTGATGGTGCGCTCCACCCCGCCGATCTCGGCCCGGGCGGAGGTTCCTTCAATGGATGTAATCAACGCTGGTATGGCTAGACACATTGTTTTTCCAAATCCTCTGAACGTAGTGGATTGGTACTCCAGCACGCCCACATTATATCAGAATCTGCGTTCTTCTCAACTCCTGAAGTATTGGAACAAGACCTTTTACGTATCTTCGCTGCCAACCTTGCGCTGGGAACGGCAGAGAGTAAGTAGGGATTGGACCAATCTGTGCTGCGCTGATCGCATCTTGTACGTCCTTTGAGATCGCTAACATAACCACGATGACAGCACAGGGAGCAGTACTGCTAATGCGTTCGGCTAGCGAGGGAACGGCTGCAGCGCGCTTACGACGGCGGGTAGGTTTGTCCAAGTGATTGATGGGTTCAAGGCACAAATCGTCCAAATAGCATCCGATAGACTTGAAGAACTGAAGAAAGTTGGTACCCTGTCCACACTTCTCACCGTACACGCTGGCAAACGCTTCCCTGGTATAGCGAAACAAATTAGTGTTAGCCAAGTAGAAGAATCCGCCCCCGGCTGGCGGGGATTCACCGATGAACAAGATCTGAATTGTATCAGGGCGATAACTCAAGCGAATCTCTTCAAGGGACAATTCTGACACCGTGGCCTCTCCTAAAGCTATATCGTTTACTTCACGGCAAAATGCGCGATCACCGCCTGCCCCAGCGAGATGCCGCCATCGTTGCACGGCACCTGCCGGTGTAAAAGGACGCGCAGGCCCACCTCCCGCAGTCGTGGTACGACCAGCGCCAGGAGCAGCCGGTTCTGGAAGCAGCCGCCGCTCAACGCCACGGTCCGCAGCCCCGTCTCCTGGGCAATCCGCTCACACGTCGCCGCCATCATCTCTGCCACGGTGACGTGGAAGCGACAGGCCATCTCCCCCACGGCCACCCCACCCCGCAGGTCATTGAGCAGCGCCTCGAACAACCCGCGCAGCCGGATCACCGTCCCATCCTCCCCCTTCTCGATGCCGAACGGATAACTTCGCAATTCGCAATTCGCAATTCGCAATTCTTTCACCGCCATTTCCAGTTCCACAGCCGCCTGCGCCTCGTAGGTGATGCGCTCCCGCACCCCCAGCAGCGCCGAAACTGCGTCGAACAGCCGGCCGCCGGCCGAAGTCTGCGGGCAATTGATCCCTCCGTCAACCTGCCGTTGGATGATGCGCAACTCCTCCTCGCCCACGGTGGTCTCGAAGGGAAAGGAGGACAACCGGCCAGTGAGCGCGTAAAGATAGCCGATGGTCAGGCGGTAGGGATTGCGGATGGCCGCCTCGCCGCCGGGCATGGGCAGATACTCCAGATGCGCCGCCCGCCGGAAGCCGCGATAGTCGGCCACCAGGAACTCGCCGCCCCAGATATGCCCGTCGCTGCCATAGCCGGTACCGTCCCAGGCCACGCCGATGACCGGGCCGTCGTCCGGCGTCCAGCCGTTGTCGGCCAGGCAACTGGCGATGTGGGCGTGGTGGTGCTGAATAGCGAATTGCGAATTGCGAATTGCGAATTGTGATTTTGCGTATTTGGTGGAGAGGTATTCTGGATGCAAATCGTGGGCGATGATCTCCGGCTGGATGCGGAACAGCCGTTTGTAGAGTTCAATCGTGGTCTCGAAGTGCTCCAGCGTCTCCAGGTTCTCCATGTCGCCGATGTGCTGGCTGAGGAAGGCGTACTCGTCCCTGGTGACGCAGAAGGTGTTCTTCAGTTCCGCCCCGCAGGCCAGGATTTGCCTGACCCGGAACGGGAGTTTTATGGGAAAGGGGGCGTAGCCGCGTGAGCGACGGATGGGCTGGGGCAAGGCGGTTTCAGGTTGCAGAGTTTCAGGTTTGGAGTTAGACCGTGAAACGTGAAACGTGAAACGTGAAGCGCGAGGCACAAACCACACGCTATCGTCATAACGCGCATAGATGTCGCGGTCGTGCAGCAAGAAGTAGTCGGCCAGATGGGCCAAACGGCGCAGCGCCTCGTCGTTGTCGCGGGCGATGGGCTCCTCGGACAGATTGCCGCTGGTCATCACCAGTGGCCGCCCCACGTCCCGCAGGAGTACGTGGTGCAGCGGCGTGTAGGGGAGCATGACCCCCAGGTAGTTGTTGCGCGGAGCCACCAGCCGAGAGACGTTCGATGCGGGCTTCCAGGGGAGCAACACGATGGGGCACTGAGGCGAGGTCAACAGCCGCTTCTCTTCATCCGAAACCCAACAGTGCTGTTTGATCTCCTCCAACGTGGCCATCATCACCGCTAACGGCTTGGCCGGGCGTCCCTTGCGCTCCCGTAGCCTGCGCACGGCCTCCCCGTCGGTAGCGTCGCAGGCCAGGTGGAAGCCACCCAGTCCCTTGATGGCAAGGATGGCCCCCCCTCGCAGCAGACGGGCAGCCTGGGCGATGACATCATGCGAATTGCGAATTGCGAATTGCGAATTGCGAATTGCGTCTGGAACCTGGAACCTGGGACTTGAAACCAACCAGACGTGCGGTCCGCATACCGGACAGGCATTCGGCTGGGCGTGAAACCGCCTATCCAACGGGTCGTCGTACTCCGCCTGGCACTGCGGGCACATGACGAAATCCCGCATAGTGGTCAGCGGACGGTCGTAGGGGACGTCGGCGATGATGGTGAAGCGCGGGCCACAGTTGGTGCAGTTGGTGAAAGGGTACCGATAGCGGCGGTCGGTCGGATCCAGCAACTCCCGCAGGCAATCAGGGCAGGTGGCGATGTCGGGGGAGATGAGTTGGTAGCGCCCCTCCTCGGCCACGCTGTGGCGGATTTCGAAAGTCGTGTAGCCAGCCGGCGGCGCATCGGCAATTTCAATGCCTTCGATGTGCGCCAGCGGCGGAGCCTTCCCCTCCAGGTCGCGCACAAACGCTGCCAGCGTGTCCGCCGGCCCTTCGATCTCGATCTCCACCCCGCCGGAATGGTTGAGCACCCAGCCGGCCAGGCCATGCTCGTGCGCCAACCGGTAGACGAAGGGGCGGAAACCGACTCCTTGCACGACGCCGCGCACATTGATTGTCTTCCGTATCAACTCGCCCGGCATCTCTCAACCAGCCAGTCAATCCATTCCTGCACTCCCTTTCCCGTCTTGCAGGATACGGGGAAGAAGGCGACATCGGGGTTAAGCGCCTCGACGCCACGGCGGAAGTAGTCCAGATCGAACTCTAACAGAGGCAACAAATCTACTTTGTTGAGCGCCAGCACATCCACGACGCTGAACATGCCCGGATACTTGTACGGCTTGTCGTCCCCTTCGGGCGTGCTGGCGATCATGACCTTGAGGTGCTCCCCCAAGGCGAAGCTGGTAGGGCAGATGAGGTTGCCCACGTTCTCGATGAGCAGCAAATCGGTCTCGTCCAGCGGCAGCCTGGGCAAGGCGACGCGCACCATGTTAGCGTCCAGGTGGCAGGCCCCGCCGGTATTGATCTGCACCACCGGAACACCCAGGCGGGCGATGCGGTCGGCGTCAATCGTCGAGGCGACATCGCCCTCAATCACGCCAATGCGCAGCCGGTCTCGCAGCGCCTCAATCGTGCGCTCGATGAGGCTGGTCTTGCCCGCCCCGGGCGCGGCCATCACGTTCAGAACGAAGACGCCCTTCTCATCGAACAGTCGCCGGTTTTCCTGTGCGATCTGCTCATTGGCGCTTAGAATATCTTTGACGATTTCTACTTTCAAAATGTGTCTCCCTTGCGTGCCATTCGCGTGCCATCGCCTCAAGCCGTGAATCCCCACGGAATCATCCGATAATCATCCGCCAATCGTCCGATAATCCGGCAGGAATCCGGCAAGAATCCGGCAACATCAACGTGAGACGTGCCAGTTCTTGTTCGGTCATGCCGGTACCCTCGCCTTATTGAGCGCCAACTCTTGCCTCTTGCCTCTTGTCCGGTCACTCCACCTCAATACTGTCCATATAAAACTCCCGCCCGGCGACGAACTCACCGCCCATCGCCTGGCAGACGGGACAGGCCCAGTTGCCGTCTTCCAGCGCGAACTCGTGGCTGCAGGCGCGGCAGCGGAAGCGGGCCGACTGCCACTCGAACGCCAGTTGCGCCCCCTCGGCCAGCGTGCCTTTGCTGACGAAGTCGAAGTAGAACTGGACGCAATCGTCCACGATGCCCGACACCTCGCCGACGACCAGGTTGATGCGCGTGATATGCCCCGCGCCAGCCCGCTCGGCGTATTCCAGCGCCAGGTTGAGCATGCTCTGGGTGACGGCCAGTTCGTGCACTACTGCTCTCCCGTTTCCAACTCAGCCAACACGACCTCCACGGCGCGGGGGATGGCCGCCGCCACCGCAGGCGTGCACGCCTCGCCGAAGGTCAGCACGTCCTCGACCTCGATGGCGAGGATAGTGATGGCTTCATCTCCGGGCAACGTCAGCCCCAAGCCACGTCCCAGGGCCAGCGCACCGGTCAGGGAAAGATCGTGCGTCGAGCCCGAATGCAACGAGGCCCGCAGATCGTTGGGGTGTAGGCGATGGATGTCACCCGCTCTGCCATCGCGGGTCTGGATCGCGTCCACCAGGACGACTCGTTCGTAACCGGCGATGACGTCCAGCAGCCGCAGCCCCCCGACGCTCGCTTCGGCGAAAGTCACATCATCCCGTTGGCATTGCGCTGCCATTGCCCGCACGACGTGAATGCCCACCCCATCGTCGGTCAGGATGGGGTTGCCCAGGCCCAGCACTAGCGTCTTCAAAGCAATGGCCCTCTCAAAAAGGTAGATTGGAGGTTGGTAAATTGGTAAATTGGGAAACTGGTAGATTGGTTTCTCCGACCAATTTGCCAACTACCAGCCTCGGGCTACCAGCCTACCAACCACCAATCTACCAATCTACCAGTTTACAACCGCCTGGTAGGGGCCAACCTATCCCTAGTCTATGTTCTGCCTCAGCACGTCCACAACGTTCCCCTCGGCATCGCGCACCAGCACCTCCAGCGGCATCTGGCCGGGCAGGGTGTGGGTGGCGCAGCCGAGGCAAGGATCGTAAGAGCGGAAGGCCATCTCTACCCTGTTCAGCAGCCCCTCGCTGACCTGGCCCTCCTTGATAAACGCCTGGGCCGCTTTCTTGATGGAGATCGACATGGGCGCATAGTTGTTGGTCGTGCCGACGATGAGGTTGCACTTCTGGACTATACCTCTCTCGTCGGTGATGTAGTGATGGGTCAGCGTGCCACGCGGGGCCTCGACGATGCCCACCCCCTCGTCCGGCGTCTCGGTGGGGACGTTGCGCACGTGCGGGTCAGTGATCTCGGGGTCGGTCGCCAGTTCGACGATGCGCTCGGCGGCGTAGAGCAACTCGATCAGGCGGGCCCAGTGGGTGGCCAGCGTGCCGTGCACCGGCTTGCCCCCCATCGTCTCGTAGAAATGCTCGTAGGCCTCCTGCGCCTGCGGCGTCGTCATGCCATCGGCGGCGTTGAGCCGCGAAAGGGGCGTGGCCTGGTAGATACCGCTGTCCATGCCGGTCACGAATCCCTTCCAGCCCACACCCTTGAGGTAAGGGAACTTGAGATATGTCCAGGGCTCGACGCGCTCGGCGATCACGTCCAGGTACTCCTCCGGGGCATACTTGACGAACTCGTTTCCCTCGGGGTCCACGACGCGCACCTTGCCGTCGTAAAAGTTGACCAAGTTACGCTCATCCACCAACCCCATGTAGTACATCGGTGCGGTGAAGGTGTCGGAGAGGATCATGTCCAGGTAGGCCTCGTTTGCCAGCACCACGTCGTGGAACAGTTGCAGGCCAAACTGTCCGAACTCGACCAATTCGTGTCCCCAGGCCTCGATCTGCGCCCGCTCCTCCTCGTTGATCGCCTTACTCACTCCACCGGGGAGGGCGCCGACCGGGTGCACCGTCTTGCCGCCCAGCATGCCCACGATGTCCATACCCATCCCCCGGCAACTGATGACCCGCCCGCCAATCTCCAGGCCGACCTTGTGGATTAGCCCCAGGATGTTGCGCTCAGCGGGTGGCGCGTCCGGTCCCAGGACAAAGTCGGGCGCGCCCAGGATGTAAAAGTGCACCGTGTGGTCGGCGACGAAGAAGGCGGAGTAGAGGATTTCGCGCAGTTTCCTGCCCGTCGGGGGCACCTCGACGTGGTAGACCGCGTCGCAGGCCTTGGCCGAGGCTATGTGGTGCGCCTCCGGGCAGACACCGCAGATACGCGGCGTGATGCGCGGCATCTCCTCCACGGGCCGGCCTTCGGCGAACTTTTCGAACCCCCGCAGTTCTGGGATCACCAGGTAAGCGTTGGCGACGTTCCCCTCCCCGTCGAGGAAGATCTCGATCTTGCCGTGTCCCTCTAGGCGGGTGATGGGGTCAATGCTGATTTTTCTCATGAGCCTTCCTCCAACTTCCTCCGGTGCAGCAGCGAAGCGGGCAAACCGAAGCGATAGAAGGTGCCCACCGGGTCCACGATCTCGCCCACGATGCGGGCCGCCTCCTCCTCGGTATCGGCGTCCACGACCGAAGCGACGGCTGAAAGGAGCGCCGCGCCCTGATCAATCACGTTCGGCGGCGGACCGTAGCAGCCCCGGCAGGGCATATTCACGCTGGGGCAGAGCGCGCCGCAGCCACCCCGCGTCGCCGGTCCCGCGCATAAGATGCCCTGGTCAAAGAGGCAACGCCCTGGCTCAGGGATGATCTCGTGGGGGCGGTAGAACTTCTTGATGTGCTTCTCCTCTCGATTGTGTTCACATTCATCACAAACCGTCTTTTCGTTGGCGCCGACCACGCTCCCTTTAGGCGGGAGTTGGCCGCCCAGGATGGCCTCGATCACGGTCCAGATCTGGGGGGCCTGCGGCGGGCAGCCGGGCACGAAGTAATCCACGTCCTCCACCTGCGCCAGTGTCTTGACCGTGTTGTAGAACTTGGGAATGATCACCTCTCCCTCGGGCAACTGGTAAGAGGTCTGTGGCAAGATGCCCTCGGGGTTATCTACGGAGGGTGCTTCCAGATAGACGCGCTCGAAGATGGACCGGCGGTCGAAGAAGTTGCCCAGGCCCGGGATGCCTCCGAGGTGAGAACAGGAACCGAAGGCCACCAGCATCTTCGATTTCTGACGCAGGAGGTGGGCGATGTGTTCGTTCTCGCCGGTGCGGATAGCGCCGTTGAAGAGGCAGACGTCTATGTGACCGTCGGGCATGGCCTCGACGTCCTTGTATTTGAAGTCCATCGCCACCGGCCAGAAGAGGATGTCGGCCGCCACATCCAGGTCCAGGATCTTTTCTCGCAACTCCAGGATAGCGATGTCGCAGCCACCGCAGGAGGCGGCCCAGTAGAGGCCCAGTTTGAGTTTTCCGTTGTCTGCCATCGGCCTATTCCTCCTTGCTTTCGAGTTCGCGCTTCCAGTTGAGCGGCCTCAGGGCACGCACCTGCTCGGTGAAATCGCGCACCAGTTGGGCCCACTTGGGGGCCTCTGCGCCGGAGATCCAACCCCAGTGGAAGCGTTCCTTCTCGATGCCGTATTGCTCCAGCAGCGCCTCCACCAGCGGCATGCGGCGGAAGGTCTTGTAGTTGCCGCTATTGTAGTGACAGTCTCCAGGCGGGTGGCACCCGGAGACGATGACGCCATCGGCTCCCTCGGCGAAGGCCTTGAGGATGAAGACCGGGTCTACGCGCCCCGAACACATCACGCGGATGATGTCCACGTTGGGTGGCTGCTCCATCCGGGAGATGCCAGCCGTGTCGGCCGCGGCGTAAGTGCACCAATTGCACAGGAAGCCAACGATTCGTGGTTCATAGTCAGCACTCATGACATCAAAACCTCCACTTTTGTTCCTCCTACCCACCTATCTCGGTGAACATCCTTTGCGGGTCGAGACGAATGATACCTTCGCCATGGTCGGGTGTGTTTCTTCCTCTGGAAAAACCCGCCATCTCACCTGAAGTGCCCAACAAGCCGCCCGATAAGGCCGCAGGGGTCCACAACTGACAGGCGAGGTGGCGGGAATTCGTGCTTACAGAAATACCTCGTCCCAGATAGGAGTGGGGCCCAATTGCTCCACCTCCTCCGTAAACTCCTTCGCCACCTCTGCGAACCGGGGAGCCTCGGATGCTGAGACCCACGAAAGCCTGAAGCGGTCCGCCATTTCCAGGCCCAGTGTCTCGAAGATGCTCTTGAGCATCGCGGCCCGGCGGCGCGCGTGAAGGTTTCCTTTCTGGTAGTGACATTGGCCAGGCCAGCACCCAGCGACCAACACGCCATCGGCTCCCTTGAGAAAAGCGGAGAGCACAAACAGCGGGTCAACCCGACCGGAGCACATCACACGGACGACCATGACCGAAGGGGGCATCTGGAGTCTGGACACGCCAGCCGTATCGGCGGCAGTGTACGCGCACCAGTTACAGAGAAATCCCACGATCTTAGGTGTAAACTCTTGCTCTTCCATTTCTCCCCCTACGTTGCAACCTGAGTGAGTTCTTCTTCTTCGAAAGTCATCAGCGGGATCTCCTCGGTGACGTCCTTCCCCGGCCGATAGCCAAACAGCGCCTGAACCGATGTTCCCACTTTCGAGAAGATGGTCGAGACGGGGATATCGGCAGGACACACGTCTGTGCACATACCACATCCCACGCAGGAGACACTCACGTGGGCCAGCCGCCCGAGTTGGAAGAAGATCGTGTTGGGCGGCACCCGCAGCCCGCCCTTTCTCTCCAACTCGGTTTCATAGATCTCTGGCAAATACTCGCAGTCCTGAGACTCGAAGTAGCACAGGCTGCAATAGCAGATTGGGCACACCGTTTTGCAGGCGTGGCAGCCGATGCAACGGCCAAAGGTGCGGATCAGTTCCTGCATGCCCACTTCTACCCCGGCAAAGAGTTCCTCCCGGTAGGCCGCACGCTGGCTGTGGGAGCGCTGGATCGGTTCGGTCTCCAGTTCGTCCGACAGAGGCGTTCCCTCCAACCCCTCCACAAACTTGGCCCCCTTCTCAGTGTTCAAGAAGAGCGCGCATTGCGTGTCGAGGTCCTCCTTTCCCACCAGGGCGACCGTGATGTCGGCGTTGTCGGGCACAAAGTGCACGCAGGCACGACAGGTCGGCCGGACGTCGTGATCCAACTCGCCGTGCTTCACCGCCTCCCAGTACCCAGGCGGCCTTTCCTTCAGATCGCCATTGGCGCCCACGTCAAGGGGATAGACGCCACCACAGGTCGAACTGATGAGCAGGAGGTTGTCCAGGCTGCCCTGGCTGCGCTTCACCAGTTCAATGAAAGCCCGCAACTCGCATGGCTTGACCACAGCCGCGACTGGCCCGGCGAGTGGCTCCCTCAACGTCAGGCGGGAGAGCAATCCGCCCGCATTGGCTGGCATGAACGGGAGAAGGGGAAGCGCGGTGCCATCCACCCTGAACGCATCTGGGTCTGTGAACAACGAATACGCCACGCCCCCGTTGCTTCCCCCGGTCCTTCCCAGCGCAAGCACACCATTCACCCGGCCGCTCTCCAGGAGAGAGCGAAGTAACTCTCGCACGGCCTCCTCTGCTCCTTTATTGATCTTCAGGCCCTCAGGCATCCTGTACCTCCCGCTTGTGATAGATCTCTACGTAGGGCTGCTCCACCTGGTGGAGTTCGTCCATCTCATAGGTCGCCAGGGGCAGTGGGTCCTCCAGGCTTCTGCCCGCGACGTACCCCAGCGTCTCCTGGGCCCGATCCGCCAGCAGGCTGAAGACCTGAGCGACAGGGATGGACATGGGGCAGGCATCCTCACACGTTCCACACGACACACACGAGAGGATCATGTGCGACGCCCGCCCCAGGTGAAACAGGAGGGTGTCGGGCGGGAACCTCAGCGCCCCTTTCCGTTCTGAGCGCGCCAGGTAGTTCTCAGGGGGGAGTTTCAACGCTGCCGATTCAAAGTAGCACTGACGACAGTAGCATACAGGGCAGACCCGCTGGCAGTTGTGGCAGTTGATACAATCGCTGAACACGTCCAGCAGTCCGTCCGGCCCCGCGATTCCCTCTCTCAGGTCCGCGTGGGCCTGCTGGCGCCGCTCCATCTGGGCCTTCTCCATCTCCTTGACCTGCGCAGTCCAGTCATCCAACGCTGCCTCCAGAGGCATATCCATACTCTCCAGGACGCGCTCTCCCTTCGGGCTACCCGGGATGACGAAGACCGTCCCATCCGCACTGCCCAGCGTGCCAATGTGCAGATCGGAGGCCGGCATGCTGAAGCGGTGGCAGATCTGGCAGGCCGGCCGCATGGGTGCGCGGTCCCAACGCTGGGATGCCTCTGCGAAGCGAGCCGCGCCGGCGGCCGGATCCTCGAGATAATCTGACAGGGGCAACACTCCAGGGCAGTCTACGGTGATCAGCCACAGATTGTCCAGGTGCGCCTGCTCAAGTTTGGTCAACTCGATCGCCGCCCGCGCCTCACAGGGGCGCACGACCGCCGCGATGCGCTTACTTCCATTCCCGCGCATCGTCAGGCGGCTGATCGCTTTGCCACCCTGAACGGGCATCACCGGGGGCAGCGGAGAGGCATTTTCGAGGAGAGCCGGGTTCTGCAGCAGCAGGTAGGCGAACGAATCCTCCGCCGGCACCTGCACGGGTATGAGGAGTGCGTCAAAGACCTTTTTGTTCAATGCCTCCTTTAGCCAGCCGACGACGGCGGCTTCAACGCCGTCCTCTGCTGGCAGGATTGCACCTTTGTCGTTCACGTGTCGCTCCTTGTCTTCAGCGGATTGGGCCCTAGTTTCTTAATGTGGTCGTTGAACTCGGTGGCCGTGTCCACAAACCGCTGGCCCTCGCCGTGCGCCACGTAGCGGAACCAGACCCGCTCCGGCTCCAGGCCAAGCGTATCCAGGATGCTTGTCACCAGCGCGACTCGCCTGCGGGCGCGGAAGTTGCCGTCGTTGTAGTGACAGTCACCCGGATAGCAACCACTGATCGCCACGCCATCCGCCCCCTCGATCAGCGGGCGAATGATATGCACCGCCGGCAGCGCCCCGGTGCAATTGACGCGGGACGGCCTCACGTTCTCAGGATAATGCAGATGGTGGGCGGCAGCGGTCTCACCGCCACCGGAGCCACACCAACTGCACAGGAAGTAGATGATCCTGGGTTCGAACTCTTGCTCGTCGCTCATATTTCACCTCACACCAGCAAGGCATCGAGCGCGGCTATGGACTGCTCGCCCATAAAGTCACGCAGGTAAGAAGCATCGTTGGGACATATCGCCACACACGAGCCGCACGAATCGCACAGGAAAGGATGGGTCCTGGCTACCTTCTTGAACTCGTCAATGTACCGCGCGCCGTAAGGACAGACGTCCACACAGAGGCCACATCCCATGCACAGAGATTCGTACACATCGGCAACGAACATCTTGTTGGGAGGGGGCATCTTCTTCTTGCCGATGACCACCAGCACGCGGCCAGCCGCGTCCTTCGCGGTCAGGATCGTCTCCTCGAACGAGCGAGGCGAATGAGCCAACCCCACCGGGAAGATGCCGTTACCGGCCAGTTCGAAGGGCTTGGTCAGTTTCTTGATCGCTTCCTCGAAAGGATAGTTGCTGATGTCGCTGGAAAAGAAGCCCTCGTAGTCCAGCGGATAGTTCAACAACCGCGAGAGGGCCTGGCTGTTCTCCGCGTCCGGTACGATGCCGGTGCTCAGCGCGACCCAATCCGCCTGAACTCGCTGTTCCCCATTGACAACCTCCAGCCCGTTTCCGTTGCTCCACACCTCGGGGTAGCGATCGTCGGGGAAGCGAACGAACCGCACCCCCGCCTCCCTGGCGAGCCGGTAGTAATCCACTTTGCCGTAGGTCGCGATGTCACGGTGGAAAACGGCGACCTCAGTTCCCTTCTCGCGCAGCGCGATGGCGTTCTTCAGCGCCTGGTTGCAGCAGAGCCGGGAGCAGTACGGGACCCCCGGAGTCCTTGAGCCCACGCACTGGATCATCGTCACCCGGCTGGCGGTCTCACCGCCGCTCATCTTCGCCTGGAGTTCCGTCTGCGTCATCACCCGTGGATCCTGGCCGTAGAGAAAGCCCTCTGGCCGGTACTCCTGGGCCCCCGTCGCCACGATGATCACGCCGGTGTCCACCGGGACGTGCCCCGTTGGCGCATCCACCACCACGTGGTTGTTGCCCGCGTACCCCTCCGCCTGGGCCAGGTGCGCCTGAGTGTAGCAGGTGATGTTGTCAGCGTTCTCCACGGCGGAGATGAGCCCCTCCACGTACTTCCGTTGCTCCTCATCCAGATACTGCATCTGCCCGCCCAGTTTCTCCTCGCGCTCCACCAGCGCGACGGGGAACCCGTTGGCGGCGATCTCGGCAGCCGCGGTCAGTCCGGCCAGCCCTCCGCCGACGACCAGTGCCCGTGGGATGAACGTGTCCATAGGTGGGCCAGCCTGCATCCCGCGCTTGACCTTCTCCACCCCGCCCCGGATCAGCGCCAGGGACTTTTCCAGCATCTTATCCCGGTCCGTGTGCACCTGTATGACGTCTTCCCGGAAGCGCAGGTACTCGCACAGGAGAGGGTTGAGCCCGGCCATCATCACGGCCTTGTTGTACTTGCCCTTCTTCTGCAAGGGCGTGCAGACGGCCAGGACGACCCGGTTGACACCGGACTGCTTGATGCGCTCGGCCGTCGCCTTGATCGTGGGGCCGGTGCAGCAGCCCTCGATGATCTCGGCGTGAGCGACGCCGGGCAGCGCCCGCACCTGCTCCTCCAGTGTCGGCAGGTCTATCCGCTCGTCGAACAGGCCGAAGCAACTGCATAAGAACACGCCGACGCGGATAGGCTCACCCTCCACGTCCCGCAGCGGTGGGCCGGGGGCCGGCTTAAAGTTCTTCTCCCCCAGGTACTTCTGCACCTCGGTCAGAGTCGCGCAGCCTTCCCAGACGGTCTCCGGGTTGCCCTTTGGCCCCGTGAGTTCCCCGACGGCAAAGATGCCGTCCACATCCGTCTCGCAGCACGAGAAGGGCCGGATGTGACAGAACCCGTTCTCGTCCGCCTGCACGCCGGTCAGCCGCGACAGTTCGGCCATCTGCGACGGGGGGCTTTGCCCTGTGACCAGGATGGCCAACTCGACGGTGTGCGTGTGCGATTCGCCGTTACTTCGACTATGCTCAGTACAAGCCGCAGAGGTATAGTGGATGGTCACCTGCTCAGCGCCGTCCTCGGGGACGATCTTGAGCGTTTCCGCCCGCTCTACACGCACACCGGCGTCCAGGGCTTTCTGGTACCACCGATAGTGCCCCTTTCCCGTCCCCCGATAGTCGTGCAGGAAGACGGCTACATCGGCCTGCGGGAGAATCTCCTTGAGCCGGACGGCGCGGTAGATGGCGCTCACGCTCAGGTTATAGTTCTCGTATTCGACGCCCGGCCGGTTGAAGTGGGGCGTGACGACGATGTCGAAGGTCTGCGGGATCTTGCCGGACGGCAGGCGCACGGAATCGCGCACAAAGTTGGTCAGAAGCGAGCGCCTGGCCACCGCGGAGTTTCGGATCACGCTGGGGCTTTGCCCCAGCGCGAAATCGCGCAGGTCCTCATCGCTGGGTTCCTCGAACGTATCGGCCAGGATAATCGCCCCCACGTCGGCCTCCAGCACCTCCTCCGGCCGCTCGACCTTGAGGGCGCCAGTGGGGCATACTTCCTCACACTTACCGCAGCGGATGCAGTGCTCGAAGTCAATCACGTAGCAGTTCTCCCACGCCGCCTCGGGGATGACTCGGATCGCCTTGTGGCCATCTACCTCGACCGGACAGACCTCGATGCACCGGTCACACTCGGTGCAGGCGAAGTTGTTGACCACCTTGTCTCGCTTCTTGAACTTGACGTGGAAATGGCCTGCCTCGCCGGAAACCTCCAGCAGTTCGGCGTTGTAGCAGTCCTGCATCGCGCCGAGGGCCTTGAACAGGCGCTGGGGCATGTGCCCGCAGATCCAGCAGAAGTCGAGCGGCAGTTGGGCCAGCGCCTGATACTTCATCTCATCCACGTAGGAGCCACGGTTGAGCAGGATGAACTTGTGACCGCTCTTGCCCAGGGCATACGCGGCCCGATAGCCGCCCAGATTGGTCCCATAGATCAACACTGTGCTCTCATTGCTCATCTGCCTACCTCCACTGTCTGGGGCTCGAGCACGCGGAACAGCCCCTCAATCTGAGCCATAATCTGCTGGTCGGTGAAGTGATGCGCCGTGATGGCGCCGGAGGGGCAGGCTGCCGCACAGGTACCGCAGCCCTTGCACAGCGCCTCGTTGACGCGGGCGACGTTCTTCTCCTCGATGAAACTGATGGCGGTGTAGGGGCAGAGCGCGATGCAGGTCTTGCAGCCCGAGCAGAGCACCTCGTCCACGACAGAGATCGTCGGTGAGATGGTCACCTCACCCTTGTCCAGCAGCGCCAGCGCCATGGAAGCCGCCGCGCCAGCGTGAGCCACCGTATCCGGCACGTCCCTGGGCCCCTGGGCAGTCCCGGCCAGGAAGACGCCGTCTGTGTTGGTCTCCACCGGCCGCATCTTGGGATGGGCCTCGGCGAAGAAGCCATCCTCCGTGCGACTCAGGCCAAAGAGCGCCGCCACCCTATCAGCGTCGTGCGGGGCCTCGATGGCCGTGCTGAGCACGACCATGTCCACGTCCACCTGCACCAGCCGGCCCAGGTTGGCATCTTCGCCCTTGACGCGCAGTTTGCTGTCCTCTCGCCCATTTTGTGGCTCCAGCACCTCGACCTCGGCGCCGCGACCGCGCACCATACAGACGCCCTCCTTCTGCACCCGCTCGTAGAACTCCTCGTAGGCCTTGCCGAAGGCGCGCATGTCCATGTAAAACTCGTACACCTCGGCCCCGGTCTTGTCGCGCACCAGGTGGGCTTGCTTGAGAGAGTACATGCAGCAGATGCGGGAGCAGTAGGGATGGGCGTTGTGGTCACGGCTGCCGACGCAGTGGATGATCGCCACGCGCTCGGGCTTGCGCCCATCGGCCAGCAATATCTCACCGCCGGTGATGCCGCCGGCGTTGGAGAGGTGTTCGAACTCCATCCCGGTGATGATGTTGGGCGACTTGCCGTAGGAGTACTGGGAAAGTTGGGCCGGATCCCACATCTCGAAGCCGGTGGCGACGATGATGGTCCCCACGTCCAGTTCCAGTATCTCGTCCTGCTGGTCGAAGTCCACCGCGCCGGCCTCGCATATCATCTGGCAGACCCCGCAGGCGTCCGCGATCTCGCCGTCGGTGCGGTCGTTCTGGCGGAAGCGGATGCAGGTGTCGGTGTCAATCACTGGCACGCGGGGCACCGCCTGCATCGAAGGTACCCAGATAGCCGAGGTCGGCCCCAGCGGCTTCTCCTTGTAGACCGCTTCTTTCTCCAACACGGTCTCGATGGCACCGGTAGGGCATACGATGGTGCAGGCCCCACAGCCGATGCACTGGCGGGTCTTCTCCAGGAAGGGCGGCCCCACCTTCCGCTCAACACCGGACTGGGAGAAGTTCAACACGTCGGCTTTCACCAGTTCGTGGCACGTGCGCACGCACAGGCCACAGAGGATACATTTCTCGTCCGGGTTGTCCGTCGGAAAGGGTGGCTCCGTGATGCCGTACTCCCGCGCCAGGTCCTGGATGACCGGTACGTTGGGGCAGCGCGAGAGCATTAGCCCCAGGACGACCTTGCGGGCCTCAATAACAGCCGGAGAGCGGGTCTTGACCTCCAGCCCGTCCCACGCAGGGTGCGTGCAGGAGGTCTCCAGCCTGGAGCGGCCGCGGCGGATCACCTCCACCACACAGAGGCGGCAAGCGCCGAAGGGCTCCAGGAGTGGGTGATAGCATAAAGTAGGAATCTCGATCCCGGCCTGCCGGGCGACCTCAAGAATGGTCTGCCCTTCTTCGGCCTGGATCTCTTGTCCGTCAATGATAAGTGTGACCATATTGTGTCCCTCCCATTATCTCACGCCCACCGCGTCGAACTTGCACACGTCGAAGCAGACGCCGCACTTGATGCACAGGCCTGCGTCAATGACGTGCAACTCTTTCTTCTCCCCGCTGATCGCCTCCTGCGGGCACTTGCGGCGACACAGGCCACAGCCGATGCACTTGTCCGCGATGATATAGTACTCGATCAGCTCCTTACAGACGCCGGCCGGGCACTTTTTGTCCACGATGTGGGCCACGTACTCGTCACGGAAGTAGCGCAGCGTGCTGAGCACCGGATTAGGCGCTGACTTGCCCAGGCCGCACAGCGAGACTGACTTTACCACTCGCCCCAGAGTCTCCAGCGTCTCCAGGTCGGCCATCTCTCCCTGGCCCTCGGTGATGCGGGTCAGAATCTCCAGCATACGCTTGATTCCCTCGCGGCAGGGTGTACACTTGCCGCACGATTCATCCTTGAGAAAGTCGAGAAAATAGCGGGCGACGTCCACCACGCAGGTGCGGTCGTCCCAGACGATCACCCCGCCGGTGCCCATCATTGAGCCTGCCTCGGCCAACGTCTCATAGTCCATAGGCATATCCAGCAGGCTGGCGGGGAGACAGCCCCCCGAAGGGCCGCCGATCTGCATTGCTTTGAATTCCCGTCCCTTGGGAACACCACCTCCCATATCAAAGACCAGTTCGCGGACGGTGATGCCCATCGGCACCTCGACCAGTCCCACGTTGTTGACCTTGCCGGCCAGCGAAAAGACCTGCGTTCCTTTGCTCGTTTCGGTACCGATACTGGCGAACCACTCGGCGCCACGACTGATGATCTCCGGCACGATGTTCAGGGTCTTGACGTTGTTCAGACAACTGGGCCTGTCCCACAACCCTTTCTCAGTGGTGTGGATATGCTTGGGGCGTGGCTCGCTGACCTTGCCCTCTATGGCGTGCATCAGCGCGGTAGACTCACCACCCACGAAGGAGTGGGCCCCCAGCCTGAGTTCCAGGTCGAAATCAAAGCCGGAGCCCAGAATGTCCTCGCCCAGCAATCCATACTCTCGCGCCTGTTCGATAGCGGTCCTTATACTCCTCACCGCCAGCGTATGCTCGTAGGGGATGTAGAAGAATCCCTGGTGAGCACCGATGGCGTAGGCGCCAATGATCATACCTTCCAGGATACTATGCGGATCGGCCTCCATCAGGGCGCGATCCATAAAGCAGTTAGGGTCGCCCTCGTCACCGTTGACGAGGGCGTACTTGATCTCGCCCTCGGCCTTACGGCCAGCCTCCCACTTGCGGCCGGTGGAGAAGCCAGCCCCGCCGCGGCCCCGCAGCCCTGACTTTTTGACCTCTTCGATGATCTCCTCAGTGGTCATCGAGGTGAGTGCCTTTGCCAGCGCCTGGTAGCCACCGACGGCAATGTACTCTTCGATGGACTGGGGGTTGATTAAACCACAGTGGCGCAAGACGATGCGCATCTGCTTACCATGAAAAGGGATGTCCTTGTAGTAAGGAATGTGTCTGCGTGTCGTCGGTTCTCTGTAAGTCAGCCGTTCGACGACCCGGCCTTTGACCAGTGTCTCCTCCACCAGTTCGGGCACGTCGGCGGCTTGCACCTTGATGTAAAAGATGCCATCAGGCTGGATCAGGAGCACCGGCCCCATAGAGCAAAAGCCCCGACAGCCGGCATTGACCACTCTGACCTCTTCCTCCAGGCCACGCCGTTTCACCTCCGCTTCAAGTGCCGGCATCAGGTCCGGTGCGCGGTCGTGGAGACAACTGACCAGTACGTCAGCTCGATGTCTTCCATTATGTTCAGCCATTCTCATCCTCCTACCCTGCCACCCGGCCGACAACCCACTCTTCCACCACGTTGCCCTGTACCACGTGTTCCTCGATGATACGCGGCACCATGGCGGGCATGACGTTGCCGTAGGTGACGCGGGGTTCGTCGCCCTGCTGGATGTCCACCAGTGGCTCTTTCGAGCACATGCCGATGCAGCCAACTGTGGTCACGTGCGCGTCAATGTTACGCGCTTCCAACTCGGTCAGAATGGCGTGCATCGTCTCCCGCGCGCCGGCCGAGATGCCACAGGTGCCCATACCTACCGTGATGGTCGTGCTTGTCTCGGTGCGGGCCTGGATGTCTCCTTGCAGTTGCTGGCGCAACTTTTGCAGTTCTTCTAAACTCTTAAGTTTGGGCATTGTGTTATCCCCTCCCTATGCTGCCTCTAGAAGCGCGTAACTCTCTATTATTTCGCCGACACGATCGGTGGTCATCTTGGCATACGGTTCCTCGTTGACCATCACAAAAGGTGCCTGCGCACAGGCTCCCAGACAGGAGGTCGCCTCCAGTGAGAACTTGGCGTCGGAAGTGCTCTCACCAACCTTGATCCCCAGTTCCCGCTCGAATGCTTCCAGGATACGCGGGCCGCCGTGTATGTGGCAGGCGGTGCCCAGGCACACGCGGATGCAATACTCCCCCTTCGGTCTGAGGGTGAAACTGCGGTAGAAAGTGGCCAGGTGATACACCTCGCCCAGAGACGCGTCCAGCCGCTCGGCCACCAGTTCCAGCGCCTCGCGCGGCAGGTAGTTGTACTCCCGCTGGATATCCTGAAGCACGGCCAGGCTGGCCGTCCGGTCAGCGCCGTAGCGATCAATGATCTCGTTGACTTTATCCAGGCTCATCGCTCTCCGACTCTCCTCTCCCCAACGCTCATCTCACCCATCTTGATCAGTTTCAAGCGCGGGATGCGCCGCGTCAGGCACTCGGTCCAGCACAGGCCGCAGCCGGTGCACTTGTCCTCGTCCACGTAGCGGGCCTTCTTGCGCACCTTGACCTTGAAGTTGCCCACATAGCCCGAAACTTCCTCGACCACACTGTAACTCAGGAGCGTGATGTTGGGATGCCGACCGGCATCCATCATCTTGGGGCCCAGAATTCAGGTACTACAGTCGAGGGTGGGGAAAGTCTTGTCCAGTTCGGCCATGTGCCCACCGATGGAGGGCTCCCGCTCGACCAGGTAGACCGGGTAGCCAGCGTCGGCCATCGTGAGCGCCGCCTGGATGCCGGCGATGCCCCCGCCGACGACGAGTGCCGCTTTGGTGACCGGCTCCACGCGCGGCTCCAATGCCTCCTGGTAGGCCACCCGATAGACGGCCGAACTGACCAGCCGCTTTGCCTTGGCGGTCGCCAGCCCCATGTCCTTGATGACCCAGGAGCAGTGCTCGCGGATGTTGGCCATGGCGAAGTAGTAGGGATTGAGGCCGGCCTCGGCGACGGCGGTCTGAAAGGTGGGCTCGTGCATGCGCGGGGTGCAGGAAGCGACCACCACGCGGGTGAGGCCCAACTCCCGGATGTCGTCCTTGATCATGTTCTGGCCGGGCTCGGAGCACATGTACCTGTACTGGCGGGCGACGGTCACGTTGGGCAGCCGGCTGGCAAAGGCGACCACTTCGGGCACATTGACCGTGGCGGCGATGTTGATACCGCACTCGCAGATGTACACGCCGATTTTAGGTTGCTCCATATTTACACCTCTCATCTGTGATAGCAAGATTCGTCCATCCATTGATAATGCTGCAATGTCATACACACCTCCTAAAATGAATGGCGAATGGCGAATTGCGAATGGCGAATTTTCCCAGGTCATTCGCCATTCGTCATTCTACAGGTATTCAACCGACACCAACTTGCCCCGCGCCTTCATATCGCGTATCAGTTCCTCCACCACCAACTGCCGCAGCGGGACGGTGCCGGAATTTGTAATTTCGATTTTCGATTTTCGAATTTCCATGGCCTGGGCAGGATTGACCGCCAGGCCGACGATGAAGTGGATTCTGTCGGCTGCCAGCAGCGCACGGGCCAGCCGCGTGGCGCCGTCTTCCCCTCCAGGCAGATCGCGTACTCGCTTCGCCTCCGCCATGCGTTCCCGCGCTTTGCCCAGCGTCACCAACCCCTCCGTGACCAGGTCCACCCCCTCCAGGCGCGAGACGGGCGGCACCTCTGCCCAGCCATCTTCGGGGCGGGGCTCTAACTCCAACCTGGCCCCCAGCAGCCGGGCGGCGATCTGGGCGGTGGTATCGCCGCATAAGACCCGTGTGCCCGGCTCCACCATCAATTTCTCCAGCGTTGCCTCGTCCTGTGCCGGGTCGGCCGGCGGGCCGGTCCAGACGGTGGCGCGGCGCTCTGGGCGGACATGCATGGCTACGACAGTCACGTCCTGCCGGGGTGGTTCGGGGTTCAGGCGGCGGTAGGTGCGCAGCAGCGCGCCCAGCAGTTCGTCGGCGTCGCAGCGGGTGTCGGTCCAGCGCCGTACGGCGACAGCGATGTCGGTCCAGCCCCACCCCCCTCTCCGCCCCCCCCCGGCCCCCCCCAACTTTGGGGGGGAAGTCCCCCTATAGGGGGGATGGGAGGGTTGGGGGCACAGGTAGCCCTGGCCGACCATCACCATGTAGTCGCCATCGCGCAGCCGGAAGCGACATTCGCGCAATAGCCGCCCGTGGACGACCTCCTCGCTTAGCGGCAGGAACTCCACCTCGCCGCCTCGGATCAGGCACAAAGGCAGGGTTTCGCACTCCACCAGGTGGGCCTGGTCTCCGTCCAACACCTGCAGGATGGAGAAGGTGACCTCCGAACGTGAAACGTGTGGCGCAGCGATGAGGGTCTCCGCCACGCGGTCAGGCGCGTCTCCCGCTTGCAGCATTCCCAGAGCGTGCTCCGCCGTCCGCCCGGCTTGCGCCGCTCCCTTCACCCCGCCCTGCGGGCTGCTGGCAAGGATGGCGCAAAAATACTCTTCGGTTCGAAAGGTTCTCACCGCTTCCCCGCACACCTCTTCACCGGCCCGGGCGAGGCTCTGATGCGTGGTCTCAATCCACAAACTCGACATCCGCCCTCAATTAATCTGCGTCCTACCTCAGTCCAGCCTCCCCTTCGGCGATGAACTCCCCCAGCCAGCGCCGCACGGCCGGGTGGGTGAGCGGCACGCCCCCCAACTCGGCCCGCAACTCGGCCGTGTCGAACTCGAAGATGCGCCCGTCCACGCGGTGGACGTAGTGAAGATCAACGGGCCGCTCGGCCATGAGAAACGCCAATAGCGTGCCTTTGACGTCGCCCAGTGGGGCGCGATCAATGTGACTATGCTGAAAAGTGACGACCACCCGCGTCCCCTGCCCGACCTGCGATTCGACGCGCAGCGCACCGTTGCATCGCTCAGCGGCGGCGGCGAGGAGCGGCAACCCCAACCCCACGTGGCGCGTCCGGCGCGTGGTGAAGAAGGGATCGAGCACGCGGGCCAGCGTCCCCTCGTCCATCCCTTTTCCGTTGTCAATGACCTCGATGGTCAGCCGGTCGGCCTCCAGGTCTTCCTCGATTCGTAACTCGACCCGCGTTGCATCCGCCTCAATAGTGTTCTCCAGCACATCCAGGATGTGTAGAGATAACTCTAGCACGCCACCGCTCCCGACCGCAGCCCGTCCACCCATACCTCACGGCCCTCGGCGCCGGCCAGGGCCAGGGCGATCTCGGCGACTGTGGGCGCGGCCATTTTGAACGTCGTGCGCCTCACCATCTCCTTCAGCCGGTGGGCGTCACCGTTCGCCACCAGGCTATAATGCGCCAGTTGGGGGAAGCGTTCGCGGGCCTCGACCGGGCCGATGTTGGTTGAGATCTCAACCCCCACGACGTCCAACTCCGGCGGGATAAAGCCCAGGTTGGAGATGATGCTGTACATCGTCCGGTCCACGTGGGCCGGGACGCACAGCCCGTCCAGTTCACGCACACGCTGTACCACGTCTTCTACAGAAAAAAAGGTCGAGATCAGGAGCAGCCGGTCGAGGTAGCCCACTGGCTCCCCGACCGCGTCGAGCAGCAGTTGCTCTCCGAAGAATGCCTCGTCGTTCTTAAGTGGCGGCATGTTAGCGTAGACCTGCTCCTGCCAGGAAGCCGCTTGCTCCAACGTATCGAACAGGGTGAGCAGGTGCACCTCCTCGCGGGTCTGAATCTCCATGCCCGGAAGCACCGTGACGCCTGTGCCCTGTGCGGCGCTGACCACCGCTGCGGCGTTCTCGGCCGAGTTGTGGTCGGTGACGGCGATGATCTGTAGTCCCAGTTCCTGCGCCCGCTCCACGATGAGATCCGGGAGCATCTCCAGTTCGGCGCAAGGCGAAAGACAGGTGTGAATGTGCAGGTCAGCCAGGAAAAAGTGCATGAGGCCTCATAACAGGCCAGCCTCTTCAACGAGTTCTTGTACCTCGATCAGGAACTCGACCATGGTTACTGGCCTTGCTCCTTCTGAGCTGAAGTCGTGGGCATCAGGGTCATCGTAGGGATGCCGATGCCAGACACCACCCACGCAATCACGAGCGTAAAGTCGTTGGCGTCCCAGGACAAGGACGCAGTTTTGTGTGCCTGTCACCACATTGACATATACCTGGATGAAGAACTCCGGCCCCGCAGCAGTAACCTCCCGCTCCCAATCATCAACGGTTTCGGGCACTCCCACCGTCTCCCAGTCTGGCTAGTTGCTCCCTCAGCGCGGCAAGCCCCGTAACGGCCATCTCCCAGTCACAGTAGTCGGACTCTACCTCAAAACCGTATCCCTGCTTCTCGACCACACGCCGCTCCCGGAACTCTTCGAAGCTCATCTCGTACTTGTGGCGGAAGCGACGGTCCATCAGTTCGTAGCGATTCATCCGCCGTCGGATTTCGCTCGCCAGAATTTGCCGCACACTAACATCAGCGCTGATCGCTGGCGCAAGTTGACGTGCGACCTCTAATGTGTACGCTGCAATCTCCCCCATCTCTCAGCTAACTCCTGCTCTGCCATCACGCAGAGAATATGGCTGCAGTTCACCCTCCCCCTCAGTGATGAACTCCTCCAACCGGCGCTGCACTTTCCTCAATGCAACTCGACCCGCGTTATGCCGGCCTCGCGTGGCAGGCCCACCGGGCGACACCCCAGTAGGGACAGGGTTACCCAGCCCCCACAGCGGCCTGCATGGACTTCCACACCAGTTCGGTGAGGTCCATCGCCCGCATGCGGATCTTGTTCTGGCGTGCGCCCTCCTGCAGTGTGCGCTTGCACTGCTGGCAGGCGGAGAGGACGTACTTCGCGCCAGTGGCCTGCGCCTGCGCCATGCGCTTCGCCGCGACGCCGGCGGTAACGGTGCGGTCGGCTACTTCGACGTCGCCGCCACCCCCGCAGCAAAGGGCGTTCTCGCGGCTGGCGGACATCTCGCGGAACTCCAGCCCCGGTATGCGGGCTATCACCTCACGTGGCGCGTCATAGACCCCGCTCTTGCGCCCCAGGTCACAGGGGTCGTGATAGGTCATGACCGCCTCCACCGGCCCGAGGGCCAATTTGTCGCCGGCGAGCAGTTCGGCCAGAAACTCGCTGGCGTGCTGCAACTGGATGCCGGAGATGTCCACGACCTCGGGGTAGAGATGCGTCCAGGCGTAGTAGCAGGAGGGGCAAGTGAAGACGATCTTTTTGGCCCCCACGGCCCGTGCCTTCTGAACGTTGTGCTGGGCCAACTTAGCCATGCGATCACCCATTCCCGCGATGTGGAGGGGATAGCCACAACACCACTCATCCCTGCCCAGCGTGGTGAACTCCACATCGGCCCGCTCCATAATCTGCACGAACGCCTGGGGGATGCTGTAGACGCGGGGGTAGAAGGAACTGACGCAGCCGATGAAGTAAAGAACCTCGGCCTTCCTGCGGCGGGGCTTGACGCCACGCGGAGTATGGGCGAGGTTCTGGCTCCAAATCTGGCGGCTCTTGTTATCGTCGCCGGAGATGTTGTGGCTGCTGGCAATTGTCTCCCCGAACATCTTCATTCCCTCAGGGACATTGACGTCCACCCGCGTGGCGTACTCCTTGAGAGCGATCATCGTATCCGTGATCGGGATGCCTCGCGGGCAGCGCACCTGACACGACTTACAGGTGGTACAGAGCCAGAAGGTGCGGCTGGACAGAACGTCCTCTTTCATTCCCAGTCGCACCATTTGCCACAGTTGGCGGGGGGTATAGTCCATCGCGAAGGCGGTGGGACACGAGGCACTACAGGTGCCGCATTGGATGCAGGAGAGCAGTTGCTCCCACTCCGGCGTCACCTGTCTGGCCAGTGTACGATCGAG